>DASVVS010000174.1:0-13010 GCA_036386455.1 Thermoleophilaceae bacterium
GCGGATCGAGCGCACGCTCGACCCCGTGAGCGTGTGGGTGGCCGCTGCCGAGGAGCCCGTCGTGGTGAAGGTCCAGAACGTGCAGCACCTCGGCACGCCGATCCGCGCGCAGCTCGCCGAGCCGCTGCCGGCGGTGGCGCTCGCCGGCCTGCTGCACCCGACTCCGGCCGTCGGCGGCGAGCCCGCCCACGCCGCGCTGCCGCTGATCCCGGCGCTCGAGGGGATGGACCGCGGCTGGTACGCGGGGCCGGTCGGCTGGACCGACCTGGCCGAGGACGGCGAGTTCTGCGTGGCCCTGCGCTGCGCGCTGATCCGCGACCGCGTCGCCCACCTCTACGCGGGCGAGGGGATCGTGCGCGACTCGGTCCCCGCCGAGGAGCTGGCCGCCAACGAGGCCAAGCTCCAGGCCCTGCTGCCGCTGCTGACCTAGGCGGTCTCCGGCCCCGTCCGGCGGAACCCGGCCGCCAGCGCCGCCGACCCGAGCAGCGCGAGCGCGAGCCACGGCAGCCAGCCGAGCGGCGGGCTCCAGCCGGAGTCGCCGAGGAAGACCAGCGGGCCGTCGGTGCCGACCGCCGCGCGCCGGGCCGCCCAGAGGAACGCGATCAGGTGCACCGCCGCGGCGGTGAGCGGGATGGCGGCGACGAGCGCGCTGCGCAGGCGCTCGCCCAGCGCCGCGGCGTGCGCCCGCAGCAGCTCGCCGGCCACGAGCGGGACCGCCACGAGCGCCGGCAGCACGTAGCGGCCCTGCAGGCCGAAGCCGGTCTGGCGGATCGCGTAGATCCACATCAGCATCGGGAGCACGGCGGCGGCGGCGACCGCGGCGGCCAGCGCGATCCGCTCGCGGCGGCGCGCCGCCACCAGGGCCGCCGCGATCAGCGCGAACCCCGCCGCGAACCAGGCCACGTACGCGATCGCCGGCAGCCGGTACTCGAGGTAGCCGAACTTGCCGATCAGCTCCGAGGACGCCCGCCACCACTCGCCGGCGGCCTCGTCGAGCACGGCGCGCAGGTTGGCGAAGCCGGTCGTGGCCTCCGCTCCGTGGGCGCGCTCCCAGATCCGGTTGAGGCCTATCGCGGCGGCGATCGCCGCGAGGGCGCCCAGCGCGGCGCCGCCCCGCCCGCGCACGAACTCCCACGCGGGCCGGTGGCCGCCGAGCGCCAGCGCGGCGGCCGCGACCAGCACGAGGTACGCGGGCCCGAGCGTGCGGGTGAGGGCGAGCACGGCCCCGGCCGCGCCGATCCCGGCCCACACGGCGGGCGAGCGGGCGCAGCTCGGGTCGCGCCGCAGCCGGAGCAGCCCGCAGCCGAACGCGACCGCCGCCGCGATCTCGGGGCCGCTCCCGTTCAGCATGCTCCCGCAGAAGATCGCCATCGGCGTGACCGCGACGACGACGCCGAGCAGCGAGACGGGCCCGGCGTCGCGGCTCCAGGCCATCCGCAGCGCGATCCACAGGAGTCCGAGAGTGAGCAGCGCGTTCACGATCCGGGCGAGCCGGTTCGCGGAGGCCGGCGAATCGGCCGCGCGGGCGGCGACGCCGGGCAGGAGGTAGGGGAGGGGCTGGTAGTTGCCGACCGGCATGACGGTCGTGAAGGCCGCGGGCGGCGGCCGGAAGTCGTCGATGCAGCCGGCGTCGGTCTCGGAGCGGGAGGTCCAGCACTCGTGGTCGGGCGGCCCGAGCCCGCCCGGCACGCGCGCCTCGTAGGTGAACTGCCGGTTCCAGGCGATCTGGCGCTCGTTCTCGCCGCGGGCCAGGTCGGGCCGTCGCTCGGTGATCAGGTCCCCACCGCCGACCTGCAGTGCACGGAGGTAGTGCGAGCGCTCGTCCGGGCCCGCGAACGGCGGGTTGCCGAAGATCCAGGCGACCGACAGGAGCGTCCAGCCGAGGAGGACGAGGCGGAGCGGGGTCGCCGCGGCCGGCAGGCGCCGCGGCCGGGCCGCGGCGGTCGGGCCGCGCCCCCTCACAGCGCGGCTTCGACCCGCGCCCGCAGGTCGCGCTGCAGCTCGACGTTGCGGGCGCGGTCGGTCCGCACCTCGATCAGCGCCGGGCCGCCGCGCCGCACGGCCTCCTCCACCTCCGCGGCGGTCTCCGCGAGCACGTGCGGCATGCCCGCGAGCGCAGCCACCCGCTCGAGCTCCACGCCGCTCGGCGTGACGATGTGGCGCTCGTACAGCTCCGGATCGGCCGCCGCGGCGACCGGGAGGTAGTCGAAGATGCCGCCGCCGCCGTTGTTCGCGCAGACGATCGTCAGTGCGGCGCCGAGCCGGCGTGCGGCGACCAGGCCGCCGAGATCGTGCAGCAGCGCCAGGTCGCCGGTCAGCAGAGACGCCGGCCCCTCCGACGCGAGCGCGGCGCCGAGCGCCGACGACGCCATCCCGTCGATCCCGTTCGCGCCCCGGTTCGCGAGGAAGCGCAGCGGCTTGGCGCCGGCCGGGACGTAGGCCTCCACGTCGCGGATCGGCATAGAGGAGGCGACCCAGAGCGTGGCGCCCTCCGGAGCGGCACGCGCCACCGCGTCCCAGATCCGCGGCTCGAACGGATCGGGCGTCCGCGCGAGCGCCTCCGGCACGAGGGCGTCCGCGCGGCGCCACGACTCGAGCCAGCCTGGGTCGGCCGCGCTGCCCTCGCGCAGGGCGGCGGTGTCGAGCGCGTCCACGAACACGCTTGCGTCGTGGGCCGGGTCCTGCCACGTCGCGTGTGGATCGACCGACAGCTGCTCGGCGCCGCCGAGCCACGCCCGCAGCGGCTTCGACGTGGGCAGGTCGCCGACCCGGATCACGAAGTCGGGCCGGTGCTTGGCCGCGAAGCGCTCGAGCCGCAGCAGCACGTCGTAGTGCGCCACCACCGCCGAGCGGTCGTGCGGGCCGCAGCGCAGGCCGGAGGTCGCGTCGGCGAGGAGCGGCCAGCCGAGCTCGGCCGCGAGGGCGGCCCACGAGGGGTCGTAGGCCATGGCGCCCGCCACGATCGCGCCGCGTGTGCCGCGATCGAGCGCCGGAGCCTCGGCCGGCCGCGCGGGCGCCGTGCTCCGGCGCACCCACGGCGCCCCGTCCGGCCGCCCGGCCCAGTCGCCGGGGTCGAGCTCCTCGCGCACCGGCGCGAGCGGCTCGCGCAGCGGGAAGTTCAGGTGCACCGGGCCGGGCGCCCCGCCCGTCCCGCCGCCCGCCGCGCCGCCCGCCGCGGTCAGGTACGCGCGGCACGCCAGCGCCCGGAAGTGGATGGCCGTCGCGCGCGACGGCTCGTGGTTGCCCACCTCCGCGAACCACTTCACCGCGCCGCCGTACATCTTCACCTGGTCGATCGACTGCCCGGCGCCCACCTCGCGCAGCTCCGGCGGGCGGTCGGCGGTCAGCACGATCAGCGGCACGCGCGCCTCGCGCGCCTCCACGATCGCCGGCATCAGGTTGGCCGCCGCGCTGCCGGACGTGCACGTGACCGCCACCGGCCGCCCGCTCGCCTTGGCGATCCCGAGCGCCACGAACCCGGCCGAGCGCTCGTCCACGACCGAGTGCGCCTCGATCCCGCTCTGTGCCGCCAGGGCGAGCGTGAGCGGCGCGTTGCGGGAGCCGGGCGAGGTGACCGCGTGGGTCATTCCGCTGCGCGCCAGCTCCTCGGCGAACGCCTGCACGGGCGCATACGTGCGGTTGATCGGGATCATGCTGGTGTGCAGGCGCCGCTCGTCGTGTTCGTCCCGGGCTACATGCAGCGCGGGGAGGCCTGGGCCCCCGTCGCCCGGCGGGTGGCCGAACGCTATCCCACCCTGTGCCTGGACTTCCGCACGCACACGTTGGAGGGGCGCCTCGCGGAGCTGGCGGACGTCGCACCGCCGGGCTCCGCGGCGGTCGGCTACTCGATGGGCGGCCGCCTGGTGCTGCACCTCGCCGCGCGCGAGCCGGAGCGGCTCGGCGCGATCGTCACGGTGGGCGCGAGCGCCGGGATCGGCGATCCGGCCGCCCGCGCCGCCCGCCGCGCCGCCGACGAGGCGCTCGCCGCGCGCATCGAGTCCCAGCCGATCGAGCGGACCGTCGAGGAGTGGGAGCGGCTGCCCGTCTTCGCGGGCCAGCCCGAGAGGCTGGTGGAGGAGCAGCGCCCCGGGCGGCGCTCGCACGACCCGCACGAGCTCGCGACGCTGCTGCGCAGCGCCGGGCAGGGGTCGCTCAGGCCGGTCTGGGACCGGATCCCCTCGATCGAGGCGCCGCTCCTGGCGATCGCCGGCGAGCGCGACTCCGCCTACGTGGAGGCGGCGGAGCGGCTGGCGGCGCTCGCCCCGCGCGGCCGTGCGGCGACCGTGGCCGGCGCCGGCCACGCGGCCCACCTGGAGCGCCCGGAGGCCGTGGCCGGCCTGATCCTGGACGCGCTCAGCTGAGCTCGCGGAAGCTGTTGCGCACCTGGCTCACGCTCGCGTAGTAGCTGAGCGACTGCACGGCGCTGGGCGTGTAGACGAGCTGCGTGTTGCCGCGCACGTTGAAGCAGCCCGGACCGTCCACGAACACGGCCCCGTAGATGACCGCCGTGCCGCCCGCGTCGAACACCGGGCACGTGGCGTTCTGCTGGTTGAACATGTAGACCGTGCCGTGGTAGGTCACGTTGCCGCTCCAGCTCATCGTGCCGTTCACGACCACGAACATGCCGGGCGCGGCGGCGCTGTTCCACGTGCCGCCGCCGGCGTACGAGCAGTTGCCGCTCTCCACGAACACGAGCCTGCCCGCCGGGCTGGCCGGGCAGCCGCTCGCGTGGTAGGTGCCGTTGGCGATCGCGGTCTGGCGCAGCTTGTCGAGGTCGCTCGGCGGCAGCGTGTGCGAGCCCGCCTGGTTGAAGCTCAGCGACCCCGGCCCCTGCACCTGGTTCGGCTTGCTGCTGGCGTAGCAGCCGCTCGCGGTCGCGCTCGGGCAGCGCAGCGCCAGTGTCGCGCCGTTCTGCACGATGTACGGCTTCGGACCCCCTGAGATCGAGAGGGTGCCGGCCGTGACGACGGTCTTCGGCAGCACGACCGGCAGCCGGTCGACCCGCAGGCGGGCCACGACGGTGCGGTGCGCCCCGCGCAGGGCAGAGCTCGCCCGCACCCAGACCTCCCCGTCGCCGTTCGCGTCCCAGCTCGGCTGCGAGGGCGTGGCGGTCGCGTCGAAGAAGGTCTCGCTCCCCGCGCCGTTGTCGCGCACGATCGTGGCCCACGTGGAGCCCTCGGCGTAGTCACCGCCCGTGAACGTCTGCGCCACCGCGGCCGGGTTCGGGCAGCGGGCCGTGCTCGCCGTCGCGCCCGAGGCCGTGAGCGCCGCCCCGTTCCACGCGCAGTCCGGGTACGCGTTCGCCGCCGCGGCCGGCCAGTAGCGCGAGAGCACGAACCCCTGGACCGAGAGCACGGCGTCGCCGCCGTTGAACGCCCCCTCGCGGTGGCGCTCCTGGCTCGACTGGCGCGTCTGGCCGTCCACGTAGGCGTACGCCGAGAGCCCTAGCGCCAGCATCAGGCCGGTCACGACGATCGCGATCACGAGCGCCGAGCCGCGCTCCGAGCCCGGCCTCACGGCGCCACCACGGTCTGGCGCGTCGTGTGGAACAGCCCGCCGGGGTCCGTCACCGTCAGCTCGACCTCGTGCGGCCCGGGCGCGAGCCCGCCGTGGTCGACCGTCTCGCTGGTCGGCGCGATCGCCACGCCGTCCACCTTCCAGGCGAAGCGCAGGCGCTCGCCCTCGGGGTCCGCCGATCCCGTGGCGTTCAGCACCGTCAGGCCGCTTCCGGTCACGCTCGCCGTGAACGCCGCGGCCGGCGCGCGATTCGCGTTGCGGAGGAAGATCGCCGACTGGAGCTGGGTCTCCTTGGGATCGCGCGCGAGCGTGGTGTCCACGTACAGCGTCATCTCCACGCGCCGGACCTGGGCCGCGGACGCGGCGTCGTAGGTGAAGACCGCGCGCTCCAGCGGGCCGAGCCGGTTCACCACGTCCTGCGCCACCACCCGGCGCGTGCCCCACGCCGACGACGGGCACCCGACGGTCGAGGGGACCGGCGGCGCGGCGGCGGAGGTCCAGCTCTGCGTCTGTGCCCAGAGCGTGGCCGGCGTGCCGCCGTCGAGGCAGTAGCGGATCCGCTCCACGTTCGAGCTGTTCGCGGTGGCGGCGGGCCGGCTGGCGCCGACGGTCTCGAACACGAGGTCGTAGGGAGCGGCCAGGGCGATCCCCTCCGGCGCCTGGGTGTTCGCCACGGCGTGGTTGCGCAGCTCGCGCGCGAGCTGGCCCATCGCCTGGCGAGCCTGCTGCTGGGAGTCGTTCTGGTCGGCGCTCACGCGCGTCGTGCGGTTGAACCCGTCCATCGAGGTGAGCGTCGCCGCCAGGATCACGAGCATCAGCGAGGAGGCGAGCAGGAGCTCGATCGTGGTGAAGCCGCGCTCGTGACTCACCGCGTCACCGCGTTCGAGAAGCCCGACTCGCCGAGCCGCGTGTCGACGGCCACCACGCGGTAGACGTGCGTCCTCCCGCCCGTGGCGGGGTCGGTCCAGACGAGCGGGTCGCCGGCCGCGTCGGCCACGTCGTAGCGGTCCGAGAGCGCCTGGCCGTCGCGGTAGATCCGGTAGAAGTCGACGCTGTCGCCGCGGTCGGGGTCGGCCACGGCGTTCCAGCCGAGCGTCCCGTAGCTGCCGGCGCTAGCGATGGCCGGCGTCGCCGGCGGGCGGTTGCCGGTCACGACGACGAAGTTGGCCGTGGCGGTGCCGTCGCGCAGCGCCCCGGTCGAGTCGCGATCGACCGCGCGCACGTTGTAGGAGATCGGCTGGCTCGCGGCGGGATCGGACTCGACGCAGGTGCTGGCCTTGACCACGCCGGCGCACGGTCCGCTCGCGATCGCGCTGGGCGTGGCCGAGCCGATGCCCCGGTAGACGCGGTAGCCGGCCACGTCGTCCTCGCGGCTGTCCTCCCAGTCCAGCTCGACGCCCCAGCGGTTGCGCCCGGCGGCGAACGCGGTGGGCGGGTAGGGCGCGCAGCGGTTCAGGCGCACCGTCAGCGCGCGCGGGCCCGGGCTCGTGCCGCTCGAGTTGAACGCCTGCGCGCTCACGACGTAGGTCCCGTCGATCACGCCGCTGGTCGAGCAGGAGCTGCCGATCCGCCACGCGAACGCGAACGCGGTCCCGCTCCCCGTGACCCCGCTCGTCAGGTCCTCCTGGAAGGTGCCGTCCACGTACCACTCGAGCCGCGCCGGCTGGAGCGAGGTCGTGACCGCGAACGCCACGGCGTTGCCGCTCGTCACCGTCGCGGCGCCCGCCGGGTTCGTGTCGAGGACCGCGATGGCGGGCCCGCGGTCGCTGTTCATGAGCAGCGTCGCCTGGCGGGAGCGCTCCGTGCGACCGTCGCGGGTCCAGGTGAGCTCGAAGGTCACCCGCTTGTAGTCGCTCGGGTTCGCGTCGGCCGCCGCCGGGGGCGCGCCGTCGGCGCAGTAGGTCGCGTCGTGCGCGCCGCCGCCGTCGCGCGGGTCGTCGAAGGTGCAGAGCGAGATCGCGGTCGTGAAGGTCACGCCGCGGCGGCGGACCTGGAGCCCGGGCGCGGCGGCGTCCGCGTCGGCGAGCCCGGCGCGCGCCTCGAGGGCGGCACGGATCGAGCTCGCCGAGAGCGACGCGTACGGCAGCGCGTGGGACGCCTCGACCATGTCGCGGGCCAGCCCGTTCGCCGCCTCGTGCGCCTTCGTCCGCGAGGTGGCGGTGCTGGCGCCGTTCGACATCGCCACCACGCTCATGACCCCGACGAGCAGGATCACCACGGCGGCGAGCACCTCTACGAGGGTGAACCCACTGTCACCGCCGAGGGGTCGGGGGGCCTTCGCCATCGAGGTCGGGTCGGCCGCTCGCGCGAGTTGTTGATCCTGGCAACGCGGCTTTGCGCCCACAGTGGCCATCGTGGCGCAGACCCGCCACGAATCGCCTGCAAATTCATATGAACGTCTACGCCAGCTCTTCGACCAGGACCTCGGCGAGCGCCTCGTCGCGCACCGCCACGCCGAGCCCCGGTCCCTGCGGCACGGACAGCAGGCCACCGCGCGGGGCGGGCAGCGCGCGGGCCAGCTCGGCGTCGAACAGCTCGAGCGTCGCGAGCCCGCAGGCCAGGACGAGCTCCTCGGTGGCGGCGAGCTGCAGCGCCGCCGCGATGCCCCAGGGGCCGTCGAGCGTGCTCGACAGGTAGGGGTCGAGGCCGTGCTCGCGCGCGGCGGCGACGGTCGCGCGCGCCGCGTCGAAGCCGCCGCTCGGAGCCAGCTTCACGTTCACCGCGTCGCACGCCTCGGCCGCGGCGGCGGCGCGCACGTCGGCGGCCGACGCGATCGGCTCGTCCGCGGCGATCGGCACCGGGGCGACCCGCCGGCGCACCTCGGCCAGCTCCTCGAGCGTCCGGCACGGCTGCTCGACGAGCTCCAGGTCGAGCGGCGCGAGCGCCTCGATCGCGGCCACCGCCTCGTCCACGCTCCAGGCGCCGTTGGCGTCCACCCGCAGCGCCGGCCACGGCCCGATCGCCTCGCGCACGGCGCTCACGCGCTCCGCGTCGTCGGGCAGCCCGACCTTCACCTTGAAGCAGGCATAGCCGGCACGGACGCCCTCGGCCGCGCTGGCGGCGACCTCCTCGGGCGGCCCGGCGGGCAGCGTGCGGTTCACGGCGATGGCCTCGGCGCCCGGCTCGCCGACCGGGCGACCGGCCCGGCGCGCCTCCAGGTCGAGCAGCGCCATCTCCTCGGCGGCGCGTGCCTGCGGCGGCCCGTCGGCGCCGCCCCGCAGCGCCGCTGTGGCGGCCTCCAGGGAGATCCCGTCGTAGGGCTCGAACGGGGCCGCCTCGCCGAAGCCGACCACGCCGTTCTCGTCCTCGACCCGCAGCAGCACCAGCTCGCGCTCGGCCACGACCCCCGACGAGGTCACGAACGGCTCCCGGAACGGGATCGACAGCCGCGCGAGCGAGCGCTTCACGAGAGCAGCACCCCCGCGGCCAGCAGCACCGAGTAGACCGCGAGCAGCCGGCCGGTGTGCGCGAGCGCCCCGTTGAGGGAGGCACCGTCCGTGCGGGTGCGGACCGTCCGCACGAGCGGCGGCGCGAGCGGGAGGGCGAGGAGCGCCAGCAGCACCCACCAGGACACGTCGCCGGCGGCGGCGACCACGAACGGGACCAGGAACGAGCCGTAGACCATCGCCGCGAACAGGCCGCGCGCGCGGTCGCGCCCGAGCTTGACCGCCAGCGTGCGCTTGCCGGCGCGGCGGTCGGTGTCCACGTCGCGCACGTTGTTCACGACGAGGATCGCCGAGGCGAGCAGGCCGACCGGCACCGACAGCGCGAACGCCTCCCAGCGCAGCTCCTCGACCTGCACGAAGTACGAGCCGACGACCGCGACCACGCCGAAGAACAGGAACACGAAGAGCTCCCCGAGCCCCTCGTAGCCGTACGGCTTGGGCCCGCCGGTGTAGAGCACGCCGGCGGCGATCGAGGCGATCCCCACGAGGAGCAGCTCCCATCCGGCGACCGCGATCAGGTACGCGCCGGCCGCCACCGCGATCCCGAACGCCACGTAGGTCCCGGTCAGCACGCGCTTGGGCGGCATCAGGCCGCCGGCGGTCACGCGCACCGGTCCGAGCCGGTCCTCCGTGTCGGCGCCGCGGCGGGCGTCGGAGTAGTCGTTGGCCAGGTTCGTCCCGATCTGGATGAAGACGCTGCCGATCAGGGCGCAGGCGAAGCGCAGCGGCTTGAACACGTCCTCGCTGCCGGCCAGCGCCGTGCCCACGAGCACAGGCGCGATGGCGGCCGGGAGCGTGCGCGGCCGCGCGGCCACCAGCCACAGGCGCAGCGGGCTCACGTCAGGGCCGCTTCGGGAACTTCCCGAAGTCCGGCCGGCGCTTGGCCTTGTACGCCTCGCGGCCCTCCTGCGCCTCCTCGTTGGCGTAGAAGAGGAGGTTGGTGTCGTGGGCGAGCTGCTGGATGCCCGACAGCCCGTCCTCGGCCGCGTGGAAGCTCGCCTTCAGCAGGCGCAGGGCGAACGGCGAGAGCGCGAGCATCTCGCGGCACCAGCGCACCGTCTCCTCCTCCAGCTCCTCGAGCGGCACCACCGTGTTCACGAGCCCCATCTCGAGCGCCTGCCGCGCGTCGTACTGGCGGCAGAGGAACCAGATCTCCTTGGCCTTCTTCGGGCCGACCATGTTGGCGAGCACGGACGCGCCGAAGCCGCCGTCGAACGAGCCGACCTTCGGGCCGGTCTGGCCGAAGCGGGCGTTGTCGGCGGCGATCGTGAGGTCGCACACCACGTGCAGCACGTGCCCACCGCCGATCGCGTAGCCGGCGACCATCGCCACGATCGGCTTCGGGCAGCGGCGCATCTGCACCTGGAGGTCGGTCACGTGGAAGCGGCCCACGCCGCGGCGGGCGGCGTCGTCCTCGATGTAGCCGGTGTCGCCGCGCACGCGCTGGTCGCCGCCGGAGCAGAAGGCGAGCGGGCCCTCGCCGGTCAGCACGATCACGCCGATGTCGAGGTCCTCGCGTGCGCGCTCGAGGGCGTCGGAGACCTCGATGAGCGTCTCGGGCCGGAACGCGTTGCGCACCTCCGGCCGGTCGATCGTGATCTTCGCGATCCCCTCGGCGGTCTCGTAGCGGATGTCGGTGTAGTCGCCGGCGGCCTGCCAGTCGGCGCCGCGCCGGATCGTGCGCTCTTCGGTGGGCTCCTGCATCGCGCGCCTACGATAAAGGCCTGGACTGGGTCAGCCTCAGGGCGCGCACGCACCCCGGCCATCCGGCCGTGGTCGCGCAGGGGCGCAGCCTCACCTATGCCGAGCTGGACGGCTGCTTGATTCCGCTCCGCGCGCCGCTCGTGCACGAGGCGCGCGGCACGCTGCGCTTCGCGATCCGGCTGTGGTCCGCGTGGAGGGCGGACGTGCCGTTCGTCCCGCTCGACCCGCGGCTCGGCGGGGTGCCGCCCGCCCCGTTCGAGGCGCCGCCCGGCACGCGCACGATCATCTTCACCTCCGGCACCACCGGCACGCCCAAGCCGGTCGCGCTGACGGCCGCCAACCACGAGGCCAGCGCGATCGCCTCGGCCTGGAACCTCGGCGTCGCGCCCGAGGACCGCTGGCTCTGCTGCCTGCCGCTCTGGCACGTCGGCGGCCTGGCGATCCTGCACCGCTCGGCGATCTACGGCACGACCGCGGTGCTGCACGACGGCTTCGACGTCGCCGCGGTGCGCGAGGAGATCGAGAGCGGCGCCGTGACCGCCGTGTCGCTGGTCGCGACGATGCTGCGGCGGCTGATCGACGCCGGGCTGCGCGAGTGGCCGGCGCTGCGCTTCGCGCTCGTGGGCGGCGGACCGGTGCCGCGCGACCTGCTCGACTGGGCCGACGATCGCGGCTTCCCGCTCGTCCCGACCTACGGGATGACCGAGACGGCCTCGCAGGTGGTGACCGGGCAGCGGCCGCTGCTCGGCGTGGACCTGCGCGTGGGGGAGGGCGGCGAGATCCTGGTGCGCGGTCCGATGGTCGCGCCGGGCGCCGCCGGCGCGGACGGGTGGCTCCGCACCGGGGACCGCGGCCGCCTCGACTCCGAGGGGCGCCTGTTCGTCGAGGGCCGCCTCGACGACGTGATCGTGACCGGCGGCGAGAACGTGGCCGCCGCCGAGGTGGAGGAGGCCCTCCTGTCGCATCCGGCCGTGGCCGACGCGGCGGTGGCCGGCCGGCCGGACCCGGAGTGGGGGGAGGCGATCACGGCGTACGTGGTGCTGCGCGGCGAGGCGAGCGACGCCGAGCTGCTCGCCCACTGCCGCGCGCGGCTGCCCGGCTTCAAGGTGCCGAAGGCCGTGGAGCGGCGCGACGAGCTGCCGCGGAACGCCGCGGGCAAGCTGGTGCGCCGGTCGCTCGGCGGCTGACCGTCTCCCCGAAAGGGGGGTTGCGCGGCGCTGCTTGGCGCGCTTAAGCTCGCCCCAGGGGGACGAGTGGCACGTAGTTCTGGAAGTCGAGGGATGGTCGAGGACGAGTTGAGCGCCCTGCCCGACGCACGCCTCGCCGAGCTGGCCGCCGACGGTGCCGAGACCGCGCTGCGCGCGATCTTCGGGCGCCATGGGGACGAGGTCTTCCGCTTCTGCTGCGCGCTCGCCGGGCGCGGCGGCGGCGAGGAGTTGTTCAGGGAGGCGGTCGCCGGCGGCATCCAGGCGCTGCGGGCGGGCGACCTGGACGAGACCCTGCGGACGCTCCTGCTCCGCTGCGCGCACGAGGCTCGCGGGTGCGTGGAGGCCACGCGTCTCGCGCTCGACGAGGGGGGCGTGCCGGGGGTGCTCGAGCGGCTCGAGGGCCTGTCGCAGACGCCGCGCGGCGCGCTGGTCCTGAGGGAGGTCAGCGGCCTGGGCTACTCGGCAATCGGGCGGGTCCTCGGGATTCCGCCCGCCACCGCCCGTCGGACCGTGGCCGACGCGCGGCGGGTGATGACGGCGGCCCGGGGGCGCGGGGACGACGGCGGCGAGGTGCGCGAGGGCGACGTGTCCGAGGACGAGGTGGGGGAGGACGAGCTTGGCGAGGAGCTCGACCGGCGGCTCCCGCACCTGTCCGAGGTGCTCCTGTCGATGGCGCTGCGGGAGGGGCTCGCGCGGGCGAACGCCAGGCCGAACCGGGCCGGCTCGCGAGCCGCCCGCCGCCGTATGCGCAGGGGTCTCGTGGCCACCGCGGTCGGGGCCTTCCTCCTCGTGGCGACGGTGCTCGGCTTCACGGCGGACCGGCTGTCGCGTCCGGCGAAGCTGTCGCCGCCGCCGGCGCTGGTGCCGCTGGCGCAGCTCGGCGCGCCCGGTCCCCTCGGGGGGGCAGAGCTGCCCTCCGAGAGCGGCCGGCACCGCGACGACCGCGTCGGCTGCGACCCCGAGGTCGAGACCTGCGACCCGGATCCGCCGCCGGACCGCGACTGCCCACCGAACTGCCCGCCGCCGGACCGCGACTGCCCACCGAACTGCCCGCCGCCGAACCGCGACTGCCCACCGGACTGCCCGCCGCCGAACCGCGACTGCCCACCGGACTGCCCGCCGCCGAACCGCGACT
>DASVVS010000175.1:0-4901 GCA_036386455.1 Thermoleophilaceae bacterium
CGTCCCGCAGGTCCGAGCGCGGCCCTAGGGTGCGTGTTCATCCGGGTCCTCCTTGAGGTGTGAGTTCGCAGACCCACAGCCTCGGGACGGGCCCGGATGCCTCCTCAGGCGTTCACAACGTGTGTGGGCGGGTCAGCTAGGCGCCTCCGCCTGCAGCGACGACGGTACGGACTTCGCGGACCTGAACCGCACCGAGGCATGCAGGGCGGTGACCGAGAAGCTCACGCTCGCGAAGCTCGAGGAGCGCTTCGGCAAGCCGGACGGGACGCAGGACTTCTTCGGCGACACGGTCGTCTCGTACGAGGGCGTGGACGAGGTCCGCTGGCAGTTCCAGGTCAGCGCGCAGGTGGGCACCTTCCGGGCGCTGACCGTGAAGGGACAGCGCGAGGACATCGTGCAGTGCCCGGCGCCGCGGGGGCCCTAAAGCCGCCGCCCGTCACCTCCCGTGGAGACCCCCGGCCGGGGCCCGTTCCCTATGGGCTGCCGTTGAAGTTCGCCCGGCGCCGCCTAGCGGCAGACCCGCCGCGTGTGCTTCGTCTTCACGAGCCGGCCGCCGACGGTGCGCCGCGAGATTCGCAGCACCAGCGTGCGGCCCTTCAACTTGCGGATGTCCACCCGCGCGTAGAGCTTCTTGCCGCGCCGCGTGAGCCGCGCCGGCCCGTTCGCCGCGATCCGCACCGACCGCACGCGCTGGCCGCGCACCTTCCGCGAGACCGCCACCAGCCGGACGCTGCCCTTGATGCAGCCGGCGTCGCGGCCCAGCTCGGGCACGTCGTGGCGCAGGCTGTTCTCGAGGACGTAGAGGCCGCTGTACGTCGGCGCGTAGTCGCGCAGGCCGTAGCGGTGGTCGTTCTCCTCGGTGGGCGTCGGCAGCGCGCCGCCGAGGATCCGGATCAGGCCCTTGCCGAGCTTCAGCTCGCCGATCGACGCGTTGACCGCGTCGTCGCTCGTGCCCGCGTTGTTGCCGGTCGTGGCGACCGTCTTGCCGCCGGCGGCCTCCCACGCGGTCCGGCCGACCACGGTCATCGGCGACGCGTTGTTGCCGATCTCGTAGCCGAGGATCGCCGCCTCCACCAGCTGGCGGGCGTTCGGCCTCAGCCCCTCCACGAGCGAGTGCCCGAACTCGAGGATGTTGGCGTAGGGCTGGTAGACCTTCACGTCCTGGACCGCGTCCTTCGGCACCACGCCGAGGTCGCCCAGCGCGTGCAGCGCGCGGTCGGTGAGCACGAGGTTTCCGCCCGACTCGATCCACGCGCGGAGGTTGCGGTAGTAGGCGCCCGCGTCGACCGTGCGCTTCTTCGTGTCCGCCGGCAGCGCCGTGTCGGCGAGCACCAGCGTGTCCACGGCGTTCAGCGTCTTCGCGTCGCGCGCCACGTCACCCGAGGCGAGCTGCGCGAACGGCTGCGGCATCAGCCGGTTCGTGTCGCTGAACCACTTCTGGTTGCTCACCTCGTAGGAGCGCTGCTGGACGGGCTTGCCGTCCGCGCCGATCCCGTCCTTCTTCGGCCCCGGCTTCGTGCCCGCGCCGTTCTCGTCCTTGTCCGTGACGGTGTCCGGGTTCACCACGTAGCCGGCCCGCCCGCGCGGGTCCACGGTCACGTTCTTGTCGTTGAACTCCGACTCCTGGAAGCGCGCGTAGGCCATCGCGGTCTTGATGATCGCCCGCGTGGCGTTGATGTGGTTCTCCTGCAGGTAGACGTTCCAGGCCTTGTCCGGGACCGTGTGGTTCAGGAAGATCTCGTAGTCCATCCCGGTCACGCCGAGGTCGGTGGCCATGTAGTCGCCGATGAAGCCGGTGTCGGTGTAGCCGAGCGTGTCCCAGACGGTGCCCCAGTGGGCGGGCTGGTTCGGGATCGGCGTGCCGGTCTCGCTCTCGTTGCCGCCGCTCGCGTTCTCGATCTGGTCGATGATCCCGCCGTAGAGCGTCGCGTCGATCACGGACTTCGTGCGCTCGGCGATCGCCATCAGCCGCCGGTGGTCGACCGAGTCGAACTGCCCCGCGGGATACATCACGTCCACGTACGCCTGCGAGGTCAGCTCGCCGTGCACGTCGGCGCCGTAGGCCATCTTCTTGCCGGGACCGCTCGCGGCCACGTCGTGCATGAACTTGTGGCCGAAGAACGCCTCGCTCTCCTGCAGCGGGTTGCGAGCCGTCGCGATCCGGCCGATCGTCGGCATCTGCCGGTTGATGTCGGTGCCGAAGCTGTTGCCGCGCTCGTACGGCAGCGGCGGGATGTTCCAGACGTCGCCGACCGCCCAGCCGTCGATGTTGAAGTCGATCAGGTAGACGGCCTGCTTGGCGAGCAGGTCGCGCGCCTCGTAGGAGTGGAACTCCGGCTTGCGGCCGGTCGTCGAGTCGTAGTTGGCGACGCCGTCGGAGATCTTGCCGCCGTCCGTCGCGGCCATCGCCAGGTCCTCGGCCGTGCGCAGCCCGCCCTCGAGGCCGCCGCGCTCGTTGCCGTGAACCGAGAGCGAGTACAGCAGCGGCTGCTTGCCCTTGTCCGGCGCGTTGTGGTCGGTGATCTTCACCACGAGGATGTCGCGCCCGTCGCCGGTGTCGGCGGCGTCGAACGGCCGCTTCTCGTCGGGCCCGGCGCTCACGGCGTCCTCGCCGTAGCGGTCCTTCAGCGTGAAGACCGAGATCCAGCGGGGGTACTTCTGCGCCAGGTACTCCAGGCCGTGCCTGTACTCGGCGAAGCCCTGGGGGTTGGGCTGGTACTGGACGTAGCCCTGCGACATCGCCGCCTCGGGGAAGATCCGGCCGCCGCACTGCGCCGCCGGAGGCCCGCCCTTGTAGCCGTCCGTGCACACGGGAGTGGCGCCTGCCTGCGCGGCAAGCGTCAGCATGACGACGACGGTCGCAAGCGCGACCTGCTTGAGCCCCTTCCCCACGTGGTAACCCCCTGCTCGTAAGAGGCACGCCAGGATAATGACCCCCATGTCACTTCTGCTCCGATCGCTCCTGTCCGCGGCGATCGCCCTCGCGCTCATCGCCACCGGCGCCCACGCCGCCAGCACCCCCTGGCCGCCGCGCGAGGGCCCCGGGCACCTGTTCGTCCACTACGGCGAGGAGCACTGGAACGACGACGACGGCCTGACGCTGCTGCCCAAGACCGTGGAGGACAGCGCCCGCTACAAGCCGGCGCTCGTGACGATGTCCGGCGACAAGGACAACAACGGCACGGTCGAGGAGCTGACGAAGTGGCGCGAGATCATGAGCGCCTACGACCGCGCGGGCGTCCCCTACCTCGCGGGGGTCGGCAACCACGACCGCTACAACGCGCCCCCCAACCAGCCGGGCTTCCCACCCGGTGGGTCGATCACGAACTACCTCGAGGTGTTCAAGGACCGCCCGTGGCCGATGGGCGACGCCAAGCCGTACTCGGATCCGAACTTCCAGCCGCGGGAGCGGCCCGCGAGCGACCCGCCCGGCGCCGCCACCCACTACTCGATCGACTACGACAACGTCCGCTGGATCTTCGTGGACAACTCGTGCTGGGACATCACGTTCTGCAGCACGAACGGCCAGAACCCCGCCGACGGCGACACGCGCTCGCAGCTCGCCTGGCTCGAGTCGCGCGCGCTCGAGGCCACGCGCTCGGGCAAGGTCGTCTTCGTGGTGATGCACATGCCCACGCGCGACCCGCGCGACCAGACCTACTCCGACCCGACCTCGCTCAACCACACGATGGGCAAGGGCGCGACCGCCACGGACATCGCCGACTTCGAGCGGATCGCCTCGGCCACCGAGGTGGACGGGGTCTTCGTCGCGCACATCAAGGGCCAGTTCCAGTACCGCGCCCAGAACGTGCCGTACTACATCGACGGCGGCGCGGGCGGCGAGCTGTACACCGAGGGCCCGGTCGGAACCGACCACGGCTACTGGCACGGCTACCGGCTGCTCCGGGTGAACGGCCGCGACGTGACCACCGATTCCGTGCCGATCTTCGTGCCGGGGTCGCTGAAGGTGAACGGCCCCTCGACCGTGCAGCGCGGGGCCGGCGCGCAGTTCGAGGGCTTCGGCGCGCAGCCGGTCTACAACGACCCGGCCAAGGTGCCCGCGCTCGAGCTGCGCGATCCCGACCCGGTCCCGCCGGGCGGCTCCGCCGGCTCGGCCGTGCCGCCCGCGGTGCTCCTCTGGGGCGGGCCGGTCGTGGCGTTCCTGCTGCTCGGTGCGGCCCTGTCGCGCCCGCGCGGGCGGCGCCGGCTCACGGCGGCGCTCGTGCCGGGCCTGGCCGGGGCGGTGGCCGTGACCGGCCTCGCGATCGCCCAGCGCAGCGAGCCCACCTCGACGCCCAAGGAGAGCCTGCCGAACCCGGCGCGCATCTGGACGAGCTCGAACCCCTACGTGCTGAGTCCCTCGCCCTCCGGAACGGAGGACCCGCGCCGCGACGTGCGCACCCAGACGCACGACGGCAAGTTCGTGGCCCGCTGCCCGGGCCGCGCGACCGTGCGGCTCACCTCCGGCTGGGAGAGCAAGGGCCACCGCGTGGTGGTGCCGAGCCAGCCCGGCGACCACCTGCGGTCGCTCGGCACGCGCGCGCGGTCGCTGCGGGCCGGACGCGGCGCGACGCTCGCCAAGCTGCGCCTGGCCCAGCGCGCCGAGGTGGAGGTGAGGGTGCTGCGCGGAAGCAAGCGCGTGGCCACCCCGCTGCACCGCTGCCTGGCGGACGGCCGCGGCTACAGCCTGCGCTGGGACGGCCGGACCGGCTCGAAGAAGGCCAAGGCCGGCGCCTACCGGCTCGAGGTCCTGGTGCGCTCCGAGCGCAAGCGGGTCGTGCGGCGGCTGGGCTTCCGCGTCACGCGCTAGCGCTGAGCGTCAATCGATAGACGCGTCGGCCTCGAGTCCCGGCGGCATCGCCAGGGTCAAACGGGGGAGGGAGGCCGGTTGACCGGCGGCA
>DASVVS010000176.1:0-23085 GCA_036386455.1 Thermoleophilaceae bacterium
GCTTGCGGTCGCGATCGGGGCGTTCGCCGCGTCGCCCGCGTCGGCGCGCGACTGGGAGTTCGCGGCCACCGACGGAACCAAGTGCACGCTCACGACCACGCACTCGGCGCCGTACGAGCCGGGCGGAACGGTCGCCCTGAGCTGGCGGGCGACCGCGCGCTGCAACGTCGCGATGGCGGCGATCTGGGTCATCTCGAACGCGAGCGGCGCGGACGGGAGCTTCTGGGACGGCGGCTACCCGACCTTCTGCAACGGGCGCATCGCGTGCGAGGCGAACAAGCCGTATCCGCATGGCGGCTCCGCGACGGGGGTGGAGCCGCAGCAGTTCACTCACACCTCGTTCGTGGAGCTGGTCCTTCCGGGGCCCGCGGCGGTGGAGAGGTTCTGGTTCCAGATGCCCCTGCTCGAGCAGCGCCGCGACGGCGAGGTCGGACAGCTCGACTGCCTGCCTGGCGGCAAGTCGGTCCGCTGCACGATTCACGAGTCGTTCGGGCCGGGGTAGGGGTGATGAGGAAGGTCGGGGTTCTGGTCGTGCTGGCGGGGGCGCTCGCGCTGGCGCCGCCGGCGAGCGCCGGGAAGTACAGGTTCATCGGCAGCGACGGGACGGACTGCGTGGTGAGCACAGCCCCGTCGAAGGCGCCGGAGGCGGACGGCCAGCTGACGGTCCAGGTGCGCGTGTCGCTCAGCTGCGACCGGGGGTTGTACTCGTACACCTTCGGAGCCGTGGTCGAGGGAAAGGCCGGGTACCCGATGTGGGACCCCAGGGCGTTCGGGTGGTGCAACATCCACAGGCAGCCCAACGTCCTCTGCGACTCATGGCCTCACGAGATTCAGGGGAGCGTCGCGGACCTGCCGAGCGACGACTACAAGCAGGTCACACGGGTGCAACTCTTACTTCCGCCGAACGTACTGCCGGCGTGGGTCGTGGTGCCGACGCACCAGGCCCGAATGGAGGTCCCACGCGATCCCTTTTCCGTGCGCGGCGATTGCTATCCCGGCGAGTACGAGGTCCGCTGCTTCTTCGCGGAAGACGTGCCCTAGGTCAGCCGGCGCGGTCGGCGGCGGACGGGCACCCTGGCGTGCCCTCTGCCTGGCGGACCGCGTCGCGGATCGCGGCGGCGGTGACGTCCGCCGCCACCGCCGAGATCGCGAACGGATGGGCGTCCACCGCGCCCGAGGCGAGGGCGTAGACGAGGTCGCCGTCGTGCGCGGTCGCGCTCGGCTGCACGGCGCGGCCGACGCCGGCGCTCGCCGCGCGCGCGACCAGCCAGGTGGCGCGCTTGTCGAGCCGGGCGTCGCTCATGAGGCACACGAGCGTCGTGGACTCGCGCGCGCCCGAGGGCGCGCTGACGCCGCTCTTCAGCGCGTCGACCGTTCGCACGTAGGCGCCGTCCCGCCAGGCGCCGGCCAGCACCGAGCCGTCCTCGGCCACCACCTCGCCGACCGCGTTCACGACAGCCAGTGCCGCCACGCTTGCACCTGCCACACGATCGGCCGCAAGGCCCACGCCGCCCTTCGTCCAGCCGTCCGGCCCGAGGATCTTGCCCACCGCCGCGCCGGTCCCCGCGCCGACGCTGCCGCGCTCGACCTCGGTCGACGCCGCCTCGCAGGCGGCGCGGCCGGCGTCCGGGCCGGGGCGGGCATCCGGCCGCGCGCGCCACAGGTCGTAGATGATCGCGCCGGCCACGAGCGGGACGGTGGCGGCGGGGGTGTCGTAGCCGATGCCACGCTCGTCGAGCCACTGCACGACCCCGTCGCACGCCGCGAGGCCGAACGCGCTGCCGCCCGCGAAGCAGACCGCCTGCACGCCCGGTGCGTTCGCCGCCGGGGAGAGCAGCTCGCTCTCGCGGGTGCCCGGTCCGCCGCCGCGAATGTCGGCCGCCGCGACCGTCCCCTCGGGCGGGAGGACGACGGTGCATCCCGTGCCGCCCTCGAGGTCGGTCCAGTGACCCACGCGAAACCCGGGAGGCAGCAGCATGAGGGTGGACCGTACATGCCAGGATTGACCCGATCCATGGCCGCCTCACGCAAGCCGCGCTCCGATCAGCCGAAGAGGCGCCAGCAGGCGACCCGCGAGGCGGTCAAGCGCACCACACGCGTGGCGAGCGCGCGCGAGGCGGCCCGCACCCTCGACGCGCCGGCGGCGTCGCGTCAGCCGCGCGGCGGCGACCGCGATCCGTTCACCGGCGAGCTGCGCAAGCGCGACATCCTCCCGATGCTCGTCCTCCACTTCATGAGCGCCGGCCCCTCGTACGGGAACCAGCTCATCGAGCGGATCTCGGGCGTCACCGAGGGCGTGCTGCACGTGAACCCGAACACGATGTACCCGCTGCTGCGCTCGCTCGAGTCGCGCGGTCTGATCGAGGGCCGCTGGGAGCACCCCGAGCGCCGCAGCCGGCGCTACTACTCGCTCACGGCCGAGGGCAGGCGCGAGTACAGGCGGCTCGTCAAGGAGGTCCGGCCGTTCCTCGACTCGATCGCCCGCTCGATCGACGAGATCGTCCGGGAGGTGTACGACTGATGGGCCTCGTGCGCGAGGCGATCGCCACACAGCTGCCCCCCGAGCGCGCCTACGCGCTGTGGACCGACGTGCGCCGCTGGCCCACCTTCGTGGACGGCTTCAAGCACGCCGAGCGCGTGGACGAGGGCTGGCCGGGGGAGGGGGCGAAGCTCGTGTGGCGGTCCGGCCCCGACGGCCGCGGCACGGTGACCGAGCGCGTGACCGAGTCCGTCGCCGGCGCGCGGCTCGTGACCCAGGTCTTCGAGGAGCGCCTGAGCGGCATCCAGACCGTCTCGTTCGAGCCCGACGGCGAGGGGAGCGTGGTGGAGCTCGAGCTGGACTACGAGCTCGCCAAGGGCGGCGCTCTGAGCGGCATCACCGACGTGCTCTTCATCCGCCGCGCCCAGAACGACGCGCTTCGCCGCACGTTGCGGAGATTCGCGACGGAGGCCGCGGAGGAAGCGGCCTTGTAGCCTTCGCCGGCCGCCAACAGGAGGGATCTCAACAGCATGTACGTGTTCAAAGCCGCCGTCGTCGGCGCCGGCACGATGGGAGGGGAGATCGCGCAGGTAGTCGCCAGCGCGGGCCTCGACGTCGTGCTCAAGGACGTGAAGCAGGAGTTCGTCGAGACCGGCCTCGAGAAGGCCCGCAGCGTGACCCAGGGCCAGCTCGGCAGCCTGGTGAAGAAGGAGAAGATCACCCAGGAGCAGGCCGACGCCCAGCTCGAGGAGGTCGTCGGGCGGATCACCGGCACCACCGAGTACGACGGCTTCGGCGACGTGGACTTCGTGATCGAGGCCGTGCCCGAGAAGATGGAGATCAAGCAGGCGGTCTTCGCCGAGCTCGATGCCGTCACGCCCGGTCACGCGATCCTCAGCTCGAACACCTCGTCACTCTCGATCACCGAGATGGGGGAGGCGACCACCCGTCCGGACAAGGTCGTCGGCTTCCACTTCTTCTGGCCCGCGTCGGTGATGCGGCTGATCGAGGTCATCGAGGGCGACGAGACCTCCGAGGAGACCATGCAGGCCGCCGTGAACTTCGTGCAGCAGATCCGCAAGACCGCGGTCCGCTGCGCCGAGGTGCCGGGCTTCGTGGTCAACCGGATCCTCAACTCGTCCGCCTCGGAGATCTGGCGGGTGACCGACGAGGAGGGGATCGACCCGCAGGAGGTCGACAAGGTCATCCAGGAGTCCAAGACGATCCCGATGGGCCCGTACTTCCTCGCCGACATGGTCGGCCTGGACGTGACGCTGCACACCGCCGACCACATCGCCGAGAGCTACGGCGATCGGTTCTACGTCTCGAAGCGTCTCAGGGAGCTGGTCGAGGCCGGCAACCTCGGGCAGAAGACCGGGAAGGGGTTCTATGAGCACGGCTAGCACCGAATCGCAGGGGCTCGGGACGCTCGTCGAGCGCTTCGGGCTCAAGACGCTCGTCGAGTGCTGTCTCGTCCTCGAGGAGGGCGTGGCCAGCATGAAGGACATCGACATCGGCATGATGATGGGCGCCGGGATCCTCCCCGGGCCGTTCCAGCGCGCCGACGAGCAGGGCCTCGACGAGGTCCTCGCCTCGCTCGAGCGTGCGCAGGCCGAGTGGGGCGACAACTTCGCCCCGCCGCTGATCCTGCGCCGCCTCGTGAACCAGGGCCGGCTCGGCCGCAAGACCGGTCAGGGGTTCTTCCCGTACCCGCAGCCGGACGCCGACTCGAGCTACGAGACGATCGCGCTCGAGACCCGCGGGGGCGTGACGATCGTGTGGCTCAACCGGCCGCCGGCCAACCCGCTGTCGCCGACCGTCATCCGCGAGCTCGCGGATGCGTGGAAGAAGCTCGACGGCAACGCGCGAGCGGTGGTGTTCGCATCGTCGAACCCGTTCACGTTCTCGGCCGGGGCCGACATCAAGGAGTTCACGAAGATGAAGCCCGACGCCGAGGGCGCCGAGCTCATCGAGTCGGGCCACGGCCTGATGACCGGGATGGAGAAGTCGTCCACGATCACGATCGCGGCGGTCAACTCGATCGCGTTCGGCGGCGGCTGCGAGCTCGCGATGTCGTGCGACTTCCGCATCGCGGCGGAGTCGGCCTCGTTCGCGCAGCCGGAGATCAACCTCGGAATCATCCCGGGCTTCGGCGGCACGCAGCGGCTGCCGCGGCTCGTGGGCGAGGGCAAGGCGCTCGAGATGAACCTGGTCGGCGACGCGATCGGGGCCTACGAGGCGCTCCGCTACGGGCTGGCGAACCAGGTCGTGCCGGATCACGAGCTGTTCGACACCGCGCTCGCGTGGGCGCGCAAGCTGTCGGAGAAGGCTCCGATCGCGGTCGAGCAGATCAAGAGCGTCTCGGCGACCGGCGAGCTGGGCGAGGGCCTCGAGGCCGAGGCGCGCGGTTTCGCCAAGGCGTTCGGCTCCGAGGACGCCAAGGAGGGCATCTCCGCCTTCCTCGGCAAGCGCACGCCGAAGTTCCAGGGGAAGTGAGTCAGGCGGTCGAGACGACGGGCGCCGTTCGGCTCGCGGAGCTGATCCGCGGGGCCGAGCGGGCCGTCGTGCTGACCGGGGCGGGGGTGTCGGTGCCGTCCGGCATCCCCGACTTCCGCACGCCCGGCAAGGGCATGTGGGAGAAGGTCAACCCGATGGAGGTCGCCCACATCGACGCCTTCCGGAGCAACCCGGACCGGTTCTGGCAGTTCTACTCGGACCGGTTCGCGTCGCTCGTGGACAAGCGGCCCAACCCGGCGCACGAGGCGATCGCCGAGCTCGAGCGGCGCGGCCACGTGCGCGGGGTGATCACACAGAACGTGGACCGCCTGCACCGCATGGCCGGCAGCGAGCGCGTGATCGAGGTGCACGGGTCGATCGAGCACTCCGTGTGCCTGGAGTGCGGCGGGCGCGTGGAGCTCGAGCGGGTGATCGAGATCATCCGCGAGCACCCGGGCGCGCCGGAGTGCGGCGCCTGCATCCAGCCGCTCAAGCCGGACGTGGTGCTGTTCGGCGAGATGCTGCCCGCCGCGGCGCTGGCGGAGGCGCATGCGCTGGCCGAGGAGGCCGACCTGATGCTGTGCGTGGGCTCGTCGCTCGAGGTGTTCCCGGTGGCGTCGCTGCCCGGGGTGACGCTCGAGGCGGGCGGGCGCGTGGCGATCGTGACCGCGGGCCCCACGGCGTATGACGCCGAGGCCGACCTGAAGCTCTCCGGCGACGTGGCCGACGAGCTGCAGGCGGTCGTCGCGGCGCTCTAGCTGACCCGCTCAGTCATGCGACAGCGCGAGCGCCGCGTGGCGCGGGTCGGTTCCGCCCAGCTCGGCTCCGTTCAGCCAGACGCGGCCACCCGTGCGCGGCTCGGGGTCGAGCCTCGACGGAGGTGGCGTGCGGTCGAGCCTCCGGCGAGCGCTCACGGCGCGTGAGATCCGGCGTTCGCGTCCTGTCTCGATTCGGGTGACGGCAGCAACTCTCATGTGGTGCATGTTCCTCTCCCTCGCCGCGTACCGGTATGGCCCACAGGCGGAAGTCGGGGGTGTCTTCTTCGACCAACGGTAGGGCCGGTCGAAGGTTGTCTCATGCTGGCCGCATGATGTAAATGGCCAGTGAAGATCAGGTGTTCGTGAGGTGACCGAGGCGCCGGCGCCTCAGCGCCGCGTCCATCCGGCCGACGGCCGCCGCCACGGCCTCCTGCAGCTCCGGCGGGAGGTCCCCGCTCAGGGCCGCGTTGGCGGCGTGGCCCACGTCGTCGCGGTCGGAGGCGAGGTCGCCGGCGGTCTCGCCGTCGAGCTCCGCCAGCAGCGCCTCCAGGGCGATGCGGGCCTGCAGCGCGGCCTCGCGGGGGCGGGCGGCGTCCAGGTCCGCACGGGCCCGCAGCACGAGCTCCTCGCAGGCGAGCACCTCGTCGCGTCCGCCGAGGATCGCGGCGAGCCGCTCGTCGGGCGCGAGCGCGGCCGCCCGGCGCCGCACCTTCGAGCGGTCGTCCTCGGGCGGCAGCTCGTACGCCTCCGCGTAGCGGCCGTCCGCGACCTGCTCGCCCGAGCCGTAGCCGATCCGCACGGCGTTCGCGCCCGCGGGCGCCACGTCCCGCACGGCGGGGTCCGCGCTGGCGGCGCGGTGCGCGCGCAGCAGGTGGTTCAGCGCGGCGGCGCCGCCGGCGGCCGCCGCGCGGAGGGCGTCGGCGTCGCGGCGCAGCTCGTCGAGCCAGGCGGCTGCCGAGTCGGACGAGTCGAGCGGGTCGGTGTCGATCACCGTCGCCCGCACTACCGGCACCGGCGTGGGCTCGCCGCCCTCCGCGCGGCGGGCGCGGCGCCTGCCGACGAGCGGGCGCGGCGCCGCACCGGCGCTGCGCAGCACGATGATCCCCTCGGGATCGGCGTCCGGTCCGGAGCGGGTCAGGTAGCGGCCGTCGGGCGGGCCGAGCGGGAACGCGAACTCGAACTGAACGAGCCGGAAGCGGGCGCCAGGAGCCGGCGCTTCCACGCCGCGGGCGCTACTCGCCGCGGTGAGCGCCGCTGGAGCGCGGCTTCTTCTTGTCGGCCGGCAGCGCGTACTTGGACGGCTTGGTCGGCACGACCGGGTTCTCGAGCTGCTTGAGGCGGTCGATCAGGCTGCTCCACTGGCCCGGCTTGAGCACCGCCATCGTCTGCTGGCCGAGCTTGGTGTTCTCGCCGAAGAGCGGCCGGAAGCCCACGTGGATGTGGTCGTGGTGGTCGCCCATCGACACGGTGTTGGCGCCGTAGTCGAGCAGCGAGATGATCTGGTCCGGGCGCATCGTGCCCTGAAGCAGCATCAGCCGCTTGACCGCCTGCTCGGTGATCCCGCCCTTGTCCTGGTGGCCGAGGATCGGCACGCCGTTGATCTGGGCGACGTCGACCGCGCTGCCGTGCCAGTGGTGCGAGACGTTGCCGGAGCTCGTGAACTTGCTGTGGCCGGTGCGCAGCGACGTGACCGTCGGCCGCAGGCCGGACTCGGCGAGGAACTCGAGCGTGGCGAGCACGCGCCGGTCGATCTGGCCGGCGCGGATGTCGGCGCGGCCGCCGGGGTAGATCTCCACGCGCTCGTCCGACAGCACGCGCTTCTGGAGCAGCGGCTTCGGCAGCAGCAGGATCTGGCCGATCGAGAAGGCGTCGCTCGAGGAGTAGAGCGCGTTCTTGCCGTTCGCCCGGTAGATCGCCGTCGACTCGAGCAGCTTCCAGCCGTCGAGGATCGGCTTCGGGTCGATCGTCGGGGCGCCCTGGCCGGCGGGCCGGATCGAGAAGGTCAGGTGCGCGGCCTTCGACGCGTCCGGGCGGCCGACCCGGCCGAGGAGCGTGCCGGCGACGACGCGTGAGCCCTTCTTGAGGGGCCGCAGGACGGCGTTCTCGGCGTTGAGCCCGTACACGTGCGCGAACAGGCCCTTGTAGGTCGCGAAGCCCTTCTGGGTCGTCGCCTGGTTGAAGATCTGCTCGAGGCCGCCGTTCTTGCGCGCGTTCGGCCGGTACGGGTGGGCGAAGATCCGCGGCTTGTAGACGACCGTGCCGCGGCCGGCGCTCGGCTTGGCCTCGGCCTCGCTGTCGGACGCGTTGACGCGCGAGTCGTCGGCCGGCTGGCGGCCCGCGGAGGCCGGGGTGTCCGGCTTCTTCGCGTTGGCGGCGACGGCCGGGACCTTGTCCTCGACCTCCACGTCGACCTTCGGCACCGGGTAGAGCTGCGAGACCGAACCCAGGCCCGCGTACGTGTAGCGGTTGCCGTAGACGTCCTGGAGGACGATGTAGCGGCCGAGCTTGTCGTCCTCGCCGACCTTCTTGATGACGCCGTCGTTGGCGGCCACGACCGGCGCGCCGTTCTCGGAGAAGATGTCGATCGAGCGCCGGTCGGCGTCCTCGAGGACCGCGGCCGCGTTCTCGCCGCGCTTGACGCGCCGCTTCATCTCGCGCTCGAGGACGTCGTCCGCGTAGCGCGCGCGCTCGGCCACGGGGAAGCGACCCTGGGTGAGACCGGTGAGCGACCCGACGAGGTCACCCGGCACGCCCGCGATCAGCTTCGCGCGGAGCATCACCGAGTCGACGTACCAGTCGGCGTGGTTGTAGGCGAAGATCGCGCGCCGGATGTCCTTCTCGGCGCCGGCGGCCTTCAGGTAGTTCGCGGCGGCGAAGATCGCGTCGACCGGGTTGTACGGGTCCTTCTTGCCGTCGTCGTTCGCGTCGACCCCGTAGGCCTTCCAGCTCGACGGGATGAACTGCATCCACCCGACCGCGCCCGCGCTCGAGACGTTCAGGTTGCGGCCGTAGTCGGTCTCGATCTCGTTGATCGCCGCGAGGATCTCCCAGCGGATGCCGTACTGGATGCCGGCGGCCTGGTAGATCGGCAGCAGGAAGATCGGGACCTGGAACTTGCGGATGACGAAGTTGGGGACCGCGCTGCCCGGGGTCGGCGTGGGGAGGGCGTCGAAGAAGGTGGGGTTGTTGCGCGTGGGGGAGCCGTCGCTGTTGCGGTCGGGCGTGGCGCTCGGACGGTCCTTGTCCTTCTTCTTCTCGTCGCGCTCCTTCGCACGGTCCTTCTCATCCTCAGATTGAGGCTCGTTGGTCGGGCGGTCGGGCTTCTTCTCGCCGCGGTCGCCCTTCTGGCCCTCGCCGCTCTTGGAGCTGGGCTTGTCGCCGCCGCCGTCGTTGCCGCCGCCGGAGCTCTGGTTGCCGCCGCCGTCGCCGGACGGGGTGCTCGGCTTGTCGCCGCCCTGGCTGCCGCCGCCGTCGCCGCCGGGATCGCCGCCGCCGCCGTCACCGCCGCCGGGCGGGGTGAGCTCCGAGATCGGCGTGCCGGGCAGGCCGGGCACCTGGTCCATCGGGACGCCGGCCGGCGCGTCGACCGTGACGCGGATGATGTTGCCGGTCGGCAGCTTCACCATGAAGGTGCGCTGCACCGCGGACGCGGTGATGCTGAACACCGCGAAGGCACCCGCGAGCACGCCCGCCAGCAGCGTGGCAAAGAGGAGCTTTCTCCTCATGCGTGAGTGCCTCTCTCCGACCAAAAGCTCCTCCCAAAGCGGGCATCGACGCCAGCGGGGCGGGAAGCTATCAGAACCCCAGGCTGGAGGATGCAACCGATCGGCCATGTTTTCGGCCTGCAAGCGGGAGAGATACGGTTGGTCATCGTGTAGGGCAGAACACGTCCGGCGCGCCGGTGCTGCGGGGTCGCGCCTCTTCTTAGAGAACGCTAATCCTCGCCGACCGGAATAAGGGGTGCGCAATTCATACCCCTTCGGAGGGTCGTTTAGCCTCAGTTCGACCTTATATCCACGCGCGCGGGGGCGATTCGGCCGACAGTCGGGCGGCTTTTCGTGCCAGAATCGTCACTCTAAGGTTCAAGTCGAGGGTTAGATACGGCCTGTCGACACCCGAGGTGGGCCGATTGCGTGTACGCTGCGCGACCCGTGAACGAGGACCCGCAGGCAGACGGCATCCGCGAGCGCCTGACCCGCCAGGGCGAGGAGGCGCTGGGCAAGCTGGCCGAGGAGCTCGTCGGCAACCCCGTCCTGAACGCTGCGCTCAGCCGCGCCTTCGAGGTGCGCGAGCGAACGGTCCAGGCCCAGGAGGCGGCGATGGGGGCGCTCGGCATCCCCTCGTCGGCCGACATCGAGCGTCTCACCCGCAGGCTTCGGTCGGTGTCCCAGCGGATCGAGGGCGTCGAGGACGGCGTCGATCGCCTGGAGTCGCGGCTCGAGCGGATCGAGTCGGGGGTCACCGCGCTGGACGGCCGGCTCGGAGGCGACCCGGGCGGGGCGGACGAGGAGATCACCCAGCGCCTCGACGAGATCGCTCGCGACCTCGCGGCCCTGCGTGCCGCCGTCGCGCCCGAGGCAGAAGCGCCTCCGCGCGCGCAGGAGCGCCTGACCGTCAGCGAGTAGGGGCGGCGAGGGCCGCCAGGGCGACCTCGCCGAGCCGCGCGGCGCGGTCCTCGATCTCCTCGTGCTCCATCCGCCGGCGCCCGCCGCCGGCGAGCTCGTCGGTGACCATGAGGACGCAGGCGGCCGGGACGCCGTGCCGGGCGGCGGTGGCGAAGACCGCGGCGGCCTCCATCTCGACGGCGGCGGCGCCGTCCTCGGCCCAGCGCGCCAGGCGCTCGGGGTCCGGGTCGTAGAAGAGGTCCGCGCTCACGATCGTCCGCGCGGGGCCGGCCGTCCGCCCGGCGAGCGCTTCTGTGAGGGCGGGATCGGCGGCGAGGCGGCCGTCGGCACCGAGCGCGCGGCTGGCTCCGTCGGCGGCGATCGCCTCCGAGGCCACCACGAGGTCGCCGAGCCTCAGGTCCTCCGCAAGCGCGCCGCACGTCCCGGTCCTGATCAGCGTGCGCGCCCCGAGGCGGATCAGCTCCTCCACGACGATCGCCGCGCTGGGGCCGCCCATGCCGGTCGACTGGATCGTGAGCGGCCGGCCGTCCTCCGCCGCGCCGGTGTAGCCCCAGAGGCCGCGGCGGGCGTTGAACATGCGCGGGGCCTCGAGCAGGGCCTGCGCCATCGCGAGGGCGCGGTGGGGATCGCCGGGGAGCAGCACGCGGTCGGCCAGCTCGGTCGCGGGGTTGAGGTGCGGCGTGGGCTCGGTCACCGCGCCACCGTATCCGCGCGTAGACTGGCCTGCCGATGGCCGAGCGCAGATCACCCGCCCAGCGCCTGCCCGAGACGCTCCGCGAGGCCGTCGAGCGGACCGTCGAGCGCACGCGCGGGTCGGTCGAGGCCACGCGCGAGTCCGCGAAGGGCACGCGGGGTCGGGCGCAGGAGGCGGTCGACGAGCTGGTGCGCGGCGCCGAGGCCGGCGCGGAGGCGGTGCGCGACCGCGTGCGCGACGCGATCGACGACGTGCGCCCCGCGACCTCGGACGACATCCGCGAGCTCAGGGGCGAGCTGCGAGCCATAGGGCGCCGCCTCGACGAGATCGAGGAGAGGCTGCCCCCGAGGCGGGGCGGTTCCGCGAAGCGCTCCGGCTCGGCCGGCTCGGCGCGCGGCTCCTCATCGACGAAGCGCGCCAGCTCCGCGTCGACGAAGCGCTCCGGCTCCTCGAGCGGCTCCGCGAAGCCGCGGACCTCCGGCGGCTCCGCCAAGCGCACAGGCTCCGCCGGCTCCGCGAGCGGCTCCAAGTCCTCCGGCGCGGCGGGCGGCTCCGCCTCGCCCAAGCGCACCGGCTCCGCCAAGCGCTCCGCCTCCGCCGCCTCGCCCAAGCGCTCCGCGTCCGGCGGCGGCTCCGGCTCCGCCGGCTCCCGCGGCGGGCGCTCGCGCTCCTGACGTGCCCGGCCGCCGCATCCTCATCACTGGCATAGCGAGCTATCTCGGCAGCGAGCTCGCCCGCCGGCTGGAGGACGACCCGGACGTCGAGTACGTCGTAGGGCTCGACACCAAGCGGCCGCGGGTGCCGCTCCGCTCTACCGAGCTGATCGAGGCCGACATCCGCGATCCGGAGATCGCGAAGCTGATCGAGCCGACCGGCATCGACACGGTCGTGCACAACCAGATCGTCCGCCAGCCCGGCCCGGGGATGACCGCCCGCGCGGCGCACGACATCAACGTGATCGGCTCGCTCCAGCTCCTGGCCGCGTGCGAGCGGGTCGACACGCTGCGGGCGATCGTCGTCCGCGGCTCGGCCGGGATCTACGGGTCCGAGCCGGCCGCGCCGCAGTTCTTCACCGAGGACATGGCCCGCCTGTATCCGCTCCGCACCCGCTTCCAGCGCGACGTCGCCGAGATCGAGAACCTGTTCGAGACGTTCCGGCGGCGTCACGAGGACGTCGTCTGCTCGATGCTCCGCTATCAGCTCACGATCGGGCCCGAGCACCAGACCCAGATCACGCGCTACCTCTCGCTGCCGGCCGTCCCGACGTACCTGGGCTTCGACCCGCGGATCCAGCTCATCCACGAGCGCGACGCGCTCGACGCCCTCGTCGCCGCCGTGCTGAGGCCGGTGCGCGGCGCGGTCAACGTGGCGGCGCGGGGGACGGTCGGCCTCACGCGCATGATCCGGCTCGCCGGCGGACCGACGCTGCCGGTGCCCGCGCCGCTGTTCGGCACGGCGACTCAGCTCGGCCGCAGACTCGGCCTGTTCAGCTTCTCGCCGGACTTCCGGCGGCTGCTCCGCTACGGCCGGGGGGTCGATACGACCCGCTTGGTCGAAGAGGTCGGCTTCACCCCCCGCTACACGACGCTCGAGGCGGTGCGCGACTACGCGGGCGCGCCGCACCGCGCGCCCGCCGAGGCGGCGGCGTGAGCGGCGCCGGCGGGCCGCCGCTCGGCCCGATCGTCTCGTTCCTGCGCGCGCTGCGGGGCGGGTTGGAGGGCGGCTCGGGCCCCGCGACGGCCTTCGCGGGAGCCGCGATGTCGCTGCCGCGCGAGGCCCGCGAGAGCCTCGACGCGGTGGTTCGCCGGCTCGGCGGCGAGTACGAGGAGGACGATTGGGGGCTCGACGAGGAGTTCGCCGACGCCGCGCTCCCGTTCCTCGAGTTCCTGTACGACCGCTGGTGGCGGGTGGAGGCCGAGGGCGTGCAGCTCGTGCCGAGCCACGGCCGGGCGATGCTCGTGGCCAACCACGCCGGGATCCTGCCGTGGGACGCGGCGATGATCGGCGTCGCGCTGCAGCGCGATCACCCGTTGCCGCGCTACCCGCGCTTCACCGTGCTCGACTGGGCGTTCGAGCTGCCGTACGTGTCGGTGGCGATCCGCAAGCTGGGCGGCGTGCCGGCGTCCCCCTACAACGCGGTGCGGCTGCTCGAGCAGGAGGAGCTCGTGGCCGTGTTCCCGGAGGGCACGAGCGGAACGCAGAAGCTGTATCGCGACCGGTACCGGCTCCAGCGCTTCGGCCGGGGCGGGTTCATCGAGATCGCGCTGCGCACCGGGGCCCCGATCGTCCCGGTCGCGATCGTGGGCAGCGAGGAGATCCACCCCAAGCTCGCCGACGCGCCGCTGCTGGCCCGGCTGACCGGCACCCCCTTCTTTCCGGTCACGCCCACCTTTCCGGCGCTGGGCCCACTTGGCGCCATCCCGCTCCCCTCACGCTGGCGCATGGAGTTCTGCGAACCGATCGACCTGTCCGGCTTCGAGCCCGACGCGGCGACCGACCGCGCGCTCGTCTTCGAGCTGTCCGAGCACGTGCGCGAGGTGATTCAGCAGAAGGTCTGGGAGAACCTGGTGAAGCGCCGGTCGACGTTCATTTAGGGCTCGAGCTCAGCCGGCCGACCAGCGAGGCGGCTGATGCGGAAGACCCACCCACCGCTCGAGATCTCGAACTCGGCTACGCCCTGCGAGGCGAGCGCCCGAAGGAACTCCTGTAGGCCCAGGTCCGGCACGTTGACGAACCGCGGCTCGTCGAGCGGGCCTACCGCGACCTCCCAATGCTCGGGCCGCGAGCGGTCGTCCATACGGCCAGTGTGAGGGAGTAGTTCGCCTGAGTGAACCGAGACCACGAAATGGTCGAGTTCTCGAGCGGTGGGGCTAGGTTCCGAGTTCCCCGTTGAGGGGCACGGGTTCCCTGCCGGCCGCTCTCGGTTCCCGATCCTTCGGCTTCGGCCCCCCGAAGTGCATCAGGATGATCGTCGATGGCTCGGCGTCAGGAGCGTCCCGCTCGGAACTCTCCTCCACGATCCGCTCCACGCGTTCCAGCGCTTCGCGCAGCGTCAGTGAAACCTCGGACCATGCCTGAGGGTCAAGATTTCCGGCGGTCCTCGTGTAGTGGATGTCCGGGCGCTCGAAACCCCCCGCCTGTGCTGCCTCGGCCATCTCCGTGATGGCTTTCTTGACCGTCGTGCGCAGGACCGTCTTCTTGATGATGCTGGGGAGGCTTCCCCAGTCACTGTCGGACAGGGTCGGACTGCCCTTCGACGTGTAGTGGTGCTCTATGGCACCGCGGCGGGCGGTACGGGCGACCAGTTCGACCAAGCCGAAGGACACGAGCTGACGCACGTGATAGCTCGTGTTCGACAGCGGAGCGCCGAGCTCGGCCGCGAGCTCCCGAGGGCTGGCGATTCGCCCGTCAAGCAGCTCGAGGATGTGAATGCGCAGCGGGTGGGAGTAAGCCTTGGCCAGCGTGGGGTCGGGGATGTGGAGGCCCTGGGACACGGTCCGGCAGTCTAGGTAGTCAGGATCTCTAGCGCTTTGCAGATATCAAGCAGTAAGGGCGTTCTTATTTAAGGAAGTGTCGGAGGGGATCCCCCAACTGTGTGGGGGTGCACGCCCGCTTATAGAGGAACATCCCAGGGATTGGCCACCCCGCGCGGGGGGCGAGGGGGCAGGTTGGGGGAGCAGAATCCCCGTGATGAGGGGTCAGCGAGCACACATCACGCCCGCCAAGTTGGCACTTTCGTACGCGCTCTCGGCGCGCAGCTACGTCAGGCAGCCGGCTCGGAGCGGCGCCCACGCGCCGCCTTCGCCCGCGGCGGTGCAGTCGAACGCGGCGCCGGCGCGACCCCCGCGGAGCGCGCCCCCACAGCCTTCGCCTCGGCCTGCTCGAAGAAGGCCATCACGATGTTCGCAGTCTTACCTTCGTCGTCGGGACTGGCGGCCAGCCGCGCCTCGCTGTCCTCGACGATCCGCTCGATCCGCTCGAGCGTCTTCAGCATCTCCTTCGAGACGGCCTTCCAGCCCTTGGCGTCGAGCCGGCCCGGCGTGCGGGTGAAGTGCGACTCCGGCGCGAGGAAGCCATCCTCCTCGGCCGCCGCCACCATCTGCGTTATCGCCTCCTGCAGCAGACCGCCGCTGTAGGCGCGCTTGACGATCTCGGGAAGCGTGGCCCAGACCTCGTCCGGCACGGTGGGCCGCACGCGAGCCGTGTAGTGATGCTCGATTGCGCCGCCCCGGGCTGTCCGGCGCACCAGCTCGACCAACCCGAGAGAGGCCAGCTGGCGCACGTGGTACGCCGTATTCGGCAGGGGGGTATCGAGCTCCGTCGCGATCTGCTTCGGGCTCGCCACTCGGTTGTCGAGCAGGCTGAGGATCTGCAGCCGGAGGGGGTGCGCGTAGGCCTTGATCAGCCGCGCGTCGGTGATGTCGACGGGTACCGTCACGAGCGCTGGACCGACCCTACACCTTCGCGCGAGGGGACCGCTTAAAGCGGCGCTGAGCGCTATCGTGATTACTACCGGGCGGGCGGCGTGTCCCGGCGCCGCCCCCCGGAGCCGTTCTCGGTCTCGGCTCGGATGGCGGTCGACGCTTGGGCGCGTAGGCGGTCGAGCGCCTCTGCCTCACGCCACATCTCACTGCTCGGCCCGGCGAAGTGCAGCAGCATCACGCTCGCCTCGGTCGCCGGTGTGTCCGGCTCCCGGTCGAGACGTCGCTTGGTCTCGCTGAAGATCATCCCGATGCGCTCGAGCGCCGCCTTCAGCTCGTCGGACACGAGCTTCCACCCGTCCTCGTCGAGCTTCCCGTAGACACGCGTGAAGTGCGTGTCGGAGCGGTCGAAGCCGCCGCTCTCCGCGGCGGCGGCGACGTGGGCCCACCCGAGGTCGGTCATCTCGCGCAGGTAGCTCTGCCGCACGAGCGGGGGCAGCGAGTCCAGCTCCTCGTCCGAGATCGTCGGGTGATAGCGCGCCGCGTAGCGATGCTCGATGACCCCGCGCCGCTGAACGCGGCCGACGAGCTCGATGAGACCGAGCTCGAGCAGCTTGCGGACGTGGTAGCTCGTGTTCGAGAGCGGCACGTCGAGATCGGCCGCGATCTCGCTCGGACTGGCCACGCGCTCCTCGAGAACTCGCAGGATCTTGATGCGCAGCGGATGGCTGTACGCCTTGACGATCCGCGGGTCGGTGATGTCGATCGGCAACGTCATGAAGGCATTCTTCCATTGAGAACACCCCCATATACCGCTAAGTTGCTGACTGATTCAGGGGTTTTTAGCGGCTAGAAGTGAACGCCCCGCATCAGGTAGGCCATCGCGATGGCCTCGGTGGACATCTCCTGCTTCTCCTTGGCCCCGTCGCCGTCGCGTCCGCCGCCCCCGTCGGCCTCGGAACTGGGCTTCTTCTCGCCCTTGGCGGCCTTCGAGTCGGGGAAGATGTTGTACGCGGTGTTCATGATCTGGTCGACGATCTTCGGCGACACCGCGTAGAGGATCTGCCCGAACGTGCCGAGCCGCGTGGCCAGCCGCTTGGGCTTGTCGATCATCGCGTCCGTGATCATCGTGGCCGCCTCGTCCGGCGTGAGCGTCGGGAAGGCGTCGTAGATGTTCGTCGGCGCGATCATCGGCGTGCGCACGAGCGGCATGTAGATCGTGGTGATGTGCACGCCGTCGCCGATCATCTCGGGTGCGACGCAGCGCGCGAACGCGTCCAGTGCCGCCTTCGAGGCCACGTACGCCGAGAAGCGCGGCGTGTTCGTCTGCACCCCGATCGACGAGACGTTGATGATGTGCCCGCTCCGGCGCTCCCGCATCCCCGGCGCGAAGGCCAGGATCAGCCGCAGCGCCCCGAAGTAGTTGAGCTGCATCGTGCGCTCGAAGTCGTGGAACCTGTCGTACGACATCTTCAGCGACCGCCGGATCGAGCGTCCCGCGTTGTTCACGAGGATGTCGATCCCGCCGTACTGCTCGAGGACCTCGTCCGCCAGCCGCTGGATGTCGTCCATGTCGGAGAGGTCGCACGGGTGCACGTGCGCGGTCCCGCCCGCCGAGCGCACGGCCTCGGCCACCTCCTCGAGCTTCTCGCGCGTGCGCGAGACGAGAATGACCTCGCCCCCGGCCTCGCCGATCTTCAGCGCGGACTCGCGGCCGATCCCGCTGGAGGCGCCCGTGATCAGGATCTTCTTGCCGTCGATCGACTTCGACAGGCTGCGCTCCCGGAACAGGTCCGGGTCGAGGTTGCGCTCCCAGTAGTCCCACAGCTTGGTGGCGTAGGTCTCGAGCGGCGGGACCGCGATCCCGGTTCCCTTCAGCGCGCGCTGCGTCTCGCGTGCGTCGAAGTCCGCCTCGAACTCGCGGTTCTCCAGCGCCGCCGGCGGGATGTGCAGGTCGCGCAGCACCGTCTCGCGGATGTTCTTGATCGTCGGGATCGCGTTGAGCCCGGCACGCACCGGCCCGGGCACCACGTTCGTGATGTTCGAGTCGACTCGCATCGAGAACTGCGGGGCGTGCGCGGCCTTGGCGAACTCGTTCAGCGACTGGCCGATCGACAGTGGATCCGGGTCGACGAGGTGGAAGGTCTCGCACGGCAGCTCGTCCGACGACATGTGCGCGATGTGGTCCATCGCGCGCGAGACGAAGTCGACCGGCACGAGGTTGGCCTTGCCGCCCTCGATCCCGACCAGCGGGAACCACTGCGGGAACGACGCGCGCAGCCGCTGGATCAGCTTGAAGAAGTAGTACGGGCCGTCGATCTTGTCGATCTCGCCGGTGATCGAGTGGCCGACGACGACCCCGGGCCGGTAGACCCGCACGGTCGCCTTGACGTCCTTGCGCACGATCTTCTCGGAGTCGAACTTCGACTCGTGGTAGGCGTGCGGGAGCTTCTGCCCCTCGTCGAACATGTCCTCGCGGAACAGGCCGCGGTACTTGCCGGCCACGGCGATCGAGCTGACGTGGTGGAAGATCCCGACCTCGATCGAGTTGGCGAACTCGACCACGTGGCGCGTGCCGTCGACGTTGGCCTTGAGCATCGCGTCGGGGTCGGCGGCCATGTCGTAGATGGCGGCGAGGTGGAAGAAGTGGTCGATCCGCTCGTCGAAGCCTTCGATGCCGAGCCCCGGCTTGGTGAGGTCGCCCACCACGGGGACGATGCGGTCGCCCGCACCGAGCCGCTTGGACAGCTCCTCGAGGCGCCCGCGTGAGCCCTCGCGCACGAGCGCGTAGATGGTGCCCTCGCGCTTCAGCAGCAGCTCGACCAGGAACCGGCCGATGAAGCCCGTTGCGCCAGTGACGAAGTAACTCACCTGAACCCTCCCTCGGGTGCTTGGGGCGCGCGAGTCTACCTGTGCGAACGGGTAGCGTGACCGGAGTGACAGAGCGCGTCCTCAGCCTCAGAGAGGCCGCCGGCCTCGTCGGGGTCACGCCCGCCACGCTCAGGCGCTGGGCGGAGAGCGGCGTGATCCCCGAGCACGACGACCCGGAGACGTGGCCGCCGGTCGCGGTCGCGCATGCGCGGATGGTCGCGCGGCTGCGCGAGCGCGGCCACACCCTGGCGGAGCTGCGCGAGGCCGGGAGGGAGGGCCGGCTCGCCTACGGGTTCGTGGAGACCCTGATCGCGCCCGACGGCGGCGACGGCCAGATCCCGTTCGAGGACGCCGCCGCGGAGGTTGGCCTCGAACCGGCGCTGGTGGAGCGGATCTGGTCCACGATCGGCTTCGCCCCGCGCCGGCCTGAGTCGATCACCTCCGACGACCTGCGCGCGCTGCGGTACGTCGCGTCCGTGCTCGAGGCCGGGTTCCCGCTCGTCGCGTTCCTCCAGCTCCTGCGGGTCTACGGCCAGGCGCTGTCGCGGATCGCCGACGCCGAGACGCGCCTGTTCCACATCTACGTGCACGAGCCGCTCATGCGCGAGGGCGTGCCGGGCCTCCAGATGGCCGAGGAGATGGAGGGGCTGGCGCGCGACCTCCTGCCGTTCGCCTCGCCGCTCATGGACTACCTGCACCAGCGCTTCCTGAGCGAGTTCGTGGAGCGCGACGTGGTCGGCCACATGGAGGTGGAGCTCGACGAGTCGATCGACCTGGGGCGGGTACGGGTGGCGATCGCGTTCGCGGACCTCGCCGGCTACACGCGCTTCACCGAGGAGGCCGGGGAGGAGGAGGCGCTGACCACCGTCGAGCGCTTCATCGACGCCGTCACCGAGACGCTGCCCGACGAGGCGCGCGTGATCAAGACGATCGGCGACGAGGTGATGATCGTCGGCACCGACGCGGCGGCGCTGACGGACTGGAGCGTCGGCTTTCAGAAGCTGTGGGACGAGCGGCCGACGCCGCGGATCGGGGTCCACGCCGGCGTGGCGCTCTATCGCGACGGCGACTACTACGGCCGCGACGTGAACCTGGCGGCGCGCGTGGTCGCGCGGGCGCGCGGCGGCGAGGTGCTCGTGAGCGACTCGGTGATGGACGAGATCCGCGACGACGGCCACCTCCAGTTCGAGAACATCGGCCAGGTGAAGCTGAAGGGCTTCGACCAGCCGCGGTCGCTCTGCCGTGTCCTCGCGCGCAGCTGAGGGGGAGGGCCGCGCGCCCGGGGACGGGCGGGCGCCGGCCGCGGCCCGGGCGAGCGGGCTCGTCCGCGAGGGCGAGCCGCTGCTCGTGATGCTCTCAGGCGGGGGCGACTCGGTCTGCCTGCTGGACGTGGCCGTCGCGCTCGGCGCCGAGGTGACGGCGCTGCACGTGGACCACTGCCTGCGGCCCGAGAGCGGCGCGGACGCCGCCTTCTGCCGCGAGCTGTGCGATCGCCTGGGCGTCCCGCTGACGGTGGAGCGGGTTGACCTGTCGGCCGCGCGCGGGCCGGGGAACGTGCAGGCGCAGGCGCGCGATGCGCGCTACGCGCTGGCCGAGCGGCACGCCCGCGGCGACTACGCGGCGGCCCACACGGCGTCCGACCAGGCCGAGACGGTGCTCTACCGGCTGGCCGTCTCGCCGGGGCGGCGCGCGCTGCTCGGGATGGCGCCGCGGCGGGGCCGGCTCGTGCGCCCGCTGCTGGCGATCACGCGCGAGGATGCCCGCGAGCACTGCCGCGCGCGCGGCCTCGAGTGGCGCGAGGATCCATCGAACTCGGACCTCTTATTCGCGCGCGCGCGCGTGAGGGCGGACGTCGTTCCCGCGCTGCGCGAGCTGAACCCGGCCGCCGAGCGCAACATCGCCGAGACCGCCGCGCAGCTCCGCGAGGAGGCCGAGGTGCTCGACCGGGCCGTCGAAGAGGCCCTCGGCCGGCCGGCCGCCGCGCCCCTCCCGCTGGAGGCGCTGCGCGCGCTGCCGCCGGCGCTGGCGCGGCTGGCGCTGCGGGCCGCCGCGGAGGAGGCCGCCGCGGAGGAAGCCTTCGGGGCCGAGGGCGCCGGGGTCGAGGGCGCCGGCGCCGAGGGCGGCCCGCCGGCGGTCCCGCTCGCGCGCCGCGACGCCGATCGGATCCTCGCGCTCCCGCTCGACGGCTCCGCCGAGGTCGAGCTGCCGGGCGGCCTGCGCGCGGTCGCCGAGTACGGGTCGCTGCGCTTCGCCTCCGGCGCCGACCCCGGCCCGCCGGCGGCGGTCGAGCTCCCCGTGCCGGGCGCGGTCGAGTTCGGGCGCTGGCGCGTGGAGGCCTCGGTCGGGGGCGCGGGGGACGCGCTGCTGGATCCCGGCGTGGCGGAGGCGGGCCTCGTGGTCAGGCCGTGGCGCCCGGGCGACCGCCTGCGGCCCGCCGGCCTCGGCGGCACGAAGACGCTCCAGGACCTGTTCACCGACCGCAAGGTGCCGCGCGCGGAGCGCCACTCGGTGCCGGTTGTGGAGTCCGGCGGGCGGATCGCGTGGGTCGCCGGCCTGGCCGTGGACGAGGGCTTCCGCGCGCCGCCCGGCACCGAGCGCGCCGTCGCGCTCACCGCGCGCATAGACTCGCCGCGGTGAGCGACCCGATCGGCGAGACCCTCGTTGAGGCAGACCGCCTGGCCGAGCGCGTGCGCGAGCTCGGCGAGGAGATCTCGCGCGACTACGCCGGGAAGGATCTGCTGCTGGTCGGCGTCCTGAAGGGCGCCGTATTCTTCCTCTCCGATCTGATGCGCCACCTCGAGGTGCCGTGCGAGGTGGACTTCATGGCGGTCGCCTCGTATGGCTCGTCGACGGACTCGTCGGGTGTCGTGCGCATCCTCAAGGACCTCGACGCCCCGATCGAGGGCCGCGACGTGCTGATCGTGGAGGACATCGTCGACTCCGGCCTGACGCTCTCGTACCTGCTGCGCACGATGCGCGCCCGCGAGCCGCGCTCGCTCGAGGTGTGCGCCCTGCTCACGAAGCCCGAGCGCCGCAAGGTCGAGCTGCCGATCCGCTACACGGGCTTCGAGATCCCGAACCGCTTCGTCATCGGCTACGGGCTCGACTACGGGGAGAAGTTCCGGAACCTGCCGTTCGTGGCTGTCTTGAACAGCCCTTGAATGATCCGTTCTAGCTTCGCCCCCGAACCTGCAAAAAAGCAGGAAAACCCCCCAACTACCCCTGCTACGCTGCGTCGTTACGGCCAGTAGGGGCTTCGCCTCCGAACTGGAATAGAGCCCAATGAGCAGATTCTTCAAGAGCGCGGCCTTCCCGATCCTCATCGTGGTGGTGCTGGCGTTCTTCGCGCAGAAGCTCATCAGCCCGGGCGAGGAGAAGAAGGCGCCGCGCTACGACCAGTTCGTCGCGCAGGTCGCCGCGGGCGACGTCCAGAAGGCGACGCTCAACACGAAGGACAACACGATCGACTTCGAGTCGCGCGCGGAGGGCGAGGACGGCAAGCCGCAGAAGTTCACGACGGCCTACCCGGACAACACCGAGCAGAGCCTCGTCAACACGCTGCTCTCGAAGAACGTGCAGGTCGACGTCAAGGGCAAGGGCGGTGGTGGCTGGCTCTCGGTGCTCACGTACGTCCTGCCGTTCGTGATCTTCCTGATCTTCTGGCTCTTCATCATCAACCAGATGCAGGGCGGGGGCTCGAAGGTCATGAGCTTCGGCAAGTCCAAGGCCAAGCGCATGTCGGTCGACGCGCCCAAGATCACCTTCCGTGACGTCGCGGGGGTCGACGAGGCCGTCGAGGAGCTGCACGAGATCAAGGAGTTCCTCGAGAACCCCAAGAAGTTCCAGGCGCTGGGAGCGCGCATACCGAAGGGCGTGCTGCTCTACGGGCCGCCGGGCACCGGCAAGACGCTGCTCGCGCGCGCCGTGGCCGGCGAGGCGGGCGTGCCGTTCTTCTCGATCTCCGGCTCGGACTTCGTCGAGATGTTCGTCGGCGTCGGCGCCTCCCGCGTCCGCGACCTCTTCGAGCAGGCCAAGCAGAACAGCCCCTGCATCATCTTCATGGACGAGATCGACGCCGTCGGCCGCCACCGCGGCGCCGGCCTCGGAGGCGGCCACGACGAGCGCGAGCAGACGCTTAACCAGCTGCTCGTCGAGATGGACGGCTTCGAGATGAAGGACAACATCATCCTCATCGCCGCCACGAACCGGCCCGACATCCTCGACCCCGCGCTGCTGCGCCCGGGCCGCTTCGACCGCCAGATCGTGGTCGACCGCCCCGACCGCAAGGGCCGCGCGAAGATCCTCGAGGTCCACACGCGCGGCAAGCCGCTCGCGAAGGCGATCGACCTCGACAACCTCGCGGCGCAGACCCCCGGATTCACCGGCGCCGACCTCCAGAATCTCGTGAACGAGGCGGCCCTGCTCGCCGCCCGCAACGGCAAGAAGGAGATCGGCCACAACGAGCTCGAAGAGGGCATCATGCGCGTCGTCGCGGGCCCCGAGAAGAAGACCCGCGTGATGAGCGAGAAGGAGCGGCTCATCACGGCCTACCACGAGATGGGCCACGCGATCGTCGGGCACGTCCTGCCCAACGCCGACCCCGTCCACAAGATCTCGATCATCTCCCGCGGCCAGGCGCTCGGCTACACGATCTCGATGCCGACCGAGGACAGGTTCCTCACGACGCGCGCCGCGCTCCTGGACATCATGGCGATGACCCTTGGCGGCCGCGCCGCGGAGG
>DASVVS010000177.1:0-5394 GCA_036386455.1 Thermoleophilaceae bacterium
GTCGCCCGCTCTCGGATCGCGCTAGCGTTCCGGTCCATAGCCACGGGGCGTGGCGCAGTCTGGTAGCGCATTCGGCTGGGGGCCGAAAGGTCGCTGGTTCAAATCCAGTCGCCCCGATTTACTGGGAGCCGCTCTCCTCCAGCAGCCGCTCGAGGCCGTCGAGGATCACGTCGAGACCGAAGAGGAACTCGGCCTCGTAGTCATAGCCGGCCTTGGCCACGTATCCGCCGACGACCTCCACGAGATGCGGGTAGTCGGCGAGCGCGTCCGCATACTCGACCATCTGCCGTTGCGCCTCGGCCGCGAAGTCCTCCGGGGTCTCCGAGGACATGTCGGTCTGCTGCAGCGCGAAGCCATAGATGTAGGCGTCCTGGACGGACATGGCGTGCACGGTCATCTCGATCGAGAAGCCGGCCGCGCGCAGGCACCCGAGCACCGCGTCGTGCACCTTCAGGTTCGACGGGCCGTGGTTCGTGCGGCCCTCCATCTCGCCGACCGCCCACGGGTGTCGTAGCAGGGCCTGGCGTGTGGAGATCGCGCGTTTCCGCAGCTCGGCCCTCCAGTCGCCGCCGGCAGCCGGTGCCTCGATCTCGCTGAAGACGAGGTCGATCATCCCATCGAGCAGGTCGTCCTTGTTGGCGACGTGGTTGTAGAGCGACATCGCTTCGACCCGCAGCTCCTTGGCGAGCTTGCGCATCGTCAGCTCGGCAACCCCCCGCTCGTCGGCGAGCGCGGTCGCCGCGCGGAGTACGCGATCCCTGCTCAGCGGTGTCCGTGTCTTCGTCGGCATTCGATCCCTTGACAACTTACAGCGTAAGTGTAACACTGCCCGGCATGGACTTACGGCGTAAGTCTCCCTGGCCCACAGAAAGGACGGATCGCATGTCGAAGCGCAGCGCAATGACCAGTCTCACGCGGTGGGTGCTGGGCCACAAGTCACTGGTCGTCGGCCTTTGGGTCGCGCTCGCCCTTGCGGGTGTCGCCGCCACGGGACCGGCCGACAGGTCGTTCGAGCAGCAGTTCAACGTCCCCGGCGAGGAGGCGTTCATCGCCAACAGTCAGATCGTCGAGACCTACGGCAGCGGCGGCGATGCCGCGCCGCTCGTGCCGGTCGTATCGCTGCCGGAGGGCAGCACCGTCGACTCGCCTGGCGTCCGCTCCGACCTGCGCGACGCGCTTGCGAAGATCGAGGCCGCGGTCCCGGGGGCGCGGACTGCGTCGTACGCGTCCACGCGCGACCGGGCCTTCGTGTCGGAGGACGGCCGGACGACGTTCGCGCTCGTGTACATCCCGAACAAGGGCGGGATCGATCCCGGCCAGGCGGAGGCGCGCGCGGCCCAGGCGGCCGTCGACAGCGTCTCGGTCGGCGGCGCGCCGGTGCAGGTGACCGGGCTCGACGCGCTCCGTGCCGGCGCCCGGGACAGCGGTCATGGCGAGGGAGCGAGCCTGGCCGTCGAGGCCCTGATCGCCGGCGGCGGTGCCCTTCTCGTGCTGGCGTTCGTCTTCGCCTCGTGGATGGCGGTCGTGCCGCTTCTCATGGCACTCGTAGCCATCCCGACCACGTTCCTGGCGGTGTGGCCGCTCGCCAGCGCCACCGACGTCTCGGTCATCGTCAAGGTGCTCATTGCCCTGGTCGGCCTGGCCATCGCGATCGACTACGCCCTGCTGGTGGTCGTGCGCTGGCGCGAGGAGCGCCAGCGCGGTGCAGCCCGTGACGAGTCCGTCGTCGCCGCCATGGAGCACGCGGGCAAGGCCGTCGTCCTCAGCGGAACCACCGTCGCCATCTCGCTGCTCGCCCTCGTCGTGCTGCCGGTGCCGTTCCTGCGCAGCATCGGCATCGCCGGGATGCTCATCCCATTGGTCAGCGTCGCAGTCGCGATCACTCTGCTGCCGGTCGTTCTTGCGACGATCGGGCCAAGGCTCGACCGCCGCCACGCTCGCCGCGAGGACCACGCCAGCCGCGGCTGGACGGCTTGGGCGCGCTTCGTCGTCCGGCATCGCTGGAGCGCGGCGATCCTCTCGACCGGCGTGCTCGCCGGGCTCGTCTTTGCCGCTTCGTCCATCCAGCTGGGCAACCCGCAGGCAGGGTCACTGGCCCAGTCCGGTCCGGCCCGCGTGGCGCTCGACCGGCTCGAGAGCTCGGGCATTGGGACAGGCCCGCTGTCGCCGTTCGACACGCTCGTCCGTTCCGGCGATCCCGTGCCGGTCGTGGAGGCGCTGCAGGGCGTCGACGGTGTTCGCAGTGCTGTCGCTCCGGAGGACTGGCGGCGCGACGGGATGTCGCTGATCTCGGTGGTCCCGACCGCTGACGGAAACTCGCCGGCCGGGCGCGAGACGCTGGAGCGGATCCGGGTCGCCACTGAGGGCGACGTGGTGACCGGCGGCGAGGCGGCGCAGAGCGCCGACTTCCTCGACTCGGTCTACGGGAACTTCCCGCTGGTCATCGCGATGATCGCCGGCCTGACGTTCCTGCTGCTGGCCCGGGCATTCCGCTCGCTGATCATCCCGCTCAAGGCGGTCCTCCTGAACCTGCTGTCCGTCGGCGCCGCCTGGGGGCTGATGGTGCTCGTCTGGCAGCACGGCGTCGGCTCGGATGCGATCTGGGGCATCGAGGCGACGGGCTCGATCAACGTGGAGATGCCGATCGTCGTGTTCGCGTTCCTGTTCGGGATCTCGATGGACTACCAGGTGTTCATCCTCAGCCGGATGCGCGAGGGCTTCGACCGCACCGGCTCGACCGAGGCGGCGGTCGTCGAGGGCATCGGCCGCACGGGTCGCCTGGTCACGAGCGCGGCGCTCATCCTGGGCCTCGCGTTCGTCGCGATGAGCGCCGGGCCGGGGACAGAGGCGAAGATGTTCGCCACCGCCCTCGGCGGGGGCATCCTGCTCGACGCGACCCTCATCCGCGGCGTTCTCGCCCCTGCGGTCGTGGCCCTGCTCGGCCGCTGGAACTGGTGGCTGCCGCAGCGGGCTGCCCGCGCCCTGCGGGTAACTCCCAAGTCTGCGCCGGCTTCGGCGTAGGGCCAAAGAGACCGGTCGGGCCGTGCGCCTTCGGGTGCGCGGCCCGATTGGTCGTTCGGGGCCGTCACCCCCAGGCGAATACCGGCTCTTCGTACTCATCGACGCGCTCGCCCGCACGACCTAGGAGGGCGACCTGTCGCAGCTGGAGCAGCAGGGCGCCGGTCGGCGCGTGGATGAGGTCGTTGCCGAGCGGCATTTGCAGTACAGGCCGCTCGCTCTCGGGGATGGGAACGAGGCGGGGCTCCGATGCAAGCAGCGCATGGAGGCCGATCCGGTAGGCGGCGAGGACCTCGTCCGGCGCCGGGGTGACGTTCGGGTCGGCGCCGCCCCACAGTACGACCGGCGAGATGCGGTAGCCCGACCGCGTGGCGTAGTCGTCCAGCCACCCCACGACGCTCGAGGGCCCAAGGCGGACTCCCAGCTCCTCGTCGAGCTCGCGAAGCGCGGCCTCCAGCGCGGTCTCGCCCTCGTCGATCCGCCCGCCCGGCAGCGCCCACTGTCCCGCGTGTCGACTGAGGCGCGATGCGCGCCGGCACAGCAGGAACGCCGCGCCCCCGGCGACGCCGACCATGCGGCCATCGAGCGGAAGGCCCCGGTGGGGGTCGACCTCGCCGTCGTGGTGCCGGGCGTCGCTGTCGACGAGGACGATCGCCACCGCGGCGGCTCGCCGGGCGTCGAGCGGGAGCTCCACGCGCTTGTGCGCGGCGAGGTTCGCGCGAAGCCGCTCGCGAAGGTCAGCGTCGTAAGTCACCGGGTCCACAGTCGCCCAGAGCGGAAGCATGACGGTTGCCACCGATGCCCTATTGCACGTCCCCGGCGGCGGACTCGGACGCTCGTCCGGCGCGGGGCGTCCAAGTAGCGGTGCGGCGCCAGCAGCGCCGATAGAGGATGGGTGCGCCGCTCCTTCCTGCTGTCCGCCCTGAGCCTTCTCGCGCTTGCGCTCCCGCAGCCCGCGTCCGCCGACACGGGCGAGCTTCCGAGCCTCAAGCCGCAGGGCGCCCGCACACTCGTCGTCGACGCGCGTCGCGGGCGCGACGCGAACCGCGGGAGCGCGCGCTCGCCGCTGCGGACGGTCGCCGCCGCCTGGCAACGGATTCCAGAGGCGACGACCTTGACACGCCCCGTGCGCATCCTGGTCCGGCCGGGCCGCTACCCCGCGCGCGCCCTCCCGAACTACTGGGAGAGCCGCTGGGGCAGCGAGACCGCCCCGATCGTCATCGCGGCCGAACGGCGCGGAACGGTCCGGTTCGGAAACGTGAACCTCTACGACCTGCGCTGGGTCGCGTTCTCCGGGATCACCTTCTCCGACCGCACCGACCTCTTCCACTGCGAGCGCTGCCAGCACGTGCTGCTGACCCGCTCGCGACTGGTCGGTTCGCCGGACGAGCTCCACGAGAACGTGAAGATCAACCAGTCGCGCCACATCGGGATCACACACAGCACGATCTCGGGTGCCGGCGACAACGCGCTCGACTTCGTCGCCGTCCACCACGCGCGTGTGATGCACAACGTGATCGAGCGCGCGAACGACTGGTGCGCGTACGCGAAGGGCGGCTCCGCATCCGTGCTCGTGGCCCACAACCGCATCCGCCGCTGCGGCACGGGCGGCTTCACCGCGGGCCAGGGGACCGGCTTCCAGTTCATGGTCGCGCCCTTCCTCCGCTATGAGGCCTACGGCATCGATGTGCTCGACAACCGGATCACCGACGTAGAGGGCGCAGGGATCGGCGTCAACGGTGGCTACGACGTCCTCGTCGCCCGCAACCGGATGTGGAACGTCGGAGCGCGCTCGCACTGGCTCGAGGTCGGCTACGGCGGCCGCTCGTGCGACGGTATGCCCGGCGACGAGGGACGCGAGCGCTGCGAGCAGCATCTCGACGGCGGGGGCTGGGGCACCACGCGGGTCGACGACGGCACGAACTACGTCCGGATCCCCAACCGGCACGTGTGGATCCTGGGCAACGTGATCGACAACCCGCGCCGCCACGGCGATCAGCTCTTCAGCATCGCCGGCCCGTTCTCGGGCGAGGCGCAGGACGGCTCGGGCCTGGGCGCGGTCCGCGCCGACGACGAGCTCCACATCGCTGGCAACCTGATCGCCGGCCGCGGTCTTCCCGACGGTGTCGACGAGTGCGCGGCCCCGGACTGCGCCGAGCTCGCGGCGCGCAACGAGCTGTCGGCGCCCCCCGGGATCTTCCGGGCGCCGGAGCGCGGCGACCTGCGGCTCCGCCCCGGGTATCGCGATCCGGCGCCCGAGCTCCCGGCACAGCGCCCGGCCGCCTACTAGCGCTCCTGCCGCAGCGTGCAGTGCAGCCGCCGCCACAACCGCACTCTGCCCCCGATCCACCGCCGGGCGATGAGTTTCGGCAGGCG
>DASVVS010000178.1:0-10425 GCA_036386455.1 Thermoleophilaceae bacterium
TCTGGAACGCGGCGCCGGACGCGACGAAGGCGCAGGAGGAGCTGGGCTGGGAGCCGACCGCGCTCGAGGACGGGCTGCGGGTGGCGGTGCGGGCGCTCGGGTTCTAGAGCGCGCAGGCGTCGATCCGGCGCCGCTGCCTGCGCTCGACGTGCCTGACGAGGTCGAGCTGGTCGAAGCGCGCGAAGTCGGTACCGGAGCCGCCGCCGACCTTGTCGCGGTAGCCGTCGTCGGCGTAGAGGCGGTCGCGCCCGTTGCCGCCGCGCAGGTAGTCGCGCCCGCAGCCGCCCACCAGCCCGTCCGAGCCGTCCTCGCCCTCGAGGATGTCGACGCCGCCCCCGCCGTAGAGGCGATCGTCGCCCTCGCCCGCCCAGAGCGAGTCGTCGCCGAGGGCGCCGTGCAGGCGGTCGTCGCCGGGGCCCCCGTAGAAGAGGACGCGCTCTGCCCCCGCCCGCAGCACGTCGTCGGCCTGGCCGCCGCGGACCGTCTCGACGCTCGTGAGGCGGTCGCCCTCGCCGCTCTCGCCCGCCGGCGCGCTCGGGTCGGCGAGGTTCACGCGCACGGGGCGGCGGCGCTCGGCGTAGTCGATCTCGTCGAAGCCCGGACCGCCGTCGACCGTGTCGTCGTCGACGGCCGCGCGGGTGGCATCCTCCTCGAAGAAGTCGCGCTCGCCCCGGCCGCTCATCCGGTCGGCGCCCGGCCCGCCGGCGATCCGGTCGGCCGTCTCGCTGCCCACGATCACGTCGTCGCCGGCCTCGCCCATCATCGAGCCGAGGATCGGGACCGACAGGGTCAGCTCGTCGTTCATGTCGCCGCCGCGCAGGTCGACCTCGTGGAACTGCACCCCGGCGGGGATCTCGCAGCGCACCGCGCGCCGGCCCTGCGGAGTGCAGCCGGGACCGGGCTGGACGTCCGCGCCGTCGTCGCGGATCACGTAGGTCCGCTCCGGGCCGCCGGCGGAGACCTCCACCCGGTTCGCCTCCCCGGGCGCGCCGGTGAACTCGAGGACCGCGTAAGAGCACTCGACGTTCGCCGGGCACTCCTCCGGGTCGACCGGCTTCTCGGCGACGCGGGCGGTGCCGGCCCACGCCGTCGCGGGCCCCACGGCCAGCACCAGGAACGTCGCCATGACCCCCGCCAGGCGCATAGGCGCCGGTTTCTACCGGATGGCGGCGGCCAGCGCCTCAGTCACCCGCGCGATCTGCCCCTCCTCGATGCCCGGGAAGAACGGGAGGGCCAGCGAGCGCGCCGCCACGTCCTCGCAGACCGGGAACTCGCCCTCGCGGTATCCGAACGTCTCGCGGTAGTAGCTCATCAGGTGGATCGCGGGCAGGTAGGGCTTGGAGTCGACGCCGCGGGCGCGCAGGGCCTCGATCGTCGCGTCGCGATCGGTGCCGCGCGGGAGCTGCACCACGTAGACGAACCAGCCGCGCACGTCGCCGCCCACGTCCGGGCAGGGCAGCTCGAGGCCCTCGATTCCGGCCAGCGCCTCGCAGTAGAGCGCCGCGGCGCGCGTCCGGGCCGCGAGCATGTCGCCGAGCCTCTCCACCTGCGCCACGCCGAGCGCGCACTGGATGTCCGTCATCCGGTAGTTGAACCCGAGCCGGTCGTGGTCGAGCCAGCCCATGTCCGGGGCGCGGCCCTGGTTGCGCTCGGAGTCGATCCGCTCCTTCTGGGCCTCGATCGGGCAGGTGACCATCCCGCCCTCGCCGGTGGTCATCTGCTTGTTGGCGTAGAAGGCGAAGACGGCGAGGTTGCCGCGGGCGCCCACGGCCGGGCCGTCGGCGTGCCGCGCGCCGAGCGCCTCGCACGCGTCCTCCACGATCCAGAGCCCGCGCTCGACCGCCAGCCGCTCGAGCGCCGGCATGTCGGCCGGGTAGCCGAAGATGTGGACGGGCAGCAGCCCTGTGGTCCGGTCCGTCACGGCCGCGGCGGCGGCCGCCGGGTCGATGTTGAGCGTGCGGCGGTCGATGTCGCAGAACACCGGCCGCGCCCCCTCGTAGACGACGCAGTTGGAGGAGGCCACGAAGCTGAACGGACTGGTGATCACCTCGTCGCCCGGCTCCACGCCGGCGGCCCGCACGGCCAGGTGGAGGCCGGCCGTGCCGCTGGAGACCGCGCTCGCCTGGGGCACGCCGAGCCGCTCCGCGAAGGCGCGCTCGAAGCGCGGCAGCATCGGCCCGAGCGAGAGCTGCCCGGAGCGGAGCACCTCGAGCACGAGCTCCTCCTCCCTGGCGCCGACCACGGGCCGGGCGAGGGGGACGCGGTCGCTCACTGGGTGGGCGCGGGGGTGCCGGCGGCGGAGCGGACGTGGCCGGTGCGGCTGGGCAGCATCCCGGCCTCGAGCGAGTCCACCAGCGCCTCCCAGCTCGCCTCGATGATGTTCTCGGAGACGCCGATCGTGCCCCACGTGTCGGTGCCGTCGCTCGCGTCGAGGAGCACGCGCGTGACCGCGCCGGTGCCCTTGTTCTCGTCGAGGATGCGGACCTTGTAGTTGACCAGCTCGACCTCGCGAAGGTGCGGGTAGACGTCGCCGATCGCCGCCCGCAGCGCCCGGTCGAGCGCGTTCACCGGGCCGTTGCCCTCGCAGGTGCGCAGGTAGCGCTCGCCGCCGACCCAGATCTTGATCGTCGCCTCGGTGTGCACGCGCCCGTCCTCCTCGCGCTTCTCCGCGATCACGCGCCAGGACTCGAGCCGGAAGAGCGGCTCGTAGTCGCCCGTCTCGCGCCGGATCAGGAGGTCGAACGAGCCGTCGGCCGCCTCGAAGTGGAAGCCGCGCGACTCGAGCTCCTTGACCCGCTCGACCACGCGCGTGGCCTCCTCGGGGTCGAGGTTCAGCCCGACCTGCTCGGCGCGCGCCTGGACCGTGCCCTTGCCGGACAGCTCCGAGATCAGCAGCTCGCGGTGGGCGCCGAGGGAGGCGGGATCGACGTGCTCGAACGTACGCGCGTCCGCCTGCACGCCGGCCACGTGCAGCCCGCCCTTGTGGGCGAAGGCGTTGCGCCCGACGTAGGGCTGGTTCGGGTTGGGCGTGACGTTCGAGATCTCGTCGATCAGGTGGGCGGCCTCCGTGAGCGCGGCGAGCTGGCCCGGAGTGACGCAGTCGTAGCCGAGCTTGAGCTGGAGGTTGGGCACGATCGTGGTGAGGTTGGCGTTGCCGCAGCGCTCGCCGTAGCCGTTGACGGTGCCCTGCACCATCCGCGCGCCCGCCTCGACCGCCGCGAGCGAGTTGGCCACGCCGCAGCCGGCGTCGTCGTGGGTGTGGATCGCGATGCCGTGCGCGGGCGCGAGCTCCACGACCGAGCGCGTGACGGCCGCGACCGCGTCGGGCAGCGTGGCGCCGTTGGTGTCGCACAGCGCGACCCACTCGGCGCCCGCCTCGGTGGCCGCGGTCACGCAGCGCGCGGCGTATTCGGGGTCGTCACGCCAGGCGTCGAAGAAGTGCTCGCAGTCGTACACTACCCGCTTGCCCTGGCCGCGCAGGAACGCCACCGACTCGGCGATCATCGCCAGGTTCTCGTCCGGATCGACCTTCGTGACCTTCTCCAGGTGCAGCTTCCAGGTCTTGCCGACGAGGCAGCAGACCGGCGCGAACGAGTCGGCCAGCAGCCGCAGCGCGGGATCCTCGTCCGCCACGATGCCGCGCCGCCGCGTCATCCCGAAGGCGACGACCTCGGCGTTCGCGAACGACTCCCGCTCGAGCAGCCGGAAGAACTCGGCCTCCTTGGGATTCGACGCCGGGAAGCCGGCCTCGATGAAGTGCCAGCCGAGGCCGTCGATCGTGTGCGCGACCCGGAGCTTCTCCTCCACGGAGAGGCTCATGCCCTCCCCCTGCATGCCGTCGCGCAGGGTCGTGTCGTAGATCTGGACCCGCTGGGGGTCGGGCGAAGTCACGCCTTCGACGGTACCGCCACGGGATCGAGCCATTCGCGGTAGCGCTCGGCCCGCCCGTAGATGGCGTCCTCGAAGACCTTCTGGATCTGGAGGGTGATCTCGCCCGGGGGCCCGATCTCGATGTCGTCGATCTCGCGCATCGGCGTGAGCTCGGCGGCCGTGCCCGTGAGGAAGACCTCGTCGGCCTGGGCCAGCTCCTCGCGCGCGACGTCGCGCTCGGTCACGCGGTAGCCGAGGTCGCGCGCGATCTCGATCACCGAGCGCCGGTTGATGCCGTCGAGGATGCTCGCGCTGAACGGAGGCGTGGCGATCTCGCCGTCGCGCACCACGAAGACGTTCTCGCCCGTGCCCTCGCAGACCACGCCCTTGTGGTCGAGCAGGATCGCCTCGTCGTAGCCGCTCTTGCTCGCCTCCACCTTCGCGAGCACGCTGTTGAGGTACTGCCCGCACGCCTTGGCCTGGGGCGGCTGCGACTCCGGCGAGATCCGGCGCCAGGACGAGGTCTTGGCCCGGATGCCCTTGGTCTTGCCGTCCTCGCCGAGGTAGGCGCCCCACTCCCAGACCGCGATGAAGCACTCCACCGGGTTCGTGAGCGGGTCGAGCCCCATCGGGCCGTAGCCGCGGTAGACGACCGGCCGGATGTAGCAGGAGCGCAGGCCGTTCCGCGCGATCAGCTCGTGCGTGACCTCGCGCAGCTCGTCGCGCGAGTACGGCATGTCCATGTAGTAGAGCTCGGCCGAGCGGCGCAGCCGGTCGAGGTGGTCGTGGTGGCGGAAGATCGCGGGGCCCTGCTCGGTCTCGTAGCAGCGGATCCCCTCGAACACGCCCGTGCCGTAGTGCAGCGCGTGCGTGAGTACGTGCACCTTCGCGTCCTCCCATGCGACGAACTCGCCGTTCATCCAGATGAGGTCCGCGGTGTTCACTGGCGTCTCCCTTTAGAGATTTGCGAGAACCGCCCGGGTGGCGTCCTCGGTGCTTGCTTCGCCGCCGAGGTCACGAGTCCTCAGACCCTGCTCCAGCGCGCGATCGATGGCCGATTCTACGCGCGCGGCATCGTCCTCGCGACCGATTCCGTAGCGCAGCATCATCGCCACCGAGCCGAACATCGCCAGCGGGTTGGCGGTGCCGCTGCCGGCGATGTCGGGAGCGGAGCCGTGGACCGGCTCGAACAGGCCCGGCCCGTCGCCGCCGACGGAGGCGCTCGGCAGCATCCCAAGCGAGCCGGTGAGCATCGCGGCCTCGTCGCTGAGGATGTCGCCGAACATGTTCTCGGTGACGATCACGTCGAAGTCCGTCGGCCGCGACACGAGCTGCATGGCGGCGTTGTCCACCAGCAGGTGCTCGAGCGGCGTCTCGGGGTGGCGGGCGGCCACCCGCTCGGCCACGGAGCGCCACAGGCGGCTCGTCTCCAGCACGTTCGCCTTGTCCACGCTCGTGACCTTGCGGCGGGCGAAGCGGAAGGCGACGTCGCAGATGCGGTCCACCTCCTCCTCGCTGTAGACGAGCGTGTCGAAGGCGCTGCCGTCGCTGCGGCCGCGCTCGCCGAAGTAGATGCCGCCGGTGAGCTCGCGGACCACGAGCAGGTCGGTTCCCTCGATGCGCTCGCGCTTGAGCGGGCTCGCGTCGAGCAGCGCGGAGCTCGGGCGGACCGGCCGCAGGTTCGCGTACAGGCCGAGGCCCTTGCGCAGGCCGAGCAGGCCCTGCTCGGGGCGGGGCTTGTCCGGGTCGGTCGTGTCCCACTTGGGCCCGCCCACGGCCGCGAGCAGGACCGCGTCGGAGGCGCTGCAGGCGGCGAGGACGTCGTCGGTCAGGGCGGTGCCGTGGGCGTCGATCGACGCGCCGCCGATCGCGTGCTCCTCGATCTCGAACTCGCCCAGCGCGGCGAGCAGCTCGCGGGCCGCGGCCATGATCTCGGGGCCGATGCCGTCGCCCGGCAGGGCGGCTATGCGGGTGGCGCTCACGGGCGGGTCAGGCTAGCGGCGCGGCTGGAGCCGGATGATCGGGTGCTCGACGTCGAGGCGCGTCTCCCCCACGAACGGCGGGCCCACGCCCACCGGCGCGGGGGCGCGGTAGCGGGCGAGCTCGAAGCTCGGCTCGCGGCGGCGCTCGACCAGCGCGAAGCCGGCCGGGGGCTTCGGCTCGAAGGTGCTCGGCGAGCGGGTGATGTGCAGCGCGACGACCTCGTTCAGGACAGCTCCGTCCGGCGGGTACTCGCGCAGGCCCGGCACGTAGTGCTCGAGCGGCGCGATCTGCACCTGACCGTTGAGCGCGATGCCGCGGTCGCCGCCGTCCGGCGGGCCGATCGCCCTCGCCACGGCACGCCAGTCGTCGCGCTGGAGGTCCTCGTTGAAGCCGACCTGGACGTTGACCGCGATCGCGGTCAGGCAGAGGGCCGCCGCGGCGGCCAGGCCCGCCCGGTGGGAGGCGAAGCCGGCGCCCAGCGCGGCGGCGGCGGGGATCAGGGCGGCGATGGCGTTGCGCGGGAAGAGGTAGTCGAAGCCGGCGACCGCCAGCAGCAGCGGGACGGCGAGCGTGACCGCGGTGAGGGCGGCGAGGCCCAGGCCGCGGCGGCGATCCTCCGGAGCCGCGCGCCACACGAGCAGCGCCGCCCCCGCCAGCACGAGCAGGCCGGCGAGCGGACCGAGGCCGGGCGTGGGCGTGCCGAGCTCGCCGGTCACGAACTTCTTCGGGAGGTCGGTCACGCGGCTGCCGAGCGAGATCTCCTCGATGAACTTCGTGTGGCCGCTCGCGCGCTGGTCGAGGGCGAGCGGGGCGAGCGCCAGGCCCACCACGGCGACGGCGCCGGCCGCGGCGAGCGAGGCCCGGTCGCGCCGCTTCCAGATCAGCCACAGCCCCATGGGGCCCACGAGGAACGCCGCGAAGTAGTGGGTGGCCACCGCCAGCGCGCTGACCAGCGCCCAGCGGGCGAGGTTGCCGCGCAGGAAGAACAGCAGCGCCGCGGTGGAGAGCAGCACCAGCAGCGCGTAGGCGCGCGCCTCCTGCGAGTACCAGACGAGCCAGGGGTTCACCGCCACGAGCGCCGCGGCGGTGAGCGCGGCGGCCGGGCGGAACAGCTCGCGGGCGGCGAGGTAGGCCACCGGCACCGTGGCGATGCCGAACAGCGCCGAGAGCGAGCGCAGCGCTCCCTCGCCGTCGCCCGCGACCTTCTCCCAGAGCCAGGCGAGCGAGTAGTAGAGGTGCGGCGTGGACTCCGTCTCGCGGACGCCCTTCACCAGCCCGCCGAGGTCCTCGTTCACGAGGTTGACCGTGAAGACCTCGTCGAGCCAGTAGCTCTGGTGGCCGATCCGCCAGAGGCGGAGCGCGGCCGCGAGCACGATCAGCCCGAGGAGGACGCGGAGCGCCTTGCGGTCAGTCACGCCGCAGGACGGTACGAATCAAGCGCGCAGGGCCACGATGTTCAGCCGCACGTAGTCCAGCACGGGCTCCTCGCCGATCCGTTCGGTCACGGCGTCGACGTAGTCGTCGCGGAGACCATCGGGCAGCCGCTCCAGGTGGTGGCCCAGGCAGACGGTGCGGAAGAACTCGCGCGGCTCCGGCGGGTGCACCGGGGCGGGCTCGAGCCAGGTCTCGGCGTGCGTGAAGCCGGCGCGTTCGAGGCGCTCCCGCGTGGTCTCCGCGTCCGCGAAGTTCCACGGGCCGGTCCAGCCGGCGAGGTGCTCCGCGAACGGCTCCTCGGCCCCGACCTCGGCGGCGAGGCCATGGAAGCGCTCCACGTTCCCGGCGCCGCCGCACTGCGCGACCATCCGGCCGCCCGGCTCGAGGGCGTCGTGCATGCGGCGGAAGAGCAGGTCGTGGTCGGGGACCCAGTGGAAGACGGCGTTCGAGAAGACGGCGTCGACCGGGTCGTCGAGAGTCAGCTCCTGGAGGTCCGACTGGAACACGGTCGCCCTGTCGCCGAGCTGGCGGCGGGCGTGCTCGACCATCGACGGCGCGCCGTCCACCGCGATCACGCGGCCGTCCGGGAGCCGCTCGATCAGCAGCTCGGTCACGCCGCCGCTGCCGCAGCCGGCGTCCAGCACGGTCTCGTCGCCGCGCAGCTCGAGCCGGTCCAGCACGCGGGCGGCCCACTCGGCCTGCGGGCCCGAGACCCGCTCGTAGGTGGATGCGTCCCAGTCGCGGCTCACAGCGACGTGGTCACCGGCCCGGAGCGCTCGCGCTGGGCCTCGTAGGCGTCGATCGCCTCGACACTCTGGAGCGTCACGCCGATGTCGTCGAGCCCGTTCAGCAGCCGGTGCTTGAGCTCCGGCTCGATGTCGAACGCCACCTCGCGGCCGGCGAACGAGACGGTCTGGCGGTCGAGGTCGATCTCGGCCTCGACCGCCTCCATGAGCGCGCGCACGTCGTCCTCGGCGAGCACCACCGGCAGGAGCCCGATCTTGGTGCAGTTCGAGTAGAAGATGTCGGCGAACGAGGGCGCCACGACGGCCCTGAAGCCGTAGTCCTCGAGCGCCCACGGCGCGTGCTCGCGCGAGGACCCGCAGCCGAAGTTGCGGCCGGTGGCGAGGATCGGGTTCTTCGGCAGCTCCCAGCCGGGCTCCTTGGCCCAGTCGTAGAAGAGGAACTCGCCGAAGCCGGTGCGCTCCACCCGCTTCAGGAACTGCTTGGGGATGATCTGGTCGGTGTCGACGTCGCTGCGGTCGAGCGCGGTGACGCCGCCCCGGATGGTCGTGACCGGTTCCACTAGCTCCACTCCCTGATGTCGACGAAGTGACCCTCGACGGCCGCCGCGGCCGCCATCTGGGGCGAGACGAGGTGCGAGCGGGCGCCGCGGCCCTGGCGGCCCTCGAAGTTGCGGTTCGAGGTGGACGCGACGCGCTCGCCGGGGGCCGCGACGTCCGGGTTCATGCCGAGGCACATCGAGCAGCCGGCCGAGCGCCAGTCGAAGCCGGCGGCGCGGAAGACCTCGTCGAGGCCCTCCCTCTCGGCCTGCGCCTTCACCTGCTGCGAGCCGGGCACGACCATCGCGACGAGGTCGCCGGAGACCCTGCGGCCCTTGACCACCTCGGCGGCGGCGCGGAGGTCGCCGATGCGCGAGTTGGTGCAGGAGCCGATGAAGACCCGGTCGAGCCGGATGTCCTGGATCGGCGTGCCGGGCGCCAGGTCCATGTATTTGAGCGCGCGCTCCTCGCCCTCGTGCTGGGGCTCGGGAACGGCGGCCGTGACGGGCGCGACCATCTCGGGCGTCGTGCCCCAGGTGACCTGCGGCTCGATGGCCGAGGCGTCCACGTCAACGTGGGTGTCGAAGTCGGCGCCCTCGTCGGTGTGCAGCGCGCGCCACTCGTCGACCGGCATCGGGTCGGGCGCGGCGGGGCGGCCCTCGAGCCAGGCGAAGGTGGTGTCGTCCGGGGCGATCATCCCCGCGCGGCCGCCGCCCTCGATCGTCATGTTGCAGACCGTCATGCGGCCCTCCATCGAGAGCGCCTCGATCGCGGGGCCGGCGAACTCGATCGCGTGCCCGGCGCCGCCGGCCACGCCCATCTGGCCGATCGTGCCGAGGATCAGGTCCTTGGCGGTCACGCCGAAGCCGAGCTCGCCGCTGTAGAGGATCCGCATCGAGCGCGGCTTGGGCTGCACGAGCGTCTGGGTGGCGAGCACATGCTCGACCTCGCTCGTGCCGATGCCGAAGGCGAGCGCGCCGAACGCGCCGTGCGTGGCGGTGTGGGAGTCGCCGCAGACGACGGTCATGCCGGGCTGCGTGACGCCCAGCTCGGGCCCGATCACGTGCACGATGCCCTGGTGGCTCGAGCCGATCGAGTAGACCGGGACGCCGAACTCGCTCGCGTTGCGCTCCAGGGTCTCGACCTGCACGCGGCTCAGGTGGTCGCGGATCTGCGCCGCGGCGGTGGACCCGTCGGTGGGGACGTTGTGGTCGGCGGTCGCGAGGGTCCGGTCGGGGCGGCGCACCCTGCGGCCGGCGAGCCGGAGCGACTCGAACGCCTGCGGCGAGGTGACCTCGTGGACCAGGTGGAGGTCGATGTAGATGAGGCCGGGTGCGACCTCGTGCGCCTCCCAGATCTTGTCGAACATCGTCTTGGCCATCGGCTTCAGCTCCTTCTCAGTCCGGCCGTGACGACGGCCATGAAACGGGCCTCGGCGCGGCCCGGGTTCTCGAAGTGGTGCGGGAGGTCGGCGTCGAAGGTGACGCTGTCGCCCTCCTCCAGCTCGTAGCGCGTGCCGGCGCAGACGAGCGTCAGGCGGCCCGCGACGAGCACGGCGGTCTCCCTGCTTCCGGCCTCGTGCATCGGCGGGTCGCCCGGGCCGCCGGTGGCGGCGCCCGGCTTCAGGACGTGGCGCGAGACCTCGGCGCGCTGGCCGGGCAGCTCGGGCGTGAGCAGCTCGTAGCGGTGCCCGTCGGCGCGCGAGCTGCCGGGGCGGCGCTCGGAGCGGCGGATCACGGTGACGCCCTCGGCCTCGTCGAGGCGCAGGAGCTGGCTCAGACTCAGGTCCAGCCCGCTGGCTATGCGCTGGGCGGTGGCGAGCGTGGGACTGGTCTCGCCCCGCTCCACCTGGCTC
>DASVVS010000179.1:0-50031 GCA_036386455.1 Thermoleophilaceae bacterium
TCTTCGGGCTGCTGCTCATGCCGCTCTCGCCGCCCGACGCCAGCCCGCTCGGCGGCTGGGGCTACTCGATCGCCGCCGCCGTCCTCCTCGCGGGCTTCATAGGCGGGCACGGCCTCCTCAAGCGCGGCCACCGCGTCACCAACGACGAGCTCTACTGCCTCTGCATCGCGGCCCTCGTGATGACCGCCCTCATGGAGTACCTCGCCGGCGGCCGCGACACCCCCTGGCACGCCTTCTACTTCATCGCCGTCCTCTACACGTCCGCGATCCATCCCCCGCGGCGCGCGCTCGGCTTCCTGCCGCTCTACCTCGTCGCGACCGCCAGCACCGCCTTCCAGGGCACCGGCTGGTCCGCCGCGGAGACCGGGGAGGTCGGGCTCGAGATCCTCGTCACGACCGGCGTGGCGATGCTCACGGCGATCACGATGGACAGCGTCCGCGGCGACCGCACCTCGCTCGAGCAGGAGGGCGACGAGGCCCGGCACCTCGCCCACGTCGACCCCCTCACGGGCCTCGGCAACCGCCGGGCGCTCATGGCGGAGCTCGAGACGGAGGTCCCGACCGCCCCCGCGCCGCTCTCCCTCGCCCTGTACGACCTCGACGGCTTCAAGTCCTACAACGACTCCTTCGGCCACGTGGCCGGCGACGTGCTCCTGCAGCGCCTGGCCGACCGCCTGGCCGAGGCGGTCAAGCCCGACGGCCACGCCTTCCGCATGGGCGGCGACGAGTTCTGCGTCACGACCCGGCTCCCCGAGGCCGAGGCGAGCGCGCTGATCCTGAGGGGCCACGCGGCGCTCACCGACGCCGGCGAGGGCTTCCGGATCCAGGCCTCCTACGGCTGGCACACGGCGGTCGACGCGACCGTCGGCCCGAGCGACATCCTCCGCCAGGCCGACCGTGGCATGTACGCGCGCAAGACCCTCAGCCGCGTCTCGGCGGGGACTCAGACGACCGACGTCCTCCTCAGCGCCCTCGCCGAGCGCAGCGCGGAGCTCGGCGCCCACGTGCACGACGTCCGCCACCTCTGCGAGGCCGTCGCCGACGAGCTCCGCCTCGGCCCCGTGGACAAGGCGCCCCTGCTCCAGGCGGCATCGCTCCACGACGTCGGCAAGGTCGCCATCCCCGACGCGATCCTCGACAAGCCCGGCCCGCTGACGGACGAGGAGTGGGACCTCATGCGCACCCACACGATCGTCGGCGAGCGCATCCTCAGCGCGGCGCCGGCCCTCGGCGAGGCCGCCAGGATCGTCCGCTCCACGCACGAGCGCTACGACGGCTGGGGCTACCCCGACGCCATAGCCGGCGAGGAAATCCCGCTCGGCGCCCGCGTGATCGCCGTCTGCGACGCCTTCGACGCCATGGTCTCCCCGCGCCCCTACCGCACCCCCGTCTCGCACGAGGAGGCGATCGAGGAGCTCACCCGCTGCTCCGGCTCGCAGTTCGACCCGCGGGTGGTCGACGCATTCAAGGCCGTGCATGCCCGGCGTCCGGCAGCGGACGACCTGGCGCTCCCGAACTAGTCACGCCGCAACCCTGCCCCCATAGTTGGGGTTGTGACCTCCGTGCCGCGCGGATTCCGCACGCTCGCTCTCGCGATCCTGATCGCCGCCTTCGCGGCCCCGGCGGCGGCGCATGCCCAGAGTGCGGCCGACTGGCGCCAGCTGGCCACCGAGATCGCCGCCCCGTGGCCCAACCTCAGCAAGGGCGACGGCGAGCTCGTGGACTACATGGACGAGTACACGAATCCCGGCGGAAAGCCCGGCGGCACCCGCTACGGCGACGCGCTCATGGGCTACGGCCTGATCCAGACCGGCCTGCGCGACGGAAACACCGCCCTGATCGACACCGGCATCCGCTCGATCTCCTGGGCCACCGACCCCAACCGCTACTTCGCGCCCGACGCCCGCAGCGACGACAGCGTCTTCGAGCAGTGGGGCGTCTCCGCCGCCTACAACCTCGCGCGCGTGAAGCTGGCCGGCTACGACCTGTTCGAGAAGTTCCGCGAGCGCTGGGAGACATGGCTGCGCAAGCAGAAGACCGTCCGCTTCGGCACCGGGCGCCGCTTCTCGAACCACGACCTGGTGGAGGCCGTGATGGCGCTCGAGATCCTGCGCTCGGGCCTGAGCTCGAGCGACCCGGACGCGATCGTCGGCGGCGCCCGCGCGCGTGTGGAGCAGCAGATCGACAGCCTGGTGAACAAGCAGGCCCCGGACGTCGTCGGCACCCGCAACCCCGCCTTCATCTCCGACCCGCCGGACATGCCCGCGGCCTACCACGCGCTGAGCTTCGGCCTCTACACGCACCTCGTCTCGCGTCTGGGGAGCAAGGCGTCGCTGCGCGCCCGGCTCGTGGTGCGCCGCTCCGCCGACGGCTCGTGGCGGATGGCCGCCCCCGACGCCGACCAGGCCATGTGGGGCCGCTCGCAGGAGCTCGTCTGGGCCTACCCCGCCGCCGCCTACGGCGCCTCGATCGCCGCCGGCCTGCCGGACACCTCCTCCGTCGACGCCGCCCGCTACCGCGAGCTGGTCGCGCGCTCGCTGACCCGCCTGCGCGTCCAGTACCCCGTGACCGAGAAGGGCCAGCTCGTCTCGCCGGGCCTCGCGACCGACCACGTCGCGGTGGCGAACCTGCTCGAGGGCTACGTAGGCGCCCCGTCGATGGGCGGGCTCGCGCTCGTCTTCCTCAACCAGGCGCTGGACGAGCCGAGGGCGTCGATCGACGGTGCTCGCTCGCGGCTCGCCGCCGACGTGGACACCGAGGCGGTGATCGGGGAGAAGGAGGCGTCATTCGGCGTCGCCCGCCGCGGCAACCTCTGGTACGCCGTGCACGCCTCGCGGATCCGCCAGGGCCGGCTGGGGACCGACGTGCGCTACGACCTCGGGCTCGTGGGCCTGAAGCGCTTCGAGAACGGCGCCTGGCGCGACGTGGTGGCCCACCGGCCGAACACGATGGGCCAGGACCGCCGCGACAGCATCGGGCCGATCCGGGTCTCGAGCACGACGCTCTACCCCGCCGCGCCCAACACCGTCGAACCGCTCGGCGACGGCGGCTTCCTCCTGCGCGGCGGCTTCTGGCTCGACAACCGCAACCGCGGCATCCAGCGCAAGGCGAACTTCCGCTACGTGCCGACGAGCTGCGGCGTCGCCTTCACCTTCCCCGGCAAGCCCGGCGAGGTCTACGAGATGTCGTACTTCTTCCGCGACCGGCCGGCCAAGCGCGGCCGCGAGGTGATCGGCCCGCGCGAGCGGGTGACCTCGAGCGTCCCGTTCAGCCTGCGCATCCAGGCGAACAACCACCGCTCGCGCCCGTACGCGTCGGCGATGCACGGGCCCCTGTTCCGCGTGCGGCTGCGCGTGCGCGTGCCGCGGTCGGGCCAGATCACGCTCACGAGCTGCTGACGCCCGGCGGGCGCGGCTGCGCCTGAGCCCACGCCTCGGTGTGGTGTGAACACCTTAAGAGATAAATATTCACAAGTGCACTTGCACATCGCCGATGTTTGCGCTACCGTCGTTCACGGGTAAGGACCCATCCACGCCATGAACTATTTCTCGATACACGCGAACACGGACAGGCTCGGCGCCAAGCAGCCCTTCGGGCTGCGCGCCCAGAGCTGCTCGCCCACGCGCGAGCAGACCCTCGCCGGGAGGCTCCCCCGCTAGACAGAGGCGGACACGGAGTTCCAGGCGAGGGCGGCCCAGAGGGCCGCCCTTTTTGCGTTGTAGAGCGGAAAAGACGAAACCAGAGGACGATGCCCAGCTTGAAGAAGTGCCAATGACAATCGAGGCCCCTCCCGAGAGAGACCGGCTCCAGAGCCCCTCCACGTAGGACGTCACGCGGCCCGTGCCGCCGCCGATCCAGGGTCGAAGGGTGGGAGAGCGGCGCGGACAACATCGCACTGTATACACAGTGTGTAGATAACTCATGTCGAAAACATGTGCACTCACCTGTGCGCAACTTCGACGAGCGTCGACGACGAAGCCCCCCCCGGGGAGAGCCTGGACGGGCCCGCTGGTGACGCTGGTCGCAGGTGCGCAACGGTGAGCTGGGGAGGCGGTCGCCCGGTCGCGAGGGGCCGCCATGCGAGCGAGGTCGGATGGGGACCGCTCGAAGGCCGGCCCGTGCTGCTCCTCTCTCCGCGGGCCGGCCGCCACTGCGCGGTGGAGAAGCGGCCATCTCACGAGCCTCATGAGCTCGAGTCGCGGGTTCGAGTCCCGCCCGCGCGATGCGTGTCCCGGGCCGGAGCGGTCCGGTTATCGGTCGACTGAGCCAGGAGGGGTTCTCCTGGCCGTCACCGGGGTTTCGATACCTCGGCTCCCTCGGCACGCCGGTCTTCGGGCCAGGCGTGCTCCGGGGGTGTTCTTCCGGTCGCACTACACGACCGGGACGCGCGCTCCGCGCGGCGGCTCGCGCCGCCGGCGGCGATGGTGGCCGTGGTGTAGCGGGAGCACTCGAGGTCGTGATCCTCGCGGCGCGGGTTCGATCCCCGCCGGCCGCCCCTGACACGCCCGGGCCGGAGCGGTCCGGTTACCGCGTCCTGCGGGTTCGACTCCCGCACGGCAAAGCCCATGGTGGGCGTTCCGGTCCGCGTGACCAAGACCGGGCGTGTCAAGGCTTGTCGCCGGAGCGACCGGCACCCAGTCCGCTGGCGCACAGGCGCCAGCCGAACCACGACGAAAGGAGGGGAGATGTCCTCTTACCTCAGGCAGTTCCTGCGGCGCAAGACGCCGCAGTCCGAGCCCCTCCGGGGCGACCAGTCTCCCAACAGCGCGGGCGGGTACGCGTGGGAGGTCGACGGCTGGGCCCGCCTGCGCAGGTTCCTGATCCTCGGCAGCGAGGGCGGGAGCTTCTACGCGCAGGAGTGGAGGCTCACGCGCGAGAACGCGCGCGGCGTGGAGCACTGCATCCACGAGGACGGGCCGCGCGCGGTCGCCGAGATCGTCGCGGTGAGCGAGGCCGGCCGCGCGGCGAAGAACGACGCGGCCGTGTTCGCGCTCGCCATGGCCGCCGGCCTGGGCGACGACGAGACCAGGCGCGCCGCGCTCGACGCGCTGCCGCGGGTGGCCCGGACCGGCACCCACCTGTTCCAGTTCGTGGGGTTCGTGGAGAGCTTCCGCGGCTGGGGGAGGGGCCTGCGCCGGGGCGTGGCCCGCTGGTACGCGGACAGGGACGTGGACGAGCTCGCCCTCCAGGCGGTCAAGTACCGCCAGCGCGAGGGCGTGACCCACCGCGACGTGCTGCGGCTCGCCCACCCGGGCGCGAGCGTGAGCTCCGGCAACCCGGAGCTGGCGGTCGGCGCCGAGCACGAGCGGCTGTTCGAGTGGATCGTGCGCGGCACGGCCGGCGAGGGCCAGCCGCGGATCGTCGAAGGGTTCGTGCAGGCGCAGAACGCGCCGGACCCGAGGGCGACCGCGAGCCTGGTCCGCGAATACCGTCTCCCGCGCGAGGCCGTGAAGCCCGAGCACCTCGGCGACGCCGGGGTGTGGGAGGCCCTGCTCGAGGACATGCCGATGACGGCGACGATCCGGAACCTGGCCACGCTCACGCGAGTGGGGGTGGTGGCCCCGGGCAGCGCCGGCACGGCCGCCGTGCTCGAGCGGATGGCGGACTCCGACCGGCTGCGCAAGGCGCGGGTCCATCCGATGACGATCCTGTTCGCGCTGCGGACCTACGCGTCCGGCCAGAGCGTGCGTGGATCGGCCGCATGGGATCCGGTGCCGGCCGTGATCGACGCGCTCGACGCCGCGTTCTACGAGGCGTTCGGGAACGTCGAGCCCACCGGCAAGCGTTGCCTGCTCGCGCTCGACGTGTCCGGCTCGATGACGATGGACGACGTGGCCGGCAACCCGGGGCTGACGCCGCGGGACGCCTCCGCCGCGATGGCGCTCGTCACCGCCGCGACCGAGCCCGCCCACGAGGTGGTCGGGTTCTACACGGGCGTGCGTGCCTCCTGGGAGAGCCGCACGTCCGCGCGAGCACGGGGCTGGCCCTCGGGCCTCAGCCCGCTCGCGATCTCCCCGGGGCAGCGACTGGACGACGCCGTGCGCGCCGTCTCGGACCTGCCCTTCGGCGGCACGGACTGCGCGCTGCCGATGCTCTACGCGACCGAGCGGGAGCGGGAGGTCGACACGTTCGTGATCTACACGGACAGCGAGACGTGGGCCGGTGAGGTCCACCCTGCCGCGGCGCTGCGGGACTACCGCAGGGCCTCCGGCATCGACGCCCGGCTGATCGTGGTCGGGATGGTGTCCAACGGGTTCTCCATCGCTGACCCCGAGGACGCCGGAATGCTCGACGTGGTCGGCTTCGACACCTCCACGCCGGAGGTGATCGCCGGCTTCGCGAGCGGTTCCATCTGACAATCGACGGAAAGGAGGTGGAGCGATGGGACACGTGAAGACCTTCGGGCCCGTGGACGAGCGGAGCCTGAAGCAGCTCAGGACCTGCATGGAGGCCGGGGACGCCGAGTACGGCGTGCTCTGTGCCGACCATCACCCGGGCTACTCGCAGCCGATCGGCGGCGGGATCGCCTACGAGGGTCACATCTCGCCGTCCGGCGTCGGCTACGACATCGGCTGCGGGAACAAGGCCGTCATGACCGACATGACGCGCGCCGACCTCGACGGGGCCGGCGGCATCGACCCGGTCATGCGCGAGATCGCGAAGCGGATCTCGTTCGGGATGGGCGTGCCCGCACAGGAGCGGGCCGACCACCCGGTGCTCGAGAAGATCGAGCAGGCGCCGTTCGCGCCGCAGCGGCAGCTGGCGGGCCTGGCCCGCAAGCAGCTCGGCACGGTCGGCTCGGGCAACCACTACGTGAACGTGTTCGAGGACGAGCGCGGCACGATCTGGGTGGGCGTCCACTTCGGCTCGCGTGGCTTCGGCCACAAGACCGCGAGCGGCTTCCTCGCGCTGGCGCAGGGTCTGAAGTTCGAGGCCCGGGCCCACGAGGGGGAGATGGACTCCCCTCCGGTGCTGCTCGAGATCGACTCGGAGCTCGGGCAGTCCTACGTCGAGGCGATGCAGCTGGCCGGCGAGTACGCCTACGCCGGCCGCGACGTCGTCGTGGCGAAGGTGCTCGAGATCCTCGGCGCCGGCGCGGTCCACGAGGTGCACAACCACCACAACTTCGCGTGGCGGGAGGAGCACTTCGGGCGCACCTACTGGGTGATCCGGAAGGGCTGCACGCCGGCCAATCCGGGCCAGGAGGGGTTCGTCGGAGGCAGCATGGGCGACGAGTCCGTGATCCTCGAGGGGGTCGCGGGCGACGACGCGACCCAGTCGCTGTTCTCGACGGTCCACGGCGCCGGCCGCGTGATGAGCCGCTCGCAGGCGGCGGGCCGCGTGAAGCGGCGCACCGTCTACGAGTGCTCGAACCGGGACTGCGACTACTCGGTCCCGGCGAAGGCGTACGACGGCGAGAAGTGCCCGCGCCACCCGAGCTCGCGGATGCGCAAGCACCGCGTGGAGACGGTGGTCCGGCCCGGCGTCGTCGACTGGGAGCGCGTGCAGCGGCGTCTCCGCGAGCAAGGAATCGTGCTCGTGGGCGGCGGCGCGGACGAGGCGCCGGAGGTCTACAAGCGGCTTCCGGAGGTGCTCGACGCGCACGCGGACTCGATCCGCGTGAAGCACACGCTCAAGCCGCTCGGCGTGGCCATGGCCGGCCGGGACGTCTTCGACCCGTTCAAGGACTGAGGCCGCCGCGCACCCGCGCGGCGGCCTTCGCCTTCTCCAGACCTCTAGACCGGGGGCGGGAGCGGGGACTCCGCGGCCCCCGAGCCGATCGGGTCCTTCTTGCGGTAGAGCACCACGCCGGCGATCGCGACCCACACGATCCCGCCGAGGAAACCGACGAAGCCGGCGGGCGTGAAGCAGAGCACGCCCAGGACGATGGCGATCCAGCCGAGCCAGCGGTCGAACGCGCCGTGCCGGACTGCGGCGAGGCCCGAGGCGAGCAGGAGCAGGCCGAAGCCGAGCCCGAGCGGGAAGTACATCCCGTCGTAGAGCGTGTGGATGGTCTGCGTGACCTCGGGTGGCACGTCGCCCACCGTGTCGGCCGCGGTCACCTCGAGCGCCGCGTTCACCGCGAGCCCGGTCGCGACGATCACGAATCCGCCGAACGCGACGGACGCGAGGCGGCTGCCGCTCCCCTCGGCACGCGCGATCTGCTCACGCAGGCTTCCGGCGAACCACACGAGCAGGCCGGCCGCGTAGACGGTGAGGATCGCCGAGATGACGTTCTGCGTGTCCTTGTCCTTCCACCACTCGACGATCTCGTTCGTGGGCGCGTCGGCGTCCGGCGGGTCGCCCGACGTGAGGATCGCCGCGATGGCGACGAGCAGGAACAGGACCCCGGCTAGAGGCGCGAAGCGCGCCATCCCCTTGCTTTGCATGTCGTCCCCCGATCGGAGCGTGAAGGGCAGCGACGATCGTGTCAGTGGCGCCGGACGGCGCGTGGCCGCTAGGCGCCGGGGAGGGTGCTCGACGCGCACGGCGCAAACGCCGGGATGGCGCGTCGGCGTCCCGGGTATAAAGAATTCTTGAACGGTCGCTCGACTGGGATCAGGCTTACCGCACCGGTTGGGTCCGTGCGCAGTGGATCTGGCCCATTGGTGCTGGGGCGGGCCCCGGAAAGTGACCTGGTCATCGACTCGCCCCTCGCGTCGTTCAAGCACGCACGCATTGAGAACCGGGGCACCGAGTGGACGCTCGTCGACTTGGGCTCGAGGAACGGCACCCGGGTCGACGGGGCTCTCGTCTCCGAGCCCACCCGGCTGCACGACGGGAACGTGATCTCGGTGGGCGGGCAGGACGTTCGCGTCGAGATCCACGCGCCCCCGTCGACCCCTCCGCCCGAGCCACCTGCTCGGCCGCGCTCTCGGAGTGGCTCCCAAGCACAGACGTCGCTGCGCCGCATGCTCTCGCTCCCCGCGGCAGGGAAGGTGACGCTCGGGCGAGACCCCGACTGCGACTTCCCTCTTCCCAACCCGAACGTCTCGTGGCGGCACGCGCGGATCTCGGTCTCGGGCGACGAGGTACGGATCACCGACCTCGGCTCCCGGAACGGGACGCTGGTCGACGGCCGGTTCGTGCGGACCGCGAACCTGCGGGCATCGGCCGAGATCACGATCGGGCCTTTCGTCCTCGGCCTCGATCGAAGGCGGCTCTCCAGCCGAACGCCGCCGCGGCGAGTCCTCGAGGCGCTACGCCTCGAATACCTGGTCGACCAAGCGCCGGCCGAGGTCGATCTCGAGATCAACGCCGGGGAGCTGGTCGCGGTGCTCGGTGAGAGCGGCGCGGGCAAGACGACCCTGCTGCGCACCGTCACCGCCGACGTGGAGCCCGTTTCGGGCGACCTGCGGCTTGCCGGGGTTCCGCTGGCGCAGCGGCGGTGGGACGTCGGGTACGTTCCGCAGCACGACATCGTTCATCCGTCGCTGACGATCGAGGAGTCCCTGCGCTGTGCCGCCCGGTTGCGCCTCCCGCCGGACCAGCGCCGGGGGGAGCTGGACGCCCGGCTGCGCTCCGTCATGGCCGAGCTCGCGATTGAGAAGCACAAGCACAAGCGCAACGACTGCATCTCCGGTGGCCAGCGAAAGCGGGTGAGCGTCGCGACCGAGCTGCTCGGGGATCCGCGCCTTCTGGTGCTGGACGAGCCGACCACAGGCCTCGATCCCCTGTGGGAGGAGCGCATGATGCGGGTGCTCCGCGATCGAGCCGCCGGCGACTCGGCGGTCCTCTTCGTGACTCACACGACCAGTTGGCTGGACGAGTGTGACCGGCTCTGGGTGATGGCGCGCGGCGGGACCCTTGCCTTCGACGGGCCGCCACGCGAGGCGCTCGAGCACTTCGGCGTCGATGCCTACAAGGACATCTACGCGTCACTCGAGGCTCGTTCGAGCGGCACGGCCTCCGCTTCCGCGCCGCCCGGTCCCCGCCCGCAGTCCACGGCGGCTCGGTCGATGTCGCGCGGCGCGGTGCTCGGCACCGGTCGCGCCCTCGTGGCGCGCGACGTGCGCCTCTACCTCAGCGACCGGCGCAACGCGATGAGCCGGATCGCCGGAGCGTTGCTCGGCGGCGCGCTGCTCGCGGGCATCTTCGGAGGGGACGTCTTCGAGGCTCGTCCCGGGCACGTCACCAAGAGCGCTCAGCTGCTCTTCGCGGCCCTGTTCGTCGTGACGATGTTCGCGACCACGAGCGCCGCTCGCGACCTGGTCCGCGAACGTCCCGTCTTCCAACGCGAACGCGCGCTCGGCGTGCCTGTCAGCGTGTACGCCGCGAGCAAGTTGCTGGTGCTCGGGACCGTCGCGGTGATCGAAGCCGGGTTGCTGGCCGCGACGGTCCTGACGCTCGCGCCACTGCACGCTCCGCCGGAGGCGTACGCGCACGTCGGCGCGGCGTTCGCGTTGACGGCGCTCGTGGGGGTCGCCGCCGGGCTCGCGCTCTCCGCCTTCGCCCGCACGGAGGCCCAGGCGGCGACCAGCCTCGGCTTCGTCTTCGTCCCGCAGCTGCTGCTCGCGGGCGCGATCGTCTCGCTGGAGCAGATGGGAGCGGCCAGGCACCTCGCGGACGCCGTGCCGATCCGCTGGGCCTACGCTCACGCCGGGTCGGCCATCGACATCAACGTCCGGGCGGTGTCCGACCGGGGCTTCCGCGACTTCTACGGGCCCGAGTTCTTCGATCTCGCCCCTGGCTTCGCCGCGCTCGCGCTGCTGGGCTTCGCCATCGCGCTTGCCTGCGTGCTTCTGGCGAGGCTCCGCTTCGAGCCATGATCGATCACTCCAGGTCTCCGCTGGCCCACCGCTTGTGGAGGGCTTGCACGCTGCCGTCCTCCCGCCAGGCCTGGATGTAGAGAAGCTTGCTCAGCAGGGTCCACTCGTAGCGCGCCACGCCGCTCTCCCTCAAGCACATGTAGCTGCCGCGGACGACCTTCGGACTCGACGAGTACGTCCACGTGTCGGCGCTGGGCGGCGATACCGGGCAGCTGCCACGATCCTGCTTGGCGCCGTGCGCCGCGGCTCGGGAGCGATAGAGGCCATCGAGAGTGCCGGTCGAGCGGAGCAGCCGGTAGGTGATCCCGTCCACGCCCGCGGCGCGGCAGGTCTTCGCCGCCGCGACGCCTGGTTCCTTGGCGTTGAGCAGCATGCACCCGCGGGCCGCGGCCGGAATCCGGGCGTCCAGCTTGGCCAGGTCGTTCGCCGAGGGACCCGTCGCCGGCGGATTCCCGGCGGGCTGGTCGGGCGAGCGCGAGCCGTCCGCGGCGACGATGGCGCCGGCCACGAGGGCGACAACGACGGCGACGCTCACGATCGTCCACGCCAGACCGCCCTGCCTTCGCTGCCTTGGCTTGGGCGCGGGGCCTCTCGGCGCCGGGGCGCCCGGGCGACGCACGGGCGTGCCCGTGCCCGTGCGGCCCCCGTCGCGCCGCGGAGGACGGGTCCGAGGGGCGGGAGCCACCGCCAGCCTTCCGAGCACAGCGGTGAGGTCCGTGGTCGCGAGCTCGTCCAGAACCTCGACCCACTCGTCTGCGGACGGCCGATCGCCGGGCCGGAGCGCCTGGCGGCAGAGGGCGGCCAGCGCGTCGGGCCAGCCGTTGACTCCGGCGTGCTCGATCGCGGTCGCCTTGTAGGCGTGCGGGTTCAGGATCCAGCTCTGGTTCTCCTCGATCCGGTCCTCGATCGTGATCGTCCGCGATCTCGCAAGGGGCGCGACCGCGTGTGGATGGACGAAGCGACAGGTCAACAGCCGGATGACCTGGAGGGCGAGGGCGAACCGGTCGGACTCCTGCGTTCCGTGCTCCTGGCCCAGGATCAGCTCCGGAGCACGACACTCGGGGGTCGAGCCGGTGGCGGCCAGCGCGGCGAGCTCGCCGCGTGCGGCCGCGCCGAACGAGTCCACGTCGATCCAGGCGACGTCGCCGCGAGGCGTGACGCGTATGTTGGCATCGCTCAGATCGCCGACGATCAGGCCTTCCGTGTGGAGGAACGCGACGTCCCTGGCGATCTTCCGCGCGACCTTGAGGCACCACTCGGCCGAGTGCGACAGGGATGGCTCCGACCCCGCCTGGGGCAGCGAGCGCCACCCCTTGCTCTCCCGGAAGTTGTGCATCATGAAGCCGACCACCTTGCCGCTCGTCGGCGCGTCGATCAGGGCATAGGTGGGGCGCGCGATCAGAGGCGAGCCCGCAACGGGGTTCGTGACAGGGCCGAGCCCCCGCTTCAGGTGACGAGCGAGCAGGTCCAGATCGGGACAGCGGCCGGGGTCGATGTAGATCTTGGCCGCTTCGGTTGACGGATGGACGAGCCTGAAGACCGACGCATAGGCGCCGTCACCGATCCGCTCGCCCAGGACGAGCGGATCGGTGCCTTCGCCCTCTACGAAGAGGCGGTCACCAGGCTGCCAGTGCGATGCCCAGATCATCCCCCGTCTCGATCATCAATTCGTCCCAGCTCTCGAGTTCGTCGGCGATGGCCGGCCCCGGTTGGTCCTTGCGAACCCTGTCGACGAGCCAGTCGGCGAAGCTCTCGACCACGCCGACCTGCTCAACGGTCGTTCCTCTGACGACGTCCTCTCGTACGGCGACGGGCTCGAGCCCGTCCGAGGAAACCGCGACCGCGTTGATGGTGGGGTCGAGGACTTCGAAGAGGCGGAGCTCCGAGCGCCACTCCGGGTCGCCGAGCGTCACGTGCACCTCGTTGCGAAATGCACCGGGCACGCGGCCGGTGTTGACGAGCAGGTGCCATGAGGGGGCCTGGATCGCTCCCCGAGAGGCCGCCACGAAGCAATCGCCGACTGCTCCCACGGCGAACGACGGTGGCAGCACCACGGCGAACGCGAACGTGACCTTGGAGGCGCTGAGCGGCGCCTGCTCGTCGCGCAGATGGGCAAGCCAGGCATCACGGCCGTGCCGAAGCGCTCTGTCGACGACGTCCGGGTCGGTGGACGGCACGTCGGCGAGCCGATCGGCGATCAACCGCGTGGCGGACACCGCCCCGAGCTCCGAACGGGGTGCGGTGCTGACCCCGTCGGCCACCGCGAGGACGACCCCGTTCCGCCGGTGCACCACCACGGCAGCGTCCTGGCACACCTCGCCCTGCTCCCGCCGGCCACGCTTCGGCACGGTGATTGCCGCGCCGTTCACAGCGGGCCGGTCACTCGCCCAGCCGGCGCGCGCCGCGGCTGCGCATATGGCTGTCGACGGCCCTCTGGGTTGCCGCATAGCCGGCCATCTGGTTCGCGGTCAGCGTGACTATCCGCATGATCTCGGTCAGGGAGACGTCTTTGAGCGGGTGGTAGGCGCCCTTCGTGGGCGCCATCCGGCGCATCAGCGCGTCGTCCGCATCGTTGATGCCGAGTCCGTAGAAGAAGAAGTCCGGCCTTCGCTCGTCTTCGAACGCGGAGCGATGCAGAACCTTGATGGCGCCGTCGATGTCCTGGTTTTCCGGCTCGGGAATCCCGTCGGTCAGGAAGAACATCATCGGCCTGAACTGCATGCTCAGCGTCGGTGCCTCCTCGATCTCCTGTATGCGTGACAGCATCGTCTTCACCCCGGACTTGATCGCCTCAGCGATCGGAGTCAACTCGCGCTCCGCGACCTTCAGCGTGGGGGCGTCGTCGATGTCTCTGAGCAGCGTGAAGTGGTTGCCCTGGTCGGGACCGAGCTTCAGCCATTCGAGCTTCGAGCCGCTGAAGCATCCGATCGCGACCTCCGCGGTGGACCCGATCCTCGTAGAGCGGAGTCCACGCTGGGGATCCAGGAGGAACTCCCGAACGGCGCTCGACAGCGCGTTCATGCGCGTCGTCGTCACCGACCGCCCATCGACCCTCTCGACGTGCATCGAGGCCATGCTCCCCGAGCGATCGAGCAGCAACATGACGAGATTGCGTTGATACTGCGACCCCTCAAGAGGTGGTCTGTCCGACATTGCGCTCCCCTGCCTGCATTGCGGATGTTGAGCGGTCGAGATCCTCTCCGATCGGACGCGCGATGACAACTTCGTCGCCGCGCTCGATCGGTCCCTGCGAGTCCGTCTCGGCGAGTACCGCGACGCGCCTCGAGATGAGGACGTAGCCGAGAGGGTCCAACCGCGTCAGCGCGATTCCGGTCGTCACCACGTCCTCGGTGGCGGGCCGCACGAGCAATCGCACGGTGGCCGTCCCCGGTGCTGGCGGGCCGCTCGACTCGGACGGCCCGGACCGTGGCACCTCTGCGGACGGGGCCGCCTCGCGGGTCCGAGACGGCGCGCAGCGGGGTGGGCCGAGACCACGTCGCGCAAGCAGTAGTCCTAGGGCCGTGCCGGAGGCAAGAGCGAGCAGCAGGCCCAGGACGTAGAGGACGATCGCCGCGTCGTCGGACTCCCCGTCGCCTGCTCTGGCGCCTCCCTGGGACCCCGCTGCGTCCGCTTGGCCACTGGCCGTGGAATCCGTGCTCTCCTCGCCGGTCTGCGCGGGTGCTCGGCTCGCACCTTCCGTCGGGAGGCAGATGCTGGAATCTCGCTCGAGCGCCTCGGGAAGGCTCTCGTTCGCGGCGCGGACTTCCGCCGGCGTCATCCTGAGGCGAGCGGCCAGCTGCTCGATGGTTTGACGAGCCCGCACGACATAAGGACGCGCCCCATCGGGACAGGTCGAGGAAGGCGCGTTGGGCCCCTGCGCGAGCGCCGTCTCCGCGAAGCACGGCATTGCCGCGGCGAGGCCGCTCAGAACGCATGCAAGCAGGAGGCGCAGGAGAGCAATGCGGTGGTCGCCTGAGACGGTGGCCCGCCAGCCTGCGCGGCGTCGCCTGGAGGGCGGCTGCGCCATGACGCGATGTTACTCGGGCCGTTGGACCGTTCGGCGAGGCGCTGCATGGTGACTCGTCTCCACCCGCATCGCCGCGGCCAGCTCGCGCCCGAGCGCGTGCTCGCGACCCTCGATGCGCACGAGCAGCGGCCCGCCGAACGGCTCGCGGCCCACGACCGAGAGCGGCATACCCGGCGCGATCCCGCGGTCGTGCAGGTAGCGCAGCTTCTCGGGGTCGCTGTCCGACACGCGCGTGAAGACCGCCTCGTCGCCCTCGTCGAGCTCGCCGAGCGAGCGCGTCTCGTCCCGCTCGATCTCGAGGTCGAGCGTGGGGATCGGGTCGCCGTGCGGGTCGTGGCGCGGGTCGCCGAGCTTGGCGGCGATGCGTGCTTCGAGGTCCTCTGAGAGGACGTGCTCGAGCACCTCGGCCTCGTCGTGCACACGGTCCCACGGCACGCCGAGCTCCTCGACCAGGTAGCGCTCGAGCAGGCGGTGGTGGCGCAGCACCTCGAGCGCCACGCGGCGCCCGCGCGCCGTGAGCCGCACGCCGCGGTACGGCACGTGGGCGACCAGGCCGAGGCCGTCGAGCTTCTTGACCATGCTCGACGCGCTGGCGGGCGTGACGGCCAGGCGCTCGGCGATCGCGTTGTTGGTGACCGGCCCGCCGGTCCTCTCCTCGAGGACGTAGATCGCCTTGGCGTAGTCCTCGACCGCGTGGGAGAGCTCCTGCAGCGCCATCGTCTAGATCGAGATCAGGAGGCCGGTGACGTACATGACCGCCACGCCGAGCAGCACGCCGCCGACGGACAGCGGGTTGAGCAGCGCGCCCGCGCGGTCGCGCAGCGCCGGCGCGATCTGGACGATCACCTGGGCGATCGCCCCGGCCCCACTGCCGAGCATCAGCGCGGTGAGGCTCGTGTCGAAGGCGGCGGCGCCGAGCAGCGCGCCGGGGATCACGGGCAGGCCGGCGATCGCGCCGAGCAGGACGAGCCGGCCGAACGGCAGCCGCTCCTCCGCCGCGGGCGCGACGATCGCGAGCCCCTCGGTGGTGTTGTGGATCGCGAAGCCGACGATCAGCGAGACGCCGAGCGCGAGCGAGCCGATGGCGTAGGCCGAGCCGATCGCGAGCCCCTCGCCGAGGTTGTGCAGGCCGATGCCGATCGCGATCAGGAGCGCGAGAGTGGCGCCGGCGCCCGCCGTGGCGCCGGACCCGCCGGCCGCCTCCGCCGCACGGGCGCGGCGCGAGCGCAGCCACGAGTCGATCCCCGCGAGCGCGAGGTACGCGCCGCCCGCCCCGACGAACACGAGCGCGGCGCCGCCGAACGCCTGCGCGCCCTCGGCGCCGATCGCGCGGCCCTCCTCGAGCGCGTCGAGCCCGAGGAACGCGAGCAGCCCGACCGTGACCGCGAGAGCGAGCCGCACCCAGCGCTCGTGGAGCCGCCGCAGCCATGGCAGCCACAGCATCCCGATCGCGACCGGGATGATCCCCACGTAGAGCCCGATCAGGCCCATCACGCCGAAGAAGCCGGCGTCCGGGTCCGGAGTCTCGGCGGCCACCTCGATCTCGTGCGTGATCGTGCCGCCGGTCGCGGTCAGCAGGCCGACCTCGTAGGCCTGGCCCTCGATCCACGGGTAGTCGACCGTGACGCTGGTCGACGCGAGCCGGCCGACCTTCTCAGAGTCCTGCTCGAAGGCCGTGAAGGCGTCGTTGACGAACGCCTGCTTGATCTCGACGGGGTCGGGGCCGTCGTTGCGCACGTGCACCTCGATCTCGCCCGGCCGCAGCTCGGTCCGGTCCACGACGAGGTCCTCCGCGGGCACGCCGTTGCGGTCGAGGCCGGGTGCGTCGAGCAGCACGAGGGCGAGCACGGCGAGCGCCAGCACGGCGAGCGGTACCAGCGCGGCGAGCCAGCCGCGCGCGCTGCGCCGGGGTGCGCCCTGCACGGTGGCCACGGCCTAGCCGGCCACCTCGAAGAAGCCCATCCAGCCGAGTTCCGCGAACTCGGAGACGTGCGCGTGGAACATGTACTGACCGGGGAACGGGAAGCGCATCTCGAGTATCGAGCGCTGGCCCTGGCCCTGGACGATCGTGTCCGTGAACTCGACCGGCTCGAGCGACGTGCCGGTGGGGAAGTGGTGGAAGAAGTTCGCGTGGACGTGGAACGAGTTGAGTAGGTCGTACTCGAGCAGGTTCACCAGGTAGATCCGGATCAGCTCGCCGCGCTTGACCCGGATCGGCTCGTTCATGTACGCGAACGCGACCGTGTTGACGGCGTAGATCTCGTTCGAGCGGTCGAAGTTCGTGTCGAACCCGTTCTGGACCATCACGAGCTCGTCCGCCTCCGGCCGGCCCTCCTTCGGGTCCACGATGAACGTGCCGTAGAGCCCCTTCGCGATGTGCTCGGCGAGCGGGATCGTGTGGCAGTGGTAGTGGTGGAGCCCGAACGGCTCGGCCTCGAACTCGTAGACGAACTCCTCGCCGGGGTCGATGTTGCCCGGGCCGATGCCGGGGATGCCGTCGTGCTGCGCCGGGTGGATCCCGTGGAAGTGGATCGTGTGCGGGTGCTTCGAGCCGTTGAGGAACTTGATCCGCAGCCGCTCGCCCTCGGTGGCCCGGAGGGTGGGGCCGGGGACGCGGCCGTTGTAGGTCCAGGCGTCGAACTTGACGCCGGGCGCCACCTCGATCTCCTTGTCCTGGGCGATCAGCGTCCACTCGCGGACGGTGCGGCCGCCCTCGCGGCGGACGGTGCCGCGGTCGAAGTCGCGCAGGATCGCGTGCGGGTCGAAGCCGTTGGCGCGGTGGTCGACCGTGCCGACCGTGCCGACGTGCGCGCTGTCGCTGTGCCCGGCATGGGCGCCGGGCTCGGTGGGCTGCTCGGGCGCGGCGCCGTGGTCGTGGTGCGGGGCGTCCTGCGCGGCCGCGCGCGCCGCGAGCGGGAGGACTCCGAGCGCCGGGATGCCGGCGAGCAGGTTTCGACGCGACAGCTTCATGCTTGTGCCGTAGCTTATCGACAGATTCAGTCATGACTAAAACCTGGCGGATCCGCCGATGGTCACGTACGCTGGCCCTCACGTGTGCAGGGGACGGACCCCCGGCGCGGACCGAAAGGAATCGATGGTGCGCACACAGGCAGCTCTGGTCGCGGCGGCGGCGACATTGGCACTGGCCCCCGCGGCTCACGCGGCGGCGCCGAAGAAGGGCTCGGACTACACCGGCACGACCTCGCAGGGCGAGGCGCTCTCGTTCGGCGTCTCGTCGAGCGGCAAGCGGGTCGTGGAGCTGGCGACGAGCCTCACCTACAAGTGCACGGGCGAGCACGACGGCCAGGCCGGCAGCTTCGTGCTGGACACGATCAAGGTCAGCAAGGGCAGGTTCCGCGCCGAGCAGGAGCTCTTCCCGACCAGCGAGTCGTCGGTCGTGCAGGGCGGGATGGGGACCGCGGTCGGCACCTTCAAGCGGAGCGGCCGCCGGGCGACCGGCACGATCCGCTCGCGGATCCAGCTGGCGGGCGGCGAGACCTGCGACAGCGGCAAGGTCCGCTTCGCGGCGGAAGTGATCTAGGCGCGGCGCGGCCGCGCGGTCAGCCGCCGCGCAGGGGCTCGGTTATCGGGCGCCCGCAGCGCCTGAAGCCGATCCGCGCCGCCAGGCGCTGGCGCTCGGTCTCGACCGTGCCGGTCCGGCGGCTCAGCTCGCCCAGCTCGGAGGCGTCGCCGGCGCGGGCGACGCCCGCCATCCGGCGCAGGTCGCGCGCCACCGCGCCGGTCAGCTCGAGGAAGCGCTGCCAGTCGGCGCGCAGCTCCGGCGGCGGCTGACCCAGCCCGCCCAGCTGCTCGTGCACAGCGGCGCGTAGCCGCGCCTCCTCGGAGAGCTGCCCGGCCGCCTGCGCCAGGTCGTTCGGCACCGCCTTCGGGCGAAGCCCCGACTTGAGGCAGATCCGGTCCGCCCGCTTGAGGAAGTCGGCGCGCGGATCGCGCTCGTCGCCGTCGTCGCAGCCGGCGGCGAGCGCGGCCGTCAGCGCCAGGAGTGCGATCGCCCGCTTCATGCGCGCGGCGAGGCTATCGGCGGGCGGACCGCCGGCTCGGCGACGGCCGGACCGCCGACCGGGACGGTGCGTTTACGCTCAGCCCATGGGCCGATTGCGCGATGGCGCGCGGCAGCTACGTCGCCGCGCCCGCGAGTTCCGCTACGCGCTGATCCGCCTGGCGCTCTTCGGGCTGCTGCTGCTCGCGCTGTTCGTGGGGCTGCGCGTGGCGGGCGTCGACGTCTCGGTCGACTCGATCGAGAGGTGGGGCGACGACCTCGGCACGGCCGGGCTCGTGGCCTTCGTCCCGGCGATGATCGTCCTCAACTCCGTGTTCGTCCTGCCTGTCCCGGTGGCCGCGGCCGGCGCCGGGCTGCTGTTCGGCGTGGCCGCGGGCGGGGCGCTGGCGACGGTCGGCTCGGCGGCCTCGGCCGGGATCCAGAACGCGCTCGGCCGGCGCGGGGCGGGCGCGCGCGCCGCGCAGCTGATGGGCGAGCGCGGCAGGCAGCTCGACGACCTCCTCGACCGCCGCGGCTTCACGGCGATCTTCTACGCGCGGCTGACCCCGTTCACGCCGTTCACCGCGCTCAACTACGCGAGCGGGATCACCAAGCTGCGCGCGTGGCCGATGGCGATCGCGTCCGGCCTCGCGATGGCCCCGCGGGTCTACGCGTACACGACGCTCGGCGGCAACCTCGACGACCTCTGGTCGCGCGACAACATCCTCGCGATGACGATCATCGTCGTCCAGACGGCCATCGGCCTCGGGCTGATCACGCGCGCGGGGCTGCGCCACCGGCGGAGCGGGCGCGGCGGCGGCCCCGAGTCCGGGGGCGGGGGTCCGGAGCCCGAGGCGGCATGACCTACTTCCAGGCCGTGCGCATCTACTCGGCCGCCGAGCTGACGATCTTCACGGCACTGCTCGTGGTCTGGATCGGCGGTCTGAGCGAGGACGCCAAGACGGTTCTCGGCTGGGTGCACGGCTTCGGCTGGATCGCGCTCTGCCTGCTCGTGTTCGAGGGTTGCCGCCGCCGCGTGTTCCCCTGGCCGGTGCTCGCGGCGACGGTCTCGCCGCTCGGCCCGCTCGGCTCGACGGCCGCGATCGAATACGTCGCGCGCGGGTAGCCTCGGGGACCGTGTTCCCGCTCAACCTGCCGAACACCCTCACCCTGTTCCGGATCCTGCTGGTCCCGGTGCTGATCGTCGCGCTGCTCGACGCCACCGACGACGCGCAGTGGCTCGCGGCCGGGATCTTCGCGCTCGCGGCCTTCACGGACGGGCTGGACGGCTACCTGGCCCGCAGCCGCCGGTCGGAGACGACGTTCGGCAAGATCATGGACCCGATCGCCGACAAGCTGCTGGTGGCCGCGGCGCTGATCTCGCTGGTGGGCCTCGACCGGGTGGCGCCGTGGGTCGCGATGGTCATCATCGCGCGCGAGTTCGCGGTCAGCGGGCTGCGGATGGCGGCCGGCGCGCAGGGCGTGGTGATTCCGGCGAGCCGGCTCGGCAAGGTCAAGACCTGCACGCAGGTGGCGGCGATCCTCGCGCTGCTGGCCGCGAACGACACCGGCGACTGGTGGGTGCAGGCGCTGCTCTACACCGCGGTGCTCGTCACGGTCGCCTCCGGCGCCGACTACTTCCTCAACTTCCGCCGCAAGATCGAGGAGGCGCGGCAGCGCGTGGCGGCGAAGGCCGCTCGCCCGCCGGCCTAGGGGCCGGGTCGGCTAGCCGGCTGCTACGCCCGCCTCGGCGGCCGCGGTCAGCCGCTCGATCAGCTCCTCGCGCGTGGTCCCGCGCACGTAGAGCGCGCGGTCGAACACCTTGCCGTAGACGTCGAACAGCGCGAAGAGGACGTCGATCGTGCAGACCGTGTCCGCGGCCCGCCCGATGGCGAAGTCGCGGGCGCTCTGCGTGACCATGTCGACCACGTCCTCGCCGAGCGGGCGGCGGCGAAGCAGGCGCACCGAGACCGGCTGCGCGGCCGTCTCGAGCGGCGCCTCGCCGACGCCGAGCGACTGGAGCGTCGCGCCGACGCGGCCGTGCAGGCGCATGACACGCACCCAGCGCTCGGCCTCGTCCTCGGGGGAATGGGCGAAGGGGACGGCCGTGTCGGCGAGCGCGAGCACGATCGCGGCGTCCTGGGAGAGGCCGAGTGCCTTGCTGCGGTGAGCTTCCATGCCCATGCCATCGGCTGGGCGGCGGCGGTCCTTACGGGTCGCCGCGGCTTCTGGACGCTTAGACCGCGCCCTCGAGCCACTCGCGCAGCTCGACGTGGCGCGCGCGTGTGTCGTCGCCGGCGATCTCGCGCCGGAGATCGCCGAGCAGACCGTGGCGCTCGGCCACCACGTCGTGCTGGTGGATGGTCTCGAGGTTGCGCTGGCGGGCGAGCACGAACGTGTCGTCGCCGAGCGGGCCGAGATCGGTGACGGCCATGCGCACCATCTCGCGGACGCAGTCCTCCACGAAGCGCGGCCGGCGGTGCGCCTTCTCGACGACCTCGACCTCGTCGGGCCGCTTCATCAGCTCGTAGATCTCGGAGCTCATCGAGTCCTCGACGATGCGCAGGAGGTCGGCCGCCTCGATCGGCGTGTCGCAGGACTCCGGGCAGCCGACGAACAGCGTGCCGATGCCGCGCTGGTTGTGGGTGGCGACCGGCACGGCCTCGAAGACCCGCTCGATCTCGTCCTCGCCGAAGCCCTGCTCGGCGAGCCGGTCGCGCGAGCGCTCCATGACCATCTCCTGCGCGCACGGGCACGCGGTCATGCCCTGCGCCTCGACCCCGACCAGCCGGCGCGTGCCGCGCTCGGAGGCGACGGCCGAGCCCAGCAGGCGGTACATCGCCTGAGTGCGGATGCCGGAGACCGGGGCGGTCTGGTTCTCGGGATAGCGCGCGGCGATGTTGACCTCCGCGCGGAGCCCGCCCTGGCGGTCGCGAACGCGCTCGGCGATGTGGGCGGCGAGCGTCTCCGCCTTGAAGGCCTCGCCGAGCACGACCTCGTCGATCGCCTCCTCCACGACCTCCTCGAAGCGCGACATGTGCGCGCCCTTCTGCTTGGGGCCGAGGTCCACGAAGCAGTCGAGCTCGGCGTAGTAGAGCTGCTCGCCCGCCCCGGAGCCGATCCGGACGACCTTGCTCACGCCGGTCACGCCCACGCGCGAGAGGCTGAGATGGGTCACCGGACGGCGCGCTTGGACGTCGCTCGGGAGGGGACTCAGCAGTCTGCTCGCGTCACTCATTTGGGGGAACCACGATATCGGCGGGATTTGGGGTCGCGCATTCGATGTATCCGTTGTACGTTGGCTCAGGGGGCGGAGCTCACCGCCCGGGACTCGCACAACAAGCGCTGCTGCCGCGGGCGTCGGCACTGATTGGGGAGCGACGTGGACACAAAGGACGAGGGGACCCTGCTGGTCGCTAGCCGGGAGGGGACGTTCGGGGACATCGAGGAGCTCAGGCCGCTCCTGGCGGAGGCGCGTGAGAAGGGGTTCCTCGCCGTCGAGGATCTGGCCGCCTGCCTCGAGGACGTCGAGGTCACGAAGGAGCAGCTCCAGGAGCTTCGCGCGCATCTCACCGAGCAGGGGGTCGACGTCGTCACCCGCAGCGGGTCGAAGGCGGAGTGGGTGCCGGCCGAGCCGGACCCCGACAAGCGCGAGGGGGATCCCCCGAAGAAGCCGGAGATCGACCTTACGGTCGAGCCGAGCCTCGACTCGCTGCGTCTCTACCTGCGCTCGATCGGCAAGGTCGAGCTGCTGACCGCCGGGGAGGAGGTCGCCCTCGCCAAGCGCATCGAGCGCGGCGACATGGCCGCCAAGCAGCACATGATCGAGGCCAACCTGCGCCTGGTCGTCTCCATCGCGAAGGGCTATCTCGGGCGCGGCCTCACCTTCCTCGACCTGATCCAAGAGGGCTCGCTCGGGCTGATCCGCGCGGTCGAGAAGTTCGACTACCGGCGCGGCTACAAGTTCTCCACCTACGCGACGTGGTGGATCCGCCAGGCGGTCACGCGCGCGATCGCGGACAAGGCGCGGACGATCCGCATCCCGGTGCACATGGTCGAGAAGCTGAACAAGGTCGTGCACGTGGAGCGCCAGCTCGTGCAGGAGCTCGGCCGCGAGCCGAGCGCGGAGGAGATCGCCGCGTCGCTCGAGCTGCAGGTGCGCGAGGTCAAGGAGATCCAGCGGCTCGCGCAGCTGCCGGTCTCGCTCGAGAAGCCGATCGGCGAGGAGGAGGACTCCGAGCTGGGCGACTTCGTGGAGGACGACGCGTCGGAGTCGCCCTACGAGCTCGCGGTCGAGAACCTGCGCCGCGAGAACGTGCGCAAGGCGCTCGACGCGCTGCCGGAACGCGAGCGCGAGGTGATCGAGATGCGCTTCGGGCTGAAGGGGCACGAGGCGCGCACGCTCGAGGAGGTCGGGCGTGCGTTCGGCGTCACCCGCGAGCGGATCCGCCAGATCGAGAACACGACGCTGAAGAAGCTCGAGCTGCTACCCGAGGCGCAGCGGCTCAAGGACTCCGCCTAGCGGTTCCGGCCGGCGGCGGCTGCTTCAATCTCGCGGGTGCCGCCGCAGGAGCAGCCCAGCCCCGGCCGTGCGCGCAGCCGTCCCGCGCGCGCGCGCGAGGGCGTGGGCGCGCGGGTAGCCGGGATCGCCTGCCTGGCCGGGATCGCGCTGACCCACGCGCTCGACCTCGGCCACAAGTGGGACGAGGCTCCCTACGTGGGCGTGCTGTTCGTGCTGGCGATCGTGGCCTCGGGGCTGCTCGCGCTGCTGCTGGCCGCGCCGCGGCCGCCGCGGGTGGTGTGGGATCTGGCCGGCGGGCTCGCCCTTTCGCTCATGGCGGGCTACTTCGTGTCGCGCACGGTGGGTCTGCCGCGGCTCGACTCGCACGTCGGCCACTGGCGCGACGCCGCCGGCTCGGCGTCGCTCGTGTTCGAGGCGATGCTGGTCGGGCTGGCGCTGGCGCCGGTGCGGCCGGTGGCCGCGCGGCTCGCGCCGGCGGTCGTGTTCCTCGCGTTCGGGATGCTCGGCGGGGCGGCGATCGCGGGCGAGGTCGGCGGGCACCACGGGCACTCCGGCCACTCGGACGCCGCGCATTCGCACGGCGACGGCGAGGAGGCCGCCGGGCACGATGACGCCGGCGGAGCCGGGCATGCCGACGCGGGCGGGGACGGGCACGAGCACGGCGGCGCCGGTGCGGCCGGCGGGGCGCACCCGCCCGGTCACGTGAACGACGTGTTCGCGCTCGCCTCGCCCGGCCAGGTCGACGAGGTCCGGGCCCACCTCTCGCGCGCGCGGGAGACCGCTCGCGTCAAGTTCCCGAGCTTCGACGCCGCGCGCGCCGCCGGGTACGTGTTCGCGCCGCGCAGCTTCGAGAAGCAGAAGGACCACGACTACTGGCACCTCTCGCGGCCCGACTACATGGAGGACTCGAACTACGTCGACCCGACGATGCCCGAGACGCTCATGTACTGGAAGAACCCGGGCGGCGAGCCGGTGCTGCTCGCGTTCGTCTACCGGGTGCCGCGCTCGGAGCCCAACCCGCCGCTGGGCGGCCCCATCGTGCAGTGGCACCTGCACACCGCGAACGGGAAGCTGGGCAGGCTGAAGATGAGCCACGTCTGGCTCGTGCCGGGCCTGCGCGAGGCCTTCCGCCACGACCTCCCGAAGCGCTCGCTGGAGCGCACCCGCGGGATCACGCTGCCGAAGAACGGAACCGGCGCCGGAGTCTGATTCCGTCCGGTCCTGATGCGAACATGTGTTCGTGTCGCTCACGCCGCGAGAACAGGGTGATCTAGGAGAGGCTTCGGCGATCGAGTGGTTCGGCTACCTCGGCGCAGCGGTCGGGGTGCCGTTCGGCCACAGCCCGAATTGGGATCTGGTCGCTGAGCTCGACGGCCGGCTCATGCGAGTGCAGGTGAAGACGAGCGGGTGCCGGGCCCGGGACCGCTGGCAGGTCGCGATCTGCACTCGAGGAGGCAATAGGAGCTGGAGCGGGGTGACGAAGGCATTCGACCCCAACCGGTGCGACTACCTGTTCGTGCTGGTCGGAGACGGAAGGCGGTGGTTCATTCCCACGAGCGCCCTCGAGGGGAGGACCCAGATCATCCTGGGCGGTCCCAAGTACGCCGAGTTCGAGGTCGAACGCGGTCGGTCCTTTGAGGAACGACGTTGCCGGAAAACGCCTCTACAATCGCGCAACTGATACCTCGGCGGGATGTCCGAGTGGTTAAAGGAGATCGGCTGTAAACCGATTGGCTCTGCCTACGCAGGTTCGAATCCTGCTCCCGCCACTCCGCAGGTAGCGGTGGCCGCGCGCGGCCTCAGCCGCCCCGGCGCAGGCGCTGCAGGCCGCGGCGGAGCGGGGCCGTGTAGCGCCAGCTACGTGACCGCGTGACCGCCTCGAGCAGCGCCTCGTGGCGTTCCAGGCCGCGCGTGCTCTCGTGCAGGTGGCCACGGGCCTCGGCGAGCGCGTGCCGCTCGGAGTCGAGCTCGGCGAGCGCCGTCGCGGTGAACGAGCCATAGCGCACCAGGGCGTCCGCGAAGGCCGCGCCGGCGAGCCGGGCCGCGCCCGCCGCACCGTGGGCGCGCGCCACCACGTGCCGGTAGGCGATGGCATCCGCCGCCGAGCGCCGCTCGAGCAGGTCCAGCGTCTCCGCCCCGCCGAACGGCGGCGCCGGGAGGCCGCCTGGCGCCACCTCGCCGGCGCCCGTCACGTTCGCCAGCAGCAGCTCCAGTTCGATGCCGAACAGCCTGCCCACACCCCGCCGCGCCTCGTCCGGCTCCTCCACGATCCCCACGAACCCGAGCTCGTCCAGCCGCGCCGCCGCCTCCTCGCCCAGCTCGCCGAGGTGCCGCTCGGCGATGAACTCGCCGTCGCGGATGCGCGGGTCGCCGTGCAGGACCATGCGGCAGATGCGGTTGTCGCTCATCCGAGCGACGCGCCGGTCGGACAGGAACTGCGCGAGCGTTCCATCGCCGAACCGGTGCACGCCGTAGTGCGACCAGATCGTGCGCAGCGGGACGCTCGTGCGGAGGTGCAGGTAGTACGAGATCACCCTCGCGCGCGGCTCGCGGAGGATGGTCGCGATCCGCCCGGGCGGAGCGAAGCGCTCGAGCGTCGGCAGGGTCATGTGGCCGCAGATGACCGGGTAGTCCGCGAGCTCGCGCAGCTCCGCCTCGTTCGCCGCGACGACCGAGCGCGCCTCCGCGCTCAGCCCGTCGAAGTCGTCGAAGCCGCAGAAGTTCGCCGCTTCGATCCGCCGCGGCGCCAGCGATCCCGGCGGCAGTGCCGCTTCGAGCATCCTCCGCATGCTCGTCCCCGCGGCCTTGTGGACGTGCATGAAGCAGGCCCGGTCGGTGCTGCGCACGCGCCACATCATCGCAAGGCCTACCGGCCGCCGGCCTGCGCGCTTAGGATGCGGGTTCCCCCTCGCAGCGCCCGGACAGGAGGTCCGATGAAGACGACGCCCGTTCGGCGCTGCACGCTGGCTCTCGCGCTGCTCCTCTCGCTCGCGTCCGCGGGCGACGCGGCCGCCACCAAGACCGTCTGCGCCGCCGGCTGCGACGCGACGACGATCCAGGGCGGGGTGGACCTCGCGGCCCCGGGCGAGCGGGTCGAGGTCGCCGCTGGCACCTACGAGGAGCAGGTGGAGATCGCGAAGCCGGGCGTCGTCCTGACCGGCGCCGGCATCGGGCAGACGATCGTCCGCTCGCCCGTCAACCCGGTGAGCAAGTTCACGACCGACACGCTCGCGCCGGACAACGCGCCGGTGATCTGGGTGCACGACGTGACGAGCGCCACCGTCCAGGACATGACGATCGACGGCGCGGGTCGCGGCGGCCCGACCTGCACGCTCAACTTCCACGGGCTCGCGGTCCGCCGTGCGGGCGCCACCGCGAGCAACCTGAACGTCGTCGGCTTCCGCCACACGCCGCTCGACGGCTGCCAGGTGGGCAACGGCGTCTACGTCTTCAACGACGACGCGAGTCCTCCCGACCGGGTGCTCGCGATGGCCGGCGTCACGGTGTCCGGCTTCCAGAAGAACGGCGTGAGCATCAGCAGCACCGACCTCCACATCGTGCTCTCGAGCGTCGACGTGACAGGCGCGGGCGCCCAGCCCGACATCGCCCAGAACGGCATCGTCGTGTCGAGCGCGATCGTGCCCCAGGGGAGTCCCGCCGGCACGCTTCCGACCGGCGACCGCATCACGGGCACGATCGCCGGCAGCGAGGTGAAGGACCACCTCTGCAACCAGGCCTCGTGCGGCCCGGACCCGCTCACGCAGTCGCAGTCGTCCGGCATCTCGCTGATCGACTCGGACGTCGGCGTGACCGGCAACACCATCCAGAACAACGACAACGGGCTGCGGCTCCGCTCGGCGTTCCTCGCGCGCGCGGGGACCTCCAACGTGAGCGGCAACACGATCGCCGGCAACCGCTTCGCCGGCGTGTACGCGACGGCCGGCAGCGCCACCCTCACGTCGAACCACATCGCCGGCCCGGGCGACGCGGGCGTGCGCGCGGGCGCGTTCCTGCAGGGCGGCCAGTTCCTCCCGACGCTGAGCCTGATCGCCAACACCCTCACCGGGACCGACGACGGCATCCATCTCTTCCGCAACAACTCGAGCTCCGCCTCGCCGGTGGTGTCGGCGGCCCGCAACCGCATCGCCGGCAACGCGGCGGGCGTGAACAACACGACGCCCGGCACGGTCGGCGCGGAGAACAACTGGTGGGGCTGCAGCGCCGGCCCGGGGTCGGCGGGCTGCGACGCCACGACCGGCACGGTCGACAGCGATCCGCGACTCGTGCTCGGGGTGAGCGCCTCCCCGGCGACGATCGAGACCGGCGGCGCGAGCTCCGCGATCGCGGCGAGCGTGCGGCGCAACTCGGCGGGCGACCTCCAGCCCTCGCCGTTCTTCGCCGCGGTCCCGGCGGCGTTCGCCGCCACGCTCGGCACGATCGCGCCGGGCACCGCCCCGCTGAGCGACGGCCTCGCGAGCGCCACCCTCACCTCAGGCGCCCAGGCCGGCACGAGCACCGTCACCGCGACGCTCGACAACCAGCCGGCGACTACCGACGTCGAGTTCGTGCAGCCGGCGCCGAAGCCCGATCCGCAGCCCGATCCGAAGCCGGAGCCCGTGCCACCCGTCACGCCCGACCCGCCGCGGGCGGCCCTGACGATCTCCCATCGCCGCGTGCCCTACTCCGGTGGCCGGATCAAGCTGCGCCTGATCTGCAAGGGCACGGCCGGCGCGCGCTGCCGCGGCAGGGTGAGCCTCGCGACCACCTCGCTGGGTCGCCGCGTGAGGGGAGCGGCCTCGACCTCGGCGAGGTTCGACGTCCCGGCGGGGTCGCAGCAGACGATCCGCGTGCAGCCGCCCAAGCGGCTCGTGCAGCTCGTCCGGCAGCGCCGCAAGGCGATCGGCAGGGTGACCGCCCGTCTCGACGAGATCGACGGCCAGACGATCGCGGCGCGCACCGTCAAGCGCCTCATCACGGTTCAGGCACGGCGGAGCCGCTCCCGGTAGCCCCATATCGGGGCCCGCCGGCCCTTAGGTGTACGCACGCGGACCGGTACCGGCGTGCCGTACATCTGTATCGGTTACGCTACGAATTGTGAGTGTAAGCGTGCGGGAGCGGGATCTCACCGCCTACGCGCGGATCCGCAACGCCGCGTTGGAGGGGTTCGCCGTCGAAGGGGTCGGTGCGACCACGATTCGTGGCGTGGCTCGGGCCGCGGGGGTGTCGGCTGGACTCGTCCAGCACCACTTCCCCACGAAGCAGGCGCTGCGCGAGTCCGTCAATCAGTACGTGCTCGAGATCGTGGCCGAGGCCTTCGAGGATCTCGCCCGCACGGAGCCGACGCAGGAGCTCCTGAACGTGCTCGGCACGCGCATCACCGAGACCGTGCGCGACCACCGGATGGCCGCCCTCTACGTCGCTCGCTCGGTCGTGGACCGAGACGAGGTCGGGCTGCAGCTCTTCGACGCGCTGGTGGCCGTGAGCGCCCAGCAGATCAAGCGCTTCCAGGAGGAGGGCCTGATGCGCGAGGACGCCGACATCTCGTGGGCGTCGGTTCAGCCGATCGTGATGATCCTCGGCTCGGTCCTGCTCGAGCCGGGCCTCAACCGCAACCTGCCCGAGCCCTTCTACGAGGGCCTCTGGCGCTGGAACGACGCGCAGACCGAGGCCTACCGGCAGGGCTATCTCAAGCGCCCCTGAGCCCCTAACCTCCCCGGGATGCCCCGCCGCCGCGCGCCCCGCGTAGCGATCGCGATCGCGTCCGCCGCCGCAGCGCTCCTCCCGCTCGCCATCGCCCCCAGCGGCGCCGCCCCCGTCCGCATCTCCGAGTTCGTGGCCCACTGCTCGCTCAGCCACCGCGCGAGCGACGACCCGATCGTCTTCCCGGGCCGGCCGGGCGCCGCGCACAGCCACGACTTCTACGGCAACCGCAGCACCCGAGCGCGCTCCACGAACAGCAGCCTGCGCCGCGGCGAGACCACCTGCGACCCGAGCTCGGACCGCGCCGCCTACTGGTTCCCGACGCTCTACGAGAACGGAATGGCGGTCAGGCCGCGCCGCGCGACCTTCTACTACGTGACGACGCACGAGGACCCGACGAGGGTGCGCTCGCTGCCGCAGGGCCTGCGGATCATCGCGGGGGACGCCAAGGCCAAGCGCCCGCTGCACCCGATCGTCGCCGAGTGGGCGTGCCTCGGTGCGAGCGTGGAGAGCGACCCGACGATGGTCACCTGCCCCGACGACTCCGACCTCGAGCTGCACCTGCGCTTCCCGGACTGCTGGAACGGCCGCGACCTCGACAGCCGCGATCACCGCAGCCACATGGCCTACAGCCGCGCGGACCGCTGCCCGAAGAGCCATCCCGTGCCGGTGGCGCAGCTCAAGTTCAAGCTGCGCTACCCGATCGCCGGCGGCAGGGGCGTGCGGCTCTCGTCCGGCCCCGGCTACACCGCGCACGGCGACTTCCTCAACACGTGGGACCAGCGCGAGCTGAACCGCCGCGTGAGCCGCTGCCTGCGCCGCGTGGTCAAGTGCGGGACGGACGGCAGGCCGCTCGACTGAGCGACCCGCCGCCCGCCGCGACTACCGCTTCAGCGTCAGGCTCTTCGTGGCCACGTCGGCGTTCTTCGCGGCGTCGGTGAACGTGATCCGCGCCGAGACCTTCACGCTCCGCAGCCGCTTGAACTTGGCCTTCGCCTTCTTCGTGAACTTGGCGACGACGCTGTGCTTGCCGGGCGCCGCCACGTTGCGGCTGCCGGCGGCGACCCGGACCGTCTTGGCCACCACGATCCGCAGGCCGCGCGCGGTGGTGCCGCTCACGAACAGCTCGACCTTGGCCGTCCCGGCCTCGGTCGTCTTGAACGACACGGCGTAGCCCTTGCTCAGCGCCGTGGCGAGCTTCGTCTTCGCGCCGGCCAGCCCGGTCAGCTCCGGTGCCACGGTGTCGGCCGGGGGGTTCTGCGGGTCGCCGGGGTTGCCCGGATTGCCCGGGTCGCCGGGGTTGCCCGGATTCCCGGGGTTGCCCGGATTCCCGGGATCGGCCGGCTTCGTGGGACCCGCCGCCGGGCCCCAGTCGGGCGAGCTGCCGCCCGCGGCGATCAGCTTCGGCGCGATCGTGCACACGCCCCCCGGACCGGCGACGGGCGCCGGCGAGGTCCACACGCCGGCGGCGTCGCTCCAGGTGAAGGCGCTGCCGTCCGGCGCCCAGCGCGGCTGGCTCGTCTCGTCGCCGAGCGGCGCCGCGCAGACGACGCTGCCGCCCGCCGGCGGTGCGGCCGTGCCCTGGAAGACCTCGAGCTGACCGGCCTGATGCTGGCCCTGCGCGGGCGTCCCGTCGGGCGTCGTGACGATCAGGATGCGGTTGCCGGTGCGCGACACGTCGAAGCCCTCGAACTCGTCCGTGGTGCTCGCCCACGCGACCGGCGCGGCCGAGCCGCCCTGCTGCACGCGGATCTCCGTGCGCGACGTCGAGATCATCCCGGCGTACGGCGTGTTCGGGATCCAGCGCGGGTCGCTGAACCCGCTGTGGCAGTTGATCGTGCACGGCGCCGGCGTCCCTCCGTCCGGCGTCTGGAACGAGACGCGCTGGAACGGCGGCTCGCTCACGTGCGCGCTGTGGATGTAGGACCAGGTGACGAAGCCGCCGTCCGGCGCGACCTGGGCCGCGAGCGGAGTCTTGTAGAACGAGCCGCCGGTCGGCGCCTGCCAGGCGGCCTTCAGCGAACCGTCGAGGCCGCGGACCGAGAAGAACTGCCCGCGCCACGTCAGCACGCGGCCGTCGTTCGTCTGGGTCGGGCCGCGGTAGGGAAGCTCGGCGGTCCCGTCGGCCGTGAGCTGCTTCTTGACGGAGCCGTCGGTGGTGGTCGTCCAGAGGTTGCCGTCGCTGCCGCTGTAGACGATGTTGTCGGCGGCCGCCGGTGCGGCGAGGGCCAGCGCGGCCGCAAGCGCGCCGCCGAGCGCGCGCCCTGCCGGCGCGAGTCGTGCTGCCATGGGGATCTCCTGCGAGTCGGGGGAGGCTGAGCCGCCGGGCCATGGCGGCCCGTCCAAGGTATGAACGCTCGTCCGTCTTCGCCAGGAAACCGGCGCGCTCGCGTTCTACAACGCGGTCTCCCTGGCACCGATGAGGTAGCCGGCGAGGTTGAAGACGAGGTGCACGGCCGAAACGGTGAGGAAGGCGCCGGCCAGCTCACCGCGCGACGGGCGCCAGAGCGGGCGCAGCGCGAGCGCGCCCACCACGACGACGTCGCCCTGGTCGTAGACCGCCAGCGGCACGCGCAGCCACGTGGCTGCGCGCTGTCCGGGGGCGACGCCGAGCCGGCGCTTCACGAAGCTGGTCGGCAGCTCGCCACCGACCAGGCCGAGGCCGAGCAGCGCCCCGTAGGCGGGGGCGGGAGCGGCGGCCAGGCCGGCCGGCAGCCGCTCGCGGAACCAGCGCGTGCGGCCGAGCGCAGCGGTGGTCGCGACCGCGCCGGCGAACATCACGACCGCACCGCGCCAGGTCTTGTTGTCGCCGAGCAGGCGCCGCCCGCCCAGCTCCAGGCCGCCGTCGATCGGTCGCTTCAGCCCGCGCAGCAGATCGAAGCGGAGCACCGGCGCGTGCAGCACGAGCGCGCCGGCCGCCGGGAGGAAGACCCACCCGGCGGCCGGCTCGATCCGGCTCTCGGCACGAGCGCCCACGCGCCCGCGAAGCTAGCGCTTGAGCGTGGCGCCCCGCGTCGCGACGGCCGCGTTGCCCGCCGCGTCGGTGAAGGTCAGCCGTGCCGTGAGCTTCACGCTCTTCAGCTTCTTCAGCTTGGCCTTCGCCTTCGCCGTGAACTTCGCGACGACCGTGTACTTGCCGGGGACCGCGACGGAGCGGCTGCCCTTGGCCACCGTCGCGGTCTTCGCGACGACGATCCGCAGGCCGTTCGCCGGCTTGCCGCTCACGACGAGCTCGAGCTTGGCGGTGCCGCCCTCGCTGGTCGTGAAGGTCAGGCCATAGCCCTTGGCGAGCGCCTGGGCGAGCTTCGCCTTGGCGAGCGCGAGGCCGGTGACCGCAGGCGCGGTGCGGTCGCCGGGCTGCGGGTCCGGGCCGGGACCGGGGCCGGGCTGGGGACCGGGGCCGGGCTGCGGACCAGGGCCGGGCTGGGGGCCGGGGCCGGGCTGGGGACCGGGGCCCGGCTGCGGGTCGGGACCGGGACCGGGCTGCGGGTCAGGACCGGGACCGGGGCCGGGGCCAGGGCCGGGACCCGGATCCGGGTCGGCCGGCTTCTGCGGCGCCGCCGCGGGGCCCCAGTCCGGCAGGCTGCCGCCAGCCGCGATCAGCTTCGGTGCGATGTTGCAGGTCCCGCCCGGGCCCGCGGTCGGGGCCGGCGAGGTCCACACGCCGTTCGCGTCGCTCCACGTGATCGAACTGCCGTCGGGCGACCAGCGCGGTCGCGTCGTCTCGTCGCCGAGCACGACCTGGCAGACGAAGCTCGCGGCGGCCGGGGGCGGACCCTGGCCCTGGAAGACCTGGAGCAGGCCGACCTGGTGCTGCCCCTGCGGCGGCGAGCCATCCTCGGTCGCCAGGATGAGGATGCGGTTGCCGGTGCGCGAGACGTCGAAGCCCTCGAAGTCGCCGTCGGTGCTCGCCCACGCGACCGGCTCGGCGGAGCCCTGCTGCTGCACGCGGATCTCCGCGCCGCTCGTGGAGATCATCCCCGCGTGCGGCGTGTTCGGGATCCAGCGCGGGTTCCCGTAGCCGCTGTGGCAGTTGATCGTGCACGGCGACGGCGTGCCGCCGTCGGGCGTCTGGAACGCCACGCGCCAGAACGGCCGCTCGTACGCGTGCGCGCTGTGGATGTAGTGCCACGCGACGAGCCCGCCGTCCGGCGACACCTGCGCCGAGAGCGGCTGCTCGTAGAAGGAGCCGCCCGTCGGGGCCTCCCAGGCGGCCTTCAGGTCGCCGTCCAGGCCGTGGACGAAGAAGAACTTGTTCCGCCACGACAGCACGCGGCCGGCGTTCGTCTGCGTCGGGCCGCGGTAGGGCTGGGCCGGCGTGCCGTCGGTGGTGACCGGCTCCTTGTACGAGCCGTCGGGGGTCGAGGTCCAGACGTTGCCGTCGCTGCCGGCGTACACGATGTTGCTGGCCGCGGCCGGGGCGGCGCATACGAGCGCGATCGCCAGCGCCGCCAGTGCGGTGATGGTCCTGCTCATCGGGGTCTCCTTGGGTGACGTGGGGTAGGGCACGCCGCCACTTTCGCCCGGAATCGCGCCCCGCACATCGGGGCACGACCCGAAACCCGACCCCAAATTCGCCCGGCTACCCCCTAGGGACTGTGTTGGGGGTCACGGGCCCCCGACCTCGACGGCCTGCTGCTGGGTCGGGCGGTTCTGCCACGGCTCGAGCGGCTGGTCGACGAGGCCCACCGGCGTGTAGCGCAGGCTGTCGAAGCACGCCTGCGCGTCCATCCCCTGGCACTGAGCGGACGAGATCGTGGGGTCGGCGTAGAGCTCGGCCGGGTCGGCCGCGACGGCCCGGGCCAGCGTGTCCTGGAGCAGCCCCGAGCAGCGCGCCCGGTCGCCGCGGCCGCAGAAGCGCAGCGAGTAGGCGCCCTCGACCCGGCGCCCCAGCAGCCGCCGCAGGTCCTTCTTCACGTAGCCGGCCATCGTCCAGGCGAACGCCGATCCGAAGTGGTTGTGCGCGCCGCCGGTGCCGTTCGGCAGGTCGCGGTTGTGGCCGAAGATCGACTCGAGCGCGTCGAACGCGGGGCCGCCCAGCGCGGGCCGCAGCACCGCGCGCTCGAGCAGCGGCTGCCAGGCGTCGAGGATCCGGATCGCGTGCGAGTGCTCGTAGGTGCCGTCGCGGTCGCGATCGATCCGCTGCGCGCCGGCGGCGACCCACGCGCGCAGCTTCGCGACGGCGTCGCGCAGGGCCGGCCGCGGCTCTCCGATCGCGGCGATCAGCTCCGGCAGCTCCTGCTGCGCACGGATGTCCACGGTCGCCGCCTCCATCGAGGCGTCCACGAGCTGCGGGAGCCCGATCCTGCGCCCGCGGCGGATCCGCTTGTCGATCGCCCGGTCGAGTGCCAGCGACCGCCAGACCGGTGTGTACGGTGCGCCGCCGCAGCAGCGGCGCGACTGCTGGTTGTTCCAGTTCGTCAGCTTCGGCTCGTTCTTCGCCTTCGGCCGCTCGGCGAACGGCTGGAGCGCGAAGAGGTTCCCGTCGGGCTTGTAGCCGCGCCACTCGCTGCGCTTGCCCGAGTGGGCCTGCGGGAGCTGCGCGACGACGTCCCGCGGGCGGACCGGGTTGAAGCCGGTGTTCACGAAGCCGATGTCGCGGCGGTCGGCGTAGAACCAGTTGAACGTGGGTGCCAGCGCCATCATCGAGCGCTGGAAGTCCTCGACGCTGCGCGTGCGCGCCGGGTCGTTGATCCGCGCGAAGGCGATCCCGGAGTCCGGCTCGTGCAGGTAGCTCGCGCGCAGGCGCGTGAACACGACGGGCCGCCCGCCGACCGTCCCGCGGCCCTGCACGATCCCGAGCTTGGAGCGCAGCACCCGCATCCGCATCGAGCCCGGCGGGCCCTGGTACACCGCGCTCGTCTGCCACGACACGGTCTTCTCGATCGCGTCGAACGCCAGGCACTGCCCGCGGTACTCGTAGTGCATCTCGTCCCGGCAGGTCGGAACCGCGTAGACGTCGATGATGTCCTGGCCGGCCGAGGTGGCGGTCCAGGCGTAGTCGCGGCCGCGTCCGAGCAGGACGTAGAGGCCTAGGCCCGGGAACGTCGCGCCGCGCGCCTCGATCGACGGGGCGTGCACCTCGACCGCCATGTAGATCTCGGGCGTCCAGTAGCCGGCCTGCGATCCGCCGACGAGCAGCGGGCGCCCCGACCTCGAGTGGCGGCGGCTCACGAGCAACGCGTTCGAGTGCTCCTTGCGGAACGCCGCCTCGAGCGCCGGGCCGAGAGCGGCTAGAGAGCCGCCGTCGCCCGCCTCGGCCCCGGGCCCCTCCACGACCGTGCCCTGGGAGCGGTAGCTGCCGCGGTCCGGCACGGCGATCGAGCCCTCCCGGACCCGCTTCGGCACCTGCGCGTACGGGAAGCCGCCCGCGCGGTGGGCCGTCACCGGGGCCTCGGGATCGTCGAGCGCGCGGAGGTCGCGCCACGCGCGCCAGCCGCGTGCCGCGCCGAGCCGCTCGCGCAGCCGCCCGAGCAGCTCGGCCCACTCGATCTCGTCGCCTCCGCCGGTGCCGAGCGTGGCTCCGATGAGCGCCGTGGCCGCCACCACGTCGGTCGCCTTCCATGCGGGCGGGCCGCCCGGCATCCCGAGCGCCGGGAACTCCACCGGCATGAGCGACGGGTTGAGCCGGGCCGCGTCGATGTACGCGTTGACCCCGGCCACGTACGAGGCGACGTCGTCCTGCATCTGCCGCCCCTCGGCCCCGTACAGGTCATCTAGGCGGTCGATCTGGAGCTGCAGCTCGTCCTCCGTGTACGGCGCGCCGGCGAACTGCGACGCGTCGCTGCCGGCGCTCGCCGGCCCGGTCACCTCGCTCAGCTCGCCGCGCCCGTACTTGCGCAGCGCGTGCATGAAGAAGAGGCGGTCCTCGGCGGAGACGTAGCCCAGCCCGAACATCCCCGCCGCGCGCGTCTCCCCATACACGCGCGGGACGCCGAAGCGCCGGTCGCGCACGATCGTCACGTCGTCGCGCGGGCTGTAGGTGCGCTCGGCGTCGCCGTCCCGCACGCCGAAGGTGGCGTCGGTGAAGAAGCGGTCCATGTGCTCGGCGCGCAGCCCGGGGGTGGCGTACAGCAGGTCCGTGTACATCTCGCGCGTGTCCTCGTGGTGAGGCGGGCGCGTGCCCGAGGCGCCGAACTGCGCGGCCTGCAGCGAGTTGACCGAGCCGCCCTGGCCGGGCGGGATGATCTGCCAGAAGCCGCCGGGGTCGCCGCTCCCGAACGGGGCGGGCGCGGGTGCCGCGGCGGCCGTCGTGGGAGCGAGCGCGGCAAGCGCCAGTCCTGCCGCCAGCAGGAGCCCCCTCATGCCGGGGACTCTAAGGCGCGGGTGCGCCAGGGCGCGCCCGGCCGGCCGCGACGGCTCCCGTGCCGCGGCCGGCCGCTCGCACGCCTACCCCTTGAGCGGGAGGACGGTTACGACGGTGACGTTCACCTTCAGCTCCCTGATCGTGTTGCCGTCCAGGCAGCCCTGGAGGACCGCGACCTGGTCGTTCTGGCCGAAGAACGAGGCCCGGCCGGTCGCCTGCCCGCCCTCGTTGCCCTCGACGACGAGTGCGTTCTGCGCGGCTACGGCAGCCAGCGTCAGCTTGCCCGAGAGCGTCTGGTCGCCGGTCGTGATGGACGGGAAGACCGCCTGGAAGTCAGCGCGGATCGAGTAGCCCGCCACGCCGCACGAGATCGGCCCGTGCGCGTCGACCGTCACGTCGACCGGCTCGTCCACCACGAGGTTGCCGTTCAGGAGCCCGGTGCAGGTACCGCCGCCCGGGTTCGAGTAGAAGCCCCAGTCCATGTCCTGAGCCACCGGCCGCAGCGGCTTGCCGAACCAGGACACCCCATCGATGTCACACGTGCCCTCGAACGTGACGGTCGCGCCGGCCGGCGCGGCGAAGGCCGTGGTTGCGAAGGCGACGACGAGCGTCGCGAGCGCCAAGCGCTTCATGTTTGTTGCCCCCCAGAGTTTGTGGTGCGCGTACGGCGCAGGGATACCGAGACGGCGTATGCCCGCGACGTGCCCATCGGACACACCCCCCAGACGGGGGGTATTTGATCGGACGACCGGTCGCGCGCCGTGGGGCGGGGCGACCTAAGATCCCGGCGTGACGCGCACCCAGCGCCAGCGCACCGAGGCCACCACCGGGCAACTGCTCGGCGCGGCCCGGCGCCTTTTCGCCGCCGACGGCTACACCGCGACCTCGCTCGAGGACGTCGTGGCCGCCGCGGGCGTCACGAAAGGGGCGCTCTACCACCACTTCAGCTCCAAGCGCGACCTGTTCCGGGCGGTCTTCGAGCAGGAGGAGATCGCCCTCGCACGCGCGAGTCACGAGGCGTACCGCCGCGAGGACGACCCCTGGAAGGGCTTCCAGGCCGGCTGCATCGCCTTCCTGGAGGGCAGTCTCGACCCGGGCGCGCAGCGGATCGTGGTGCTCGACGGCCCGTCGGTACTGGGCTGGGAGACGGTTCGCGAGATCGAGAAGCGCCACTCGATGGCGATGATCGAGGGCGGCCTGCGGCAGGCGATGGAGAGCGGGCGGATCGCGACGCGGGACACCGGGCCGCTCGCGCACATGCTGTTCGGCGCGCTCTGCGAGGGCGCGATGACCGTCGCCCGCTCGGGCGGCGACCAGCGGGCGGCCATGCGCGAGATGACCGCCGAGCTTCGCTCCCTGCTCGCCGCGCTCGAGGCCTGACACCCCCCGACCGGCCGGGGTTTCGGGCACGGCGCAACCCGGGTACAGCCCCCCGCGCAGCATGCTGAGGGGCACCATCAGGACCAGGAGGAGCCGCATCGCGGCCGCAGCCGCCGCGATCGCGGCGGTCTTCGCCATGCCGGCGGCCGCCCACGAGCTCGACCACCCGGTCCCGAGCTTCAGCCCGCAGGCCCCGCCGTCGCTGACCTACCAGTCCGGCGGCATCGAGGGCATCAAGTGGGAGTTCCTCGGCACGTTCCCGACCGGGAACCCGCACACCGACATCGACTTCTTCCAGCGCGGCGGCGCCACCTACGCCTCGCTGGGCACGCTCGGCGTCGGGCCCAACGCCGGCGGCCAGACGATCTTCCAGCTCACCGACTCGAAGGGCGCCTACGACCCGCACTACGTGACCGGCGTCCCGACCGCGTCGTGCGTCAGCAACCCGGCCAACGCGACCGGGCTCCAGCACGACGTGGAAGCCACGCCAAAGGCGAACACGGTCCTCAACACCGACAACCAGCGCGCCGTCCGCAAGGACACGCAGCTGATCATCGACGCCACCGACGCGTCCGGCCGCTGCCACGACCAGGGCGGCTCGCTCGGCCTGTCGGGCGCCCCGCGCGGCGGGCTCGAGATCATCGACGTGACCGATCCGGCCAAGCCGGTCACGATCGGGCTGACCAGCCACATCGGCGAGGCGCACACGGTCAACGTCGACCCGAAGCGACCGCACATCGCCTACGCGATCACGTCGGACTCGATCGGCGTGAACGCGGAGCGCAAGCGGGCCAACGAGACCGGCACGAGCAACGCGCTCGACGGCTTCGAGGTCGTCGACCTGTCGAGCTGCATGAACTTCCCGAGCGGCACCAGCGTCGAGGCCAAGCGCCAGGCCTGCCGGCCGCAGGTCTTCCGCTACCGCTACCCCAGCGTCGACATGGCGATCGGCCACACCAACAAGACCAACGGCATCTACGGCTGTCACGAGACCGAGATCTACCCCGACGACCGGCTCGCCTGTGCGTCGGGCGCCGCGTCGATCGTCCTCGACATGAAGGACGCCTTCGACGACAACGGGACGCCCACCGACTTCAGCGACGACAAGCTGCGCGGCACCCCGCTGCCGTGCCGCGTGCGCGACAGCTCCTCGTCGCCGCAGTTCGCGACCGGCGCGAAGGTGACCGACTGCGTGACCGGCACGCGCGACGGCGCCGACCAGCCGCTCAACGTGCCGGAGTGGATCAAGATCGGCGCCCCCTCGCTCGCGGGCGTCAAGTGGATCGGCACCGCCTACCACCAGGGCCGCGAGACGACCCAGGGCTCGGCCGATCCGGCCTTCCCCTCGAGCGAGGACATCGACTTCAGCCACGAGACCGAGTTCACGCAGTCCGGTCGCTTCCTCATCTCGAGCGACGAGCGCGGCGGCGGCATCCTCCCGCCGGGTGCCTCGTGCTCGCCGGGCGTCGACAACCCCACCGGCAACGGCGGCCTGCACGCCTACCGGGTGGACCAGCTCCAGACGAAGGCGCCCGCCAACGCCGAGGAGGCCTTCAAGGCCTACGCGAAGACCAAGGAGGGCGCCAAGGCGATCTTCCGGGTGCCGGTGCGCACCAAGCCGCAGGCAGCGCTCTGCACCGCCCACGTTTTCCAGCAGATCCCCGGCCAGAACCGGATCTTCATGGGCTGGTACGCGCAGGGCACGCACGTCATCGACTACACCGAGAACGCGGACGGGACGATCGACTTCAAGGAGGTCGGCTACTTCATCCCGGAGAACGCGAACGAGTGGGTCTCGGCGATCTGGAAGGTCGACAAGAACGCCGACGGGTCGTTCACCTACTGGGGCGCGACCGGTGACTTCTACGTCGGCGACGGCGGCCGCGGCACGATGGACCTCTACAAGGTCACGCTCCCGCCGCCGCCCACCCCCGCGGCGCGGCTGCCGGGGACCGGCACGGGCTTCGGCGCCGAGCGCTTCCTGTTCAACCGCCAGTCGCTCAAGGTGAGCCGCACGGGCGGCGCGCGGCTGCGCGTCTCGTGCCTGTCGGCGGTGCCGTGCACCGGCTCGATGGTGGTCCGCAGCACGAAGAAGTTCCGCCGCAGCGACGGCAAGCTCAAGACCGTGCTGATGGCCAAGCGCAACTTCACCATCGCACCCGGCCGCTCCGGCGCGAAGATGAACCTCAAGTTCACCGGCGCCGGCCGCCGCCTCGCGCACATGCGCAAGGGCGTGCAGGTGAAGGCGACCGCGTCGATGCGGTTCGGCGAGACCACGCGTACGTTCAAGCGCACGAAGACGCTGCGCGCCACGCGCTGACGCGCGGCCGGAGGCGCGGCGCCGCGCCCCGGGCTTGCGCCGCGCGCGCGGCTTCGCGATGATCGCGGCCGCGTGACCTACGACTACGTGATCGCCGGCGCCGGCTCGGCGGGCTGCGTGCTCGCCAACCGGCTGAGCGCGGACCCGAGCGTGCGCGTGCTGCTGCTCGAAGCGGGCGGCTCGGACCGCAAGATGAACATCCGCGTGCCGGTCGGCTTCGCCAAGCAGTTCCGCACCGACCTCGACTGGAACTACGTCTCGGAGCCCGAGCCGAGCCTGATCGGCCGCTCGATCTACCTGCCGCGCGGGCGCTCGCTGGGCGGGTCGAGCTCGATGAACGCGATGATCTACCTGCGCGGCCACCGGAGCGACTTCGACGGCTGGGCCGCGAACGGCGCGCCCGGCTGGAGCTACGCCGAGACGCTCCCCTACTTCAAGCGGGCCGAGGACAACCAGCGCCTCCGCGACGAGTTCCACGGCCAGGGCGGCGAGCTGACGGTGTCCGACCCGGTCTGGCTCAGCTCGCTGGCGCCCTTCTTCGCCGAGTCGGCCGCGGCCCTCGGCATCGCGCCGAACGGGGACTTCAACGGGACCGAGCAGGACGGCGCCGGGCCGATGCAGCTCACGCAGAAGCGCGGGCGGCGCTGGAGCGCGGCCGACGCGTTCCTGCACCCGGTCAAGGATCGCCCCAACCTGACCGTCGAGACCGGCGCGCACGTGCGGCGCGTGCTGCTCGAGGGCGGCCGCGCGACCGGGGTGGAGTACGAGCGCGACGGGGCGCCGGCGCTTGCGCGGGCCGGCCGCGAGGTGCTGGTCAGCGGGGGCGCGTTCAACTCCCCGCAGCTGCTGATGCTGTCGGGGATCGGGCCGGGCGAGCACCTGCGCTCGGTCGGGATCGAGCCGCTCGTCGAGTCGCCGCACGTCGGGTCGCACCTGGCCGACCACCCGATGTGCACGCTCACCTGGGAGTGCCGCGACGCGATCACGCTTCACGACGCCACGCACCCGCGCTACCTGCTCGAGTACCTGGTCGGCCGCGGGCGCGGCAAGCTCAGCTCGAACGTGGGCGAGTCGGGCGCGCACGTGCGCGTCGGCTCCGGCCTGGAGGCGCCCAACTTCCAGATCCTGATGGGCGCCGCCTACTACTTCGACAACGGCTTCCGCACCTACCCGAACCCGGCCTTCACGCTCGCGCCGTGCTTCCTGCGCCCGGTGAGCGAGGGCGAGGTGCGGCTGCGCTCGGCCGATCCGCGCGACAAGCCGCTGATCCGGCTCGGCTGGCTGTCGGACCCGAGCGAGATGCAGGCGATGGTCGAGGCGGTGCGGCTGTGCCGCGAGATCGCCGAGACCGGTCCGCTCGGCAAGGCGGCCGTGCTCAACATCGACCCCGGGCCGGGCGTGCGCAGCGACGAGCAGATCGAGGCCTGGGTGCGGGCCGAGGCGCAGCACGAGTACCACGGGGCGTGCACGTGCCGGATGGGCGCCGAGGATGACTCGGTGCTCGACGAGGAGCTGCGCGTGCGCGGCGTGGACGGCCTGCGTGTGATCGATGCGTCGTCGATGCCGCGCGTGGTGGGGGCGAACACGGCCGCCGCGACGATGATGATCGCCGACCGCGCCTCGGATCTGATCCTGGGCCGCGGCCCGCTGCCGGCGGAGGACCCGCTGGCAAAGACGGCTGCCGCGCCCGCCTGAGCCTTCGAGTCAGGCCGCGGCGCGCGCCGCTCGGCCCGCTCGCGCGGCCTCGGTCCGCGCCACGAGGTCGTACTCGTCCACGCACGACCCGCGCCGCAGGTCGTGCGGCGTGACCGGGCGCAGGCCGCGCAGCGACAGCGCGAACGCCTCGAGCGCCAGCTCGTGCGCCGGGCTCCAGCCGATCCCGTAGAGCTCGCGCACAGGCCGCGGCAGGAGGCCGGCGACGGCGTGGTTGATCACGAGCAGCGCCGGCTGGCGGCGCAGCGGCAGCGGCAGGGCGAACGCGACGGTGCGCCCGAGCTCGCGCGCCTCCGGGGTCAGGTGGAGGTCGTCGCTCGCGAGGCGCTCGGCCATGTAGCCGCGGTAGGCGGCGTAGGTGGGGGGAGCGTGGCGGCGATCGAGGCCGAACAGCTCGCCGAGCAGCACGTAGTCCTGCCAGAAGCGCTCGCGCTCGGCGCGCGTGAGCCGGCGCACCAGGCGCTCGTAGACCGCCTGCGCCGAGTCGGCCAGGCAGGCGAGGATCCACAGCAGGAACTCGGGGTCGTCGGCACGGTAGGCCGAGCCGGCCGGGTGCGGGCCGGCGGGCTCGCCGATCGTCCCGCGCACGCGCGCGTGCATCGTGCGCACGCGGGCGGTCTCGCGGTCGGCCTCGTCCCGAGTGCCGAAGAAGATCGTCTCCATCGTCTTGGCCGTGTGCGCGAGCCGCCGGAACGGGGCCGCGTGGCCGTGCGTGTTGGCGGTCAACCCCGCGAACGCGAGCGGATGGCACGCCTGGATCAGCAGCGCGCGCTGGCCGTAGAGGCGGCCCACGGCCCGCTCGCCGTGCACGCGTCGCAGGACCGACTCCCCGCGCGGGAAGTAGCCCTCCGTCTCTGACGCACTTGGCGCCATACCGCGCACCCTAACCGGAGCGGCGGCGTGAAGGTGCAAGCGGCCGCCCCGCGCCGCAACCCCCCGCCCCGCGCTGCAACCCCCCGCCCCGCGGCTAAGGGCTTCCGCCCGCGCGCCGATAGGAGCGCGAATGCCGCCGCGAAGGATCGCAACGGCCGCCGCCGCCCATGCCCCTGCCGCCGCAGGGCTGCGTCTGCGTGCCTACGGAGCCGTCGTCGCGATGGTGGTCCTCGTGCTCGCCGCCGCGCTGGCACCGCCCTCGCCGGCCGCGAGCACCGGGGGCCGTGCCGTCCCCGGCGGAACCGCTTCCCCCGGCCAGCGCACCACCCCCGGCACGCCGCCGGCGAGCCCGCGCACGGGCGGCGACCGCTCCACCCGCCGCCCCTCGGCCCCGACCGGCGGAGCGACCCCCGGCGCCCGGCGCCCGGCGGCGGAGCCCAGGCCGGGCGAGGATCGCAAGGACGAGCCGAAGCGCGGCGACGACTCGAAGGAGGGCGACGGCAAGCGGGGCGACGACAGGAAGGGCGACGACAGGAAGCGCGACGACTCCAAGTCCGGCGGCGACCGCGACCCGCGCTCCGGCGACGAGCCGAGCGCCGGCAAGCCCGGCCCCAACAACTCCGACATCCCCGGCGAGTACATGCGCAACTACCGCGCCGCCGGCGCCGCCGAGAGCCTGAGCTGGCGACTGCTCGCGGCGGTCGGCAAGATCGAGTCCGACCACGGCCGCTCGACGCTGCCGGGCGTGCACTCGGGGATCAACGGCGCCGGCTGCTGCTCCGGCCCGATGCAGATGTGCACGGTGCGCAGCTGCGGCAACACCTGGCAGGCCTACGCGCGCGACGGCGACGGCGACGGCCGCCAGTCCGTCTACGCGCCCGGCGACGCTATCCGCGCCGCCGCCGCGCTGCTGAGCGACCTCAAGCGGATGTTCGGCGACCACCCCGCGTTCATCCTCGCGGGCTACAACGCCGGGCCCGGCAACGTCCAGAAGCACAGGGGCGTCCCGCCGTTCGCCGAGACGCAGTCGTATGTGAAGCGCGGCCTCGCCTACATGGCCGGCCTCCGCTAGCGCGCCGGCGTCAGTCCACCGCGGCGACGAGCGTCTCGAGCGCCCGGTCCAGCGCGGCGCCCGTCGTCTGGACCCGCGCCACCTCCGCGGCCACGGCATCGCGGTCCTCCGCCTGCACGGCCGCGGTCGTGGAGCCGACGGCCGAGTCGTACTCCGCGAGCGCCTCGTCCACCGCCTTCTGCTCGTTCTCGGCCTCGGCGGGCGGGTCGAGCTTCGCGAGCTCTCCCTTGAACTCGGCGATGCCCCTCCGGAGGCGCCCCAGGTCGCCCATGAGCTGGTCGGGCGTGCGTCCGGGCTGGGCCGCCTGCTCGAGGATCGTGTCGAACTTCTCCTTGGCCTCGGTCAGATCCTCGCGGTAGCGCTCGGTGCCGCCGCCGCCGCCGCCGCAGCCCGCGCCCAGCAGCGCCGCGCAGGCGGTCACCACCAGCAGCCGGCGGAACGAGTGACTCAGCAAGATCGGGCCTCCTCAGCGGTACGGAGGGCCGAAGGATGCAGGACGGGCAGGACGGTTGCGCCGCCGCGTGCGTAGCCTCCGCGGGACCATGGCCCCGCCTGAGCAGCCGCCGCGCCCCTCCCTGGGGGAACGCCTCCGCTACCGCTTCGACAACACGATGTCGGCGGGCACCCCGGCGCTGATCGGCTGGCTCGTCGCCGCCACCGTGGCGCTCGTCGTCCTTTTCTCGATCGTGGTGCTGCTCGGCGACTTCGCGCCGGAGCGCGAGGACGGGGAGCGCCCCGGCGCGATCCGGCAGCTCTTCAACAGCCTGCTGCACGCCATGGACCCCGGCACCGTCGCCGGCGACGACGGCAAGTGGCCGTTCCTCGCGCTGATGCTGCTCCTGACGATCGCCGGCCTCCTGATCGTGAGCGCGCTGATCGGCGTTCTCGCGACCGGGCTCGACCGCAAGATCGAGGAGCTCCGCAAGGGCCGCTCGGTGGTCCTCGAGCGCGACCACACGCTGGTTCTGGGCTGGTCCGAGACCGTCTTCACGGTGCTCTCCGAGCTGGCGATCGCGAACGAGAACGAGCCGGACCCGTCGGTCGTGATCCTCGCCGACCGCGACCGCGTGGAGATGGAGGACGCGATCCGCGTGAAGGCCGGCGACCTGCGCAACACGCGGGTGATCTGCAGGACCGGCAGCCCGGTCGACCTGAGCGACCTCCGGATCGCGAGTCCCGAGAGCGCGCGGGCGGTGATCATCCTCTCGCCGGAGGACGAGGGCGACCCGGACTCGCAGGTGATCAAGACGCTGCTCGCGCTCACCCGCTCGCCGGGGCGCCGCGACACGCCGTACCGCATCGTCGCCGAGATCCACGATCCTTCGAACATGGAGGCCGCGCGGCTCGTCGGCGGCGACGAGGCCGTGCTGGTCGACAAGCGCGAGACGATCAGCCGGCTGCTCGTGCAGTCGTCGCGCCAGCGCGGCGCGTCGCTCGTCTACATCGACCTGCTCGACTTCGAGGGCGACGAGGTCTACATGCACCGCGACCCGTCGCTCGACGGCCTCACCTTCCGCGACGCCCTGCTCGCGTACGAGGAGTGCGCGGTGATCGGGGTGCGCGCGTTCGGCAAGATCTCGCTGAACCCGCCGGCCGACCAGGAGATCGTCCCGGGGTCGGAGGTCGTGGCGATCGCCGAGGACGACTCGCGGCTCGCGGGCGCCGGCCGGGCGCGCCCCGTCGTGGACGAGGAGGCGATCGTCGCCGCGCAACGCACGCCCGACGAGCCGGCGCGCGTGCTGATCCTCGGCTGGAACGCCCGGACCGGCTCCGTGATCAACGAGTTCGCGCGCTACCTGACCGAGGGCTCCTCGGTGACGGTGGTCGCCGACTACCCGCTCGCCCGCGAGGCGGTGGCGCGCGAGTGCGACGACTGCGGCGCGATCGGCATCGACGTCGAGTACGGCAACACCACCGACCGCCGCACGCTCGAGCGGATCGGCCTTCCGCGCTTCGATCACGTGATCGTGATGCCGTACTCGGACCAGCTCGACCACCAGCGCGCCGACGCGCGCACGCTGGTCACGCTGCTGCACGTGCGCGACATCGTCGCGCGCGACGGCAACGGTCACGCACCCACGCTGACCAGCGAGATGCTCGACGACCGCAACCGCGAGCTGGCGCAGGTCACGCGCGTGGACGACGTGATCGTCAGCGACCGCGTCCTGAGCCTGATGCTCACGCAGCTCTCCGAGAACGAGCGGCTGGCGGCCGTCTTCAATGAGCTCTTCGCGGCGGACGGGTCGGAGATCTACCTGCGCCCGGCGGGGGAGTACGTGCGGCTCGGGCGCCCGGTCACGTTCGCGACCGTGGTCGAGGCGGCGGCACGCCGCGGCGAGGTGGCCGTCGGCTTCCGCGTGACGACCGATCCGGACGATCCGCGCGGCTACGACCTGAACCCGCCGAAGTCGCGCAGCGTGTCGTTCCAGGCCGACGACCGCGTGATCGTGCTGGCCGAGGAGTAGGCCCCCGGACCCAGCCGGCCGGCGCTCAGGCCGGAGCGCCGCCGTGCCGATCACGGGCTAAGCTCACGCATCCCCGCCCAGTTAGCTCAGTTGGTAGAGCACTTCCATGGTAAGGAAGGGGTCGCCGGTTCGAGTCCGGCACTGGGCTCTCGGTCTCGCTAGCTGGCCGTCACCTTGAACCAGAACTTGTAGTCGCCGCCGTCCCCGATGTAGCGGAACGTCTTCGTCGCCGGCGGCGACGCGAACTGGAGGTGCTTGGTGGCGCCGACCCGGTCGTCGTTGTCGAGGTAGCTGTCGAGGGCGACGTCGAGCTGGCTCTTCATGTTCGTCGCGATCTGCTGGTTCGACGCGCCGTCGACCGCGTAGGCGCGGTAGAACGGCGAGACCCAATCCTTGATGCTCTTCCGGGTCGCCGCGTCGACGTCCTTGTTCACGTCGAGCTCCACGAGAGCCACCAGGTAGAAGTGATCGGGGTTGTAGTCGGTGATGGTCATGTCCGTGTCCCGGACGGCGCCTGAGCTCATGTTGCGCCACGGTGAGGGCCCGACCGTCAGGACCGAGTCCGCCTGCCCGGTCTTCTTCTTCCCGACGAACGCGACGATGTACGGATCGTCGCTTCCGGGCTCGGTGGTCTCCTCGATGCACTTCACCTGTGCGACCTTCAGCTTCTTTGCCATTTGCTCTCCTCCGAGCGCCCCTGTCGCTTGCGCGCCAATTTGGCGCGTTGCCACACCCTACGGCAAGGAGGCGGAGGCCATCGTGCGGCTGCAAGTGAGCTGTCTCACGGAAACGCTCGCCGCTGCCGACACTACCCTCAGAGAAGCGATGACCTCAGAACGCTCACAGGCATACGGACGGGTGACCAAGCTGGTCGACGATCTGTCCGCCAGCAAGCTGCACACCGACGAGCAGCAGACGATCCGCGACGCCGCGGACGCGCTGTTCTTCTGCGAGGACCTCACGGCCGACTCGGACGCCCGCGCGGCGCTCGACGCTGCCGAGGCCCTGATCGACCGCATGGTCGAGAACGACCGCTTCACGCCGGAGACCGCCGACCGGCTGCGCGCCGATCTCGACGGCTGCGGCCCGCTTACGCCCGCCGCGTACTAGCCGACCCCGGCCCCGTCCGCCGCGACCCCGGCGCGGGGCTTAGGATGCGCGGCAGATGCGCATCGGGATCGTCGGCGCCGGACCCGCTGGCCTGGCCGCCCTGCGCGCCCTGACGAACGCGGGCTTCGACGCCGTCGCCTTCGAGCGCGGCAACCGGGTCGGCGGCGTCTGGACGCTGGAGGAGCGCCCGACCGCCGCCTACCGCTCGCTCCACCTGATCACGAGCCGCGCGCGCACCGAGTTCTCCGAGCTGCCGATGCCGGACTCGACTCCGGACTACCCGAGCCGCGACGCCGTGGGCCGCTACATCGAGGGCTACGTCGACCACTTCGGGCTGCGCGACCGGATCCGGCTCGCCACCGAGGTGACCGCGGCGCGCCCGCGCGACGGTGGGGGCTGGGACGTCGAGCTGGCCCGCGGCGCCACGGAGACGTTCGACCTCCTGGTCGTGGCCAACGGCCACAACGAGGCCCCGCGCTGGCCCGACCCGCCCTACCCGGGCGAGTTCGCCGGGCGGCAGCTGCACGCGTTCGACTACGACGGTCCGGAGGAGCTGCGCGGGCGCCGCGTGCTCGTGGTCGGGATGGGCAACAGCGCGATGGACATCGCGACCGACGCCTCCTACGCAGCCGACCGCGCGCTGCTCTCGGTGCGGCACGGGAGCTGGGTGATCCCCAAGCGGCTGCTCGGCCGCCCGGCCGACCAGGTGGTGCGGCCCTGGGCGGCGGTGAACGTGCCGTGGTGGATCCGCCAGCCGATCTCGGAGGCGCTGCTGCGCGTCACCGTCGGGCCACCGGACCGCTACGGCCTGCCGAAGCCGGACCGCGGCCTGTTCCAGTCGCACCCGACGATCACGGACACGGTGCTGAGCCGCATAAGCCACGGCGAGGTCACCCCGAAGCCCGGGATCGAGCGCTTCACCGGCGACGGCGTGCGCTTCGCCGACGGCAGCGAGGAGGCCGTGGACACGATCGTCTGGTGCACGGGGTACGCCGTCGAGATCCCGTTCCTCGAGGAGTCGATCGTCGGCGCCGACCCGCGCGAGCTGCCGCTCTACAAGCGCATCCTGCACCTCGACCGCGACGACCTGTTCTTCATCGGCCTGATGCAGTCGACCGGCAGCGCCTTCCCGATCATCGAGCGCCAGTCGACCCTGCTCGCCGAGCACCTGAGCGGACGCTGGGCGCCGCCCCCGCCGGACGAGATGCGAGCCGAGACGCGCCGCCGCCGCGAGCGCGCGCTGAAGCGCTGGGGACCCCACGGCCGCCCCTCGATGCGGGTCGACTTCGACCTGTACATGCACGAGCTGGCGCAGGAGATAGAGGCGGGCCGGGCACGCGCCGCGGGCTGGGTGGCGGCGTGAGCCGGCGCGCGCTCGTGACCGGCGCGAGCGGCGCCTTCGGATCGGCGCTGCGGGCCGAGCTGCGCTCGCGCGGCTGGACCGTGGCCGGGCTCGACCTGCGGCCGGACCCCGGCGACCCCGAGGTGCTCGCCTGCGACGTGACCGACGACGCGTCAGTGCCCGGTGCGGTGGCCACCGCGGTGGAACGGCTCGGCGGCGGCCTCGACCTGCTCGTGAACAACGCCGGCATCGGCGGCCCCGCGAGCGCCGGCGAGCCGCCCACCGAGCGCGTTCGCCTGATGCTCGACGTGAACCTCCTGGGCGCCTGGCGCGTGACCGCCGAGGCGATCGACGAGCTCGTCGCCGCCCGCGGGCGCGTGGTGATGATCGCCTCGCGGATGTCGTTCCTCGGTCTGCCGCTCGGGGCCGCCTACGGGGTGTCGAAGCGCGCCCTCGTGGCCTACGCCGACGCCCTCCGGGCCGAGTACGGCACGCACGTGGGCGTGAGCTGCGTGCACCCCGCGTACGTGCGCACCCCGATCCACGACTCGACGCGCGAGGCGGGGCTGCGGCTGGAGGGCTTCTCTCGCGAGGAGCCGCTCGAGCGGGTGATCGCGGCGATCGTGAGGGCGGCGGAGTCGCCGAACGCTCCCCGCGACGTGGCCGTGACGCGCGGCGGCGCACTGCAGATCGCGGTCGCGCGGCACCTCCCCGGCGTGGTCGATCGCGTGGTGGCGCGCCGTCTGGCGAAGAGCGTCGCCGGCGGCGATCTCGACGGCGCTCAGCTCGCCGCCGGACTGCGCCAGCGCCACCGCTAGGCGGCAGTCCCCCAACCGGGGGCTAAAGGCCCTGCATCTGGCGCCGATACCTGGGGCAAGTTCCACGGGTCAGCGTCGCTGGCCTTCCCCCAAGTTCCAGGAGATCCAACATGCTGCGCAAGCTTCGCAACGAGGAGAGCGGTTTTACCCTTATCGAGCTCCTCGTCGTCATCCTGATCATCGGCATCCTCGCCGCGATCGCTCTGCCGGCCTTCCTGGGCCAGCAGGAGAAGGGCCAGGACGCGGACGCCAAGTCGGCTTCGCGCAACATGGTCAGCCAGGTCGAGTCGTGCTTCGCGACCGAGCAGACCTACGTCGCTTGCGACACCGAGACCGAGCTCGGCAACACGGGCCTGACCTACGGTGCGGACCCGGGCGAGGTCGAGATCTCGACCGGCGCCACGGCGACCACCTACGCGGTCGTCGCTCGCTCGAAGGCCGGCGGCGCCACGCCGCACACGTTCACCATCACCAAGGCCTCCACGGGCGCGACCTCGCGCTCCTGCACGCCGACCGGTGAGGGTGGCTGCCCGACCAACGGCAAGTGGTAACAAGCCACTCCGTCTAGCAAGACCGAGCAGTACCGAGAGGCGGGCTTCGGCCCGCCTCTCGGC
>DASVVS010000180.1:0-23374 GCA_036386455.1 Thermoleophilaceae bacterium
GTCACGGTCACGACCACCGCACGGCTGCGCGGGCGGTCGTCGAAGTCGATCATCACCACCTGCTGCCAGGTGCCCATCCGCAGCTCGCCGGCGACGATCGGGATCGTCTCGCTGGGGCCGACGATCGCGGCCCGCATGTGCGCGTGCGAGTTCGTGTCGTGGTTCAGGCGGTTGTGCTCGTAGTCGCCCTCGCGGGGGATCAGACGGTCGAGCAGCTCGCGCAGGTCGCGCACGCCGCCCGGCTCGTACTCCATCGTCGTGACCGCCGCCGTGGCGCCCGGCGCGAACACCGAGACCACGCCGTGCTTGATCTCCGACTGTCGCACGATCGCGGCCACTCCCTCGGTCAGGTCGGTGACGTGCCCGTCGCCCTCGGTCTCGAAGCGGAGCTCGCCGGTGTGGACGGTCACCTAGCGGAAGCTAGCGCGCTTGCGCACACCGGCGTTGGTCCACTCGAGACGGCCGTCCGCCGCATGGAGGGACCTCAAGCTCCGCGAGGGCGCGCGATCGAGCCGCTTGGCGCCGCGCGAGTCGAGCCGCCACGCCTGGTCCTCGCCGGAGTAGGTCGAGATCCAGCCCAGCAGGCCGGAGCTCGTGAGCACCATCGAGCGGAAGCCGGGCCGCGGCGGCGTCTCGGGGTCGTACTCCTCGCCGTCGTTCCACGCGTATCCCGCCGCCCGCACGAGCCTCCCGGTCCGGAGGTCGATCACGTCCATCCCGTACTCCCAGCCCTGGTACGCCTCCCCCGGGACGTACGCCGCCTTCTGCGCGACGTAGCGGCCGGCGAGCCGGTAGGGCGGCTCGGAGTCCTTGTAGGCCTGGCCGCCGCTGCTGAACTGGTCGAGCGCGACGCGGCGCCCGGTCCTGTAGAGGCAGCCGTAGGTACGGCGCTCGTCGCCCAGGTCGACCTGCCACACGCGCGCGTGATCGCTCTGCTTCAGGGTCTGGGTGCCCTTGGGCCAGCAGTCGCGCCTGGCCGCGGACGCGGTGGAGGGGAGCGCGAGCAGCGCCGCCGCGGCGAGGGCTGTGAGAACGCGAATCACGCCCGCTCGAACACGCGCGAGCGCACAAAGCTCCTGCGGGAGCCGGAGGCCCGGTCAGCTCAGCTCGTCGGCTCGTGCTCGGCCAGCACGGCGCGCAGCCGCTCGGCCTCGTCGGGCGCCATCGTGTAGCCGTGCTCGGGCTCCGGGTAGCGGCGCTCGCGCACGTCGGCGGCGAACGCCTCCAGCCCGCCGACCATCGCCTCGCGCACGTTCCCGTAGCGCTTGACGAAGCGGGCGGCGTGGCCGTCGTAGATCCCGAGCAGGTCGTGGAACACGAGCACCTGGCCGTCGGCGGCCGGGCCGGCGCCGATGCCGATCACCGGGATCTCGAGCCGGGGCATGAGCGCCTCGGTGAGCGCCGACGGCACCGCCTCGAACACGATCGCGAAGCAGCCGGCGGCCTCGAGCTCGAGGGCGTCGTCGGCCACCTCGAGCGCGCGGTCGGCCGTACGCCCCTGGGAGCGGTAACCGCCGAGCGCCACCGCCGTCTGCGGCGTGAGCCCGACGTGTCCCATGACCGGGATGCCGGCGTCCACGATCGCCCGCGCGCGCTCGGCGCACACGCCGCCGCGCTCGAGCTTGACCGCGTCGCAGCCGGCCTCCTTCACGAACCGCTGCGCGGTCGCGATGGCCTGCTCGTTCGACGCCTCGTACGACCCGAACGGGAGGTCGCCCACGAGCAGCGGGGTGGAGAGGCCGCGGCGGGCGGCGCCGGCCAGCATCAGCATCTCCTCGACGGAGACCGGGACGGTGCTGGGGTAGCCGAGCACGGTCATGGCGCCGGAGTCGCCCACGAGCACCACGTCCACGCCGGCGGCCTCGGCCACCTGCGCGCTCGGGTAGTCGTAGGCGGTGACCATCACGATCGGCTCGCCGAGCGCCTTCTTCTCGGCCAGCGTGGAGAGGGTGACGGCCGCGCGCTTGCGCGGCGGGGCGGGGGAGATCCTCGGTGCCGAGCTCATGCCAGCAGCTCCGCGACGGCGTCGTCGACCGTGACGATGCGGTTGTCCTCGTCCACGTGCACCACGCGCGGCTCGTAGCTCTTCAGCTCCTCGGCGTCGTACTCGGCGTACGAGACGACGATGATCTTGTCGCCCCTGTGCACGAGCCGGGCGGCCGCGCCGTTGATGCACATCTCGCCCGAGCCGCGCTCGCCGGCGATCGTGTAGGTCTCGAAGCGCGCGCCGTTGTCGATGTCGAGGACGTGCACGAGCTCGTGCTCGAGGATGTCCGCGGCGTCGAGCAGGTCGGCGTCCACCGTGATCGACCCCACGTAGTTGAGGTCGCTGCCGGTCACCCGGCCTCGGTGGATCTTCGACTTGAACATGGTCCGTCTCATTGGTGCCCCCCGTTCGGGTCTCCGAGGATCGTGTTGTCGATGAGCCGCGCCCTCCCCAGACGCGCGGCGACTGCGAGAAGAGTTCTGCCGTTCACCCGCTCGGCGGGCGAGAGGTCGTCGGCCGAGCGGAGCTCGAGGTACTCCGGCTCGATCCGGCTCGCCTCGAGCTCGGCGCGGGCGGCGGCGAGGACCGAGGCCGCGTCGCGGCGGCCGCCGGCGACGGTGGCGCCCGCGGCTTGCAGCGCCCGGCTGAGCGCGGTGGCACGCTCGCGCTCGTCGGCGCTGAGGTAGGCGTTGCGCGAGCTGAGCGCCAGGCCGTCCGGCTCGCGGACGGTGGGCAGCACGTCGATCCGCACCGGGATGTCGAGGTCGCGCACCAGCTTGCGGATCACGATCGCCTGCTGGGCGTCCTTCTGGCCGAAGTAGGCGACGTTCGGCTGAACCATGTTGAGCAGCTTCGTGACGACCGTGGTGACGCCGCTGAAGTGCTCGGGGCGGTGGGCGCCGCAGAGGACGTCGGTGAGCCCGCGGACCTCGACCGTCGTGGAGAAGCCGGGCGGGTAGACCTCCTCGGCCGCGGGGGCGAAGAGCAGGTCCACGCCCTGCTCGGCCGCGAGCGCGGCGTCGCGGGCCTCGTCGCGCGGGTAGGCGTCGAGGTCCTCGCCCTCGCCGAACTGGGTGGGGTTCACGAACAGCGAGACGACGACCGTGGTGCAGTCCTCGCGCGCCTGGCGCATGAGGCTCAGGTGGCCGTCGTGGAAGTAGCCCATGGTGGGGACGAGGCCGATGTCGCCCGCCGCGCGGCGGCCGGCCAGGGCGGCGCGCAGCTCTCCGATGGTCCGGACGGTCCTCATGCCGGCACCCTCGCGAGCTCGCGGGTGCGCTCGGTGAGCGCGTCGAAGAGGGGGAGCGCTCCGGGCGCGGCGGCCGCGACGGCCTCGCGCTGACGCTCGACCGTGCCCTCGTCGCCGCGGGCGACCGGGCCGGTGAGCGCTTCGGCCGGGCCGCGGGCGAGCCAGTTCTCGACGGTCTGGCGCACGAGCGGGCCGAGCAGCGCGCGGGCGTCGCCGGGGTCGATGCCGGCGCCGGCGGCGACCTCCTCGGCGGTCGCCTCGAGCGCGAGCAGGTAGTTGGAGGCGACCGACGCGGCGGCGTGGTAGGCGGCACGCTGCTCGTCGTCGATCTCGAACGGCTCCATCCCGAGGTCCTCCGCGAGGGCCCGCGCGGTGGCGACGGCGGCGGGGGAGGAGCCGGCGATGGCGGCGCCGGCGCCGCGGAGCGCGAGCGCGGCGGCTTCGCCCGGCGTGGCCGCTTCGTCCGGCGCGGCGGCTTCGCCCGGCGTGGCCGCTTCGCCCGGCGCGGCGGCTTCGCCCCCCGCGACCGTCTGCAGCGGGTGCAGCCCGAAGACCTCCGCTCCCCGCTCGGCGGCGGCACGCAGCGCGCCGAGCGGCGTGGCGCCGCTCGTGTGGCCGACCATCGCGGCGTGGCCCGCGACCACCTCGCACGCCGCCTCGATCTCGGAGTCGGGCACGCAGAGCAGGACCAAGCGGGCGCTCGGCTGCTCACCGCGGCCGAGCGGGCCCTCGACGTCGCGCCCGGCCCGGCGCAAGCCGCCGGCGAGGGCGTTGCCCACGCGTCCACGGCCCACTATCCCAATGCGGGCGGGCGTACGCGTCGAACCGGCGTCGGCGGTCATCGGGGCGGCAGTCGATGGGTGATTCGGGTCGGTCCGCTCCACGGAGGTAGCGGCCTGGATACACAGGATACCCCCCGGCGAGGCCCGAAAACGGCCGATCGGCCGCGTAACCTGCGGAACGTGAGCGATCGCACGCCAGAAGAGCGGCGCGAGGAGCTCGTCGGGCTCTACCGCGAGGTCTGCGCGGGCTGCTGCTGCGGCCTGGGCGCCACGCGCACCAAGCCGGTCTTCGGCATGGGCAACGCGGACGCCGACCTCATGTTCGTGGGCGAGGCGCCCGGGGCGGAGGAGGACCGTCAGGGCAAGCCGTTCGTCGGCCGGGCCGGCAAGCTGCTCGACCAGCTGCTGGGCGAGGTGGGCATGGAGCGAAACCGCGACACGTTCATCGCGAACACGCTCAAATGCCGGCCTCCCGGCAACCGCGATCCCCAGCCGGACGAGATCGAGGCCTGCAAGCCGTACCTGAAGCGGCAGATCGAGCTGATCGAGCCGCTCGTCATCTGCACGCTCGGCAACTTCGCCACCAAGCTGCTGAGCGGCTCGCCGGTCGGGATCACGCGCTGTTGCGGTCGGCCGCAGGAGCGCGTGGTGGCGGGGCGGCCGGTCGTGCTCTACCCGCTCTTCCACCCGGCGGCCGCGCTGCGCACGCCCAAGGTGCTCGACCAGCTCCGCTCGGACTTCAGCCGGATCCCGGGGCTGCTGGAGCGCGAGCGCGAGCGCGCGAGGGACCGCGAGCGGCCGTCAGCGCTCGCGGCGATGGCGGCGTCGATGGGAGGGGCGCCCGACCCGGACCCGCCGCCCCAGCTCGGCCTGTTCGGCTCCGCGTGAGCCGCTGGACCGCGACCGGGCTCGTAGCCGAGCTGGCCGCCGCCGTCTGCGCGATCGTCACCTACCTGAACCGGGCTTCGAGGTCGGCGAGGTGCCCCCGATCGAGGGGGCGTACTTCAACCGCTCAGAGGGCGCTCCGGCCTACGCCGGCGTCTTCGAGGAGGACGCCGGCTGGTTCGACAGCTTCACGTTCTCGAACCCGTACCTGTGGCTCGGTGCCGCGGTCGCCTTCGCGCTACTGGGGGCGGCGATCCTGGTGATGGCCCGCCTGGACCGGCCGGCGCGCGGCTATGAGCACGCCGGTCGCGCGACCGGGGTCGATTGCGTCCTCATAGAGGACGGAAGTGACCCCGGTCAGGTCGCCGGGGGGCCGGGCACGATGTCCAGGCGCCGGTTCACGCCCGCGAGGCGGAAGATCCGCTGCACGGCGTGGCCGCCCTCGACGACCGCCAGCCGGTGGCCGCGCGTCTTCGCGCGAGCGTGCGCGCTCATGATCAGGCGCAGGCCGGTGGAGTCGAGGAACTTCAGGCGGCTCAGGTCGATCACGAGGGTCTTCGGCTTGCGCTCCTCCGCGCGCCGAATCTCCTCGTCGAACGTGAGCGCGCTGGAGAGGTCGAGCTCGCCTTCGAGCGCGATGCGAACCTGCTCCCCCTCCTCACGCGTCTCGAGCGAGAGCGTGCTCATCTGGCTTCCACCCTACATCCTCCCCTCGAGGCCGGCTGGTCTCCGCTATCAGTCTGTCCACAAGATGCGGCTGATTACCACCGATGCAGCGGAAACTGCCGAAGCTGGCGCGTCGGTTGCCCCCCGTCTGCGGGAGGGCGATGCCGTCGTGGTGAGCGGCGACCTGGGCGCGGGCAAGACGACCTTCGTCCGCGGTGCCTGCCGCGCGCTCGGCGTGGAGGAGCCCGTCACGAGCCCGACGTTCACGATCGGCCAGGTCTACCGGGCCCGGGGGAAGCTCGAGATCGCCCACCTGGACCTCTACCGCCTGCCGAGCCTGGCCGGCGAGGACCCGGCGCTGCTCGACGACTACCTCACGCCCGACCGGATCGCCTTCGTGGAGTGGCCCGGGAGCGCCCTGGACGCCCTGCCGCGGATCGCCGCGCGCGTCACGATCGAGCACCTCGGCGGCGATCGGCGTGTTGTGACCGTCGAATGACCGTCCTCGGCTTCGACACCGCCACCCCCGCCACGTCCGTCTGCGTCCTGCGCGGCGACGGCGAGGCGTTCGAGCACGTGCCGGGTCCCGAGGAGCTCGCCACCCGGCCGGCGCACGGCAGCGAGCTGCTCCCGCGCGTGGCTGAGGCGCTCGGGCGCGCGGGTCTCGGCTTCGCGGATCTGAAGGCGATCGCCGTCGGCGTGGGTCCCGGCACCTTCACCGGCCTGCGCGTCGGGATCGCCACGGCCCGCGCGCTCGCGAACGCCCACGGGCTCCCCGTCCACCCGGTCTCCTCGCTCGCCGCGCTGGCCGAGGGGATCGACGCGCCGCACCGGCTGGCGCTGATCGACGCGCGCAGGGGCGAGGTGTTCGCCGCGCTGTACGGCGAGGGCATCCGGTGGGAGCCGTTCGCGGCGGCCCCGGAGGCGGTCGCCGAGCGCGTGCGGGAAGCCTCTGTCAGCCCTTTGGCGGCGGGCGATGGCTCGGTACGATTCCGGGAGGTCCTGGAGGCCGCCGGCGTACGGGTGGAGCCCGACGGGTCGCAGACGCACGCGGTCCGCGCGCTGCACGTCTGCCGGCTCGCGGCGACCGTCCCGCCGGTCCCTCCGGAGGCCGTCCTCCCCGACTACCTCCGATCACCGGACGCCCAGCCCCAGAGCGCATGAGAGAGCCCCTCGAGATCCGCCGCCTCGCCTACTCGGACCTGCCGCAGGCGATCGCGATCGAGCGCCGCTCGTTCCCGACGCCGTGGTCGCTCGCGATGTTCGTGCTCGAGCTGTCCAAGCCGGCGGGCATCTGCCTGGCCGCGATGCGCGACGAGCGGATCGTCGGCTACCTGATCTGCTCGCGCTACGACACCGTCTGGCACGTGATGAACGTGGCGGTCGATCCGGCGCTGCGCCGCCAGGGCGTGGCCACCGCGCTGCTCGACCGCCTGTTCGAGAGCGCCGACCGGCCGGGCGCGCAGTACACGCTCGAGGTGCGCATGTCGAACGAGGCCGGCATCGCGCTGTACGAGCGCTTCGGCTTCCACTCCGCCGGGCTGCGGCGCGGCTACTACCACGACAACAAGGAAGACGCCCTGATCATGTGGCGCACGGTGCCCGGCGTCGGCGAGCCGGGCGGCGTGGCGGCCGCCCACGCGTGATCCTCGCGATCGAGACGAGCTGCGACGACACCTGCGCAGCCGTCGTCAGCCGCGCGGGCGAGATCCGGTCGAACGTGGTCGCGTCGCAGGGGCTGCTGCACGAGCGCTACGGCGGCGTGGTCCCCGAGATCGCCTCGCGGCGGCACCTAGAGCTGATCGACGCGGTCGTGGACGACGCGCTCGAGCGGGCCTCGTCCTCGCTCGACGAGGCCGAGCTCGTGGCGGTCACGCGCGGGCCGGGGCTGATCGGGGCGCTGCTGGTGGGCGTCTCGACCGCCAAGGCGCTGGCCGCCGCGCGCGGTCTGCCGCTGGCGCCGGTAGACCACCTGGCCGGGCACGTGCTGGCGAGCACGCTGGGGGAGCGCCCGATCGAGCCGCCGTTCCTGTGCCTCGTCGCGAGCGGCGGGCACAGCTTCCTCGCGCGCGTGGAGGAGCCGCCCGCCTACGCGATCCTCGGCCAGACGCTCGACGACGCCGCCGGCGAGGCGTTCGACAAGGGCGCGCGGCTGCTCGGTCTCGGCTACCCCGGCGGCCCGGCGGTGGACCGGCTCGCGCGCGAGGGCGACCCCGAGGCGTTCAGCTTCCCGCAGGCGGCGCCCGGCGACGGCCTCGACCTCTCGTTCAGCGGCCTGAAGACGGCGCTGCTCTACCGCGTGCGCGACCTCGGCGAGGAGGCCGCGGCCGAGCGGCGTGCCGACCTCGCCGCCTCGTACCAGCGCGCCATCGTCGGCTCGCTGGTGGCGCGGCTGCGGCAGGCGCTTGAGCGCGAGCGGGTCGAGCGCGTGGCGATCGGCGGCGGCGTGGCGGCCAACTCCGAGCTGCGGCGGCGGGTGGGGGAGCTGGCGGACGAGCTGGGCGTGGAGCTGTGGGTGCCGCCGATGGAGCTGTGCACCGACAACGCGGCGATGATCGGGGCCGTCGCGCGCTATCTGGAGCCGATCGCCTACCCGGGCTATCTCGATCTCGACGCCACGGCGCGCGTTGCCTGAGGGCTCGCGGCTGCGGCGCGCGCTGGCCGGCGGCGGGCGGCTGGCCGGCGGCGGGCGGCTGGCCGGCGGGGGGCGCGGCGCCCGGCTGGCCGGGAGCGACCGCCTCCGGCTCGCCGCCGCCTCGCTCGCCGTGGTGGCGGTCGCGGTGGTGGCGCTCATGCTCGTCGACGGGGAGGACCCGCGGCCCGGCCCGTCGGTGGCGGCCGACGGGCGCAGCCCGCGCGTTCCCGCGGCCGGCCGGGTGCGCGTGCTGGTTGACCTGAAGCGGCCCTCGCTCGGCGAGCGGATGGCCACGGAGGAGATCGGCCCGGCGGCCCAGCGCGCGCATGTGGCGAGCCTGCGCGGCGAGGCCGAGTCGCTGCTGAGCGCCCTGCGCGCCAAGCAGGTAGAGACCGTTCGGCCGGTGATCTACGCCCGCGCGTGGAGCGGCTTCGCGGTCACGCTCGCCAGCGGCGACCTGCCCGCCGTGCAGGGGCTCGGCCTGCGGTCGGAGCCGGTGCGGCGCTTCTTCGGGGCCACCGCGAGCGTCCGGGCGGCCACGCGCCTGCGCCCCTCCGCGGGCCTGCCCCCCGGCGCGCGCCTCCACCCCTCCGCGCCGCGCGTGCAGTCGCGCGGCGGCCGCGCCGCCGGCCGCGGCCGGCCCTCGATCGCCCTCCTCGACTCGGGCGTGGACCGCGCCGCCGCGCCCGGCCGCGTGGTGCCGCTGTGGGACGTCGTCGGCAGCGACCGCGACCCGTCCCCCCGGCGGCGCGAGGTGCACGGCACGGCGATGGCGGGCGTGCTGGCCGCCGAGCTGCCGCGCGGCGAGCGGTTCGCGTCGATCCGCGTGGCCGGCCGCCAGCGCGACGCCGAGGGTGCGCCCGAGCTCGAGGTCGGCACGAGCGACCAGCTCCTGCTCGGACTGGAGCGCGCGGTGGACCCGGACTTCGACGGTGCCGTGGACGATCGCATCCCGATCGCGCTGGTCGGGGTCAGCTCGCCCTACTCGGGCTTCGAGGACTCGCCCGAGGCCGAGGCCGTCCGTGCCGCCGCCTCGATCGGGACGCTCGTGATCGCTCCGGCCGGCAACGAGGGGGCCGCGGGCGGGCTCTACGGCACGATCGGCTCGCCCGCCGCCGCGCCGGCCGCGCTCGCGGTGGGGGCGCTGGAGGGGTCGCCCGGCGGGCCTGGGCGCTCCCCGGCGACGCCGCGCGTGGAGATCGGCATCGCCACGGAGGAGGGCCACGCGAAGCTCGACGGCGCGCTGCTCGGCGGCGGCGGGCGCGCGCTCAGGGCGCCCGCCACGCCGCTCGCGGGCCCGTCGCAGGCATCGCCGCGCCCGCCCGCCCGAGCTGCGGGCGGCGACCCGCTCGAGTACCTCACGGTGGAGGCCGCGCCGAAGGCCCGCGACCGGGTCGTGGTGGTGCCGGCGCAGGTGGGCGCGGCGCGGCCGTCGCTGGCGCAGCGGGCCGTGGCCGCGGCGGGCGCGGGCGCGGCCGCTCTGATCGTGTGCGATCCGGACGGGGACGAGCCCCCGCCGCTCCCGGCCGGCGCCGCCGGTCCGATCCCGGTCGTCGGTCTCGCCGGCGAGGACGCGCGGCGGGCGCTCGAGCTGACCGAGTCGCCGGGCGGGCTCGCCTTCGTGTCGGAGCCGGACGATCGCGAGGCCGGCGGCCAGGCGAGGCCGGCCGTCACCTCGTCGCGCGGGCCCACCTACGCACTCGCCCCCAAGCCGGACCTGGTCGCGCCCGCCACGGCGCGCACGCGCGCGCCGGGCGGCGGCAGCGTCTTCGCCAGCGGCACCTCGATAGCCGCCGCGCGGGTGGCCGCGGCGGCGGTGCGCGTGAGGGAGGCGGCGCCGCGCTTCGACGCGCGCGAGCTGGCGGCGGCGCTGACGGGTACGGCGAAGCCGGTGGCCGCCCCCGGCCCCGGCGAGGCCTCCGGCTCAGGCGGCGGCTCCGGCCCCGCCGCGCCCGCCGGCTCCGGCCCCGCCGCGCCCGCCGGCTCCTCGTCCCTCCTCGCCGCCGGCGCCGGCCTCGCCGACCCCGCCGCCGCGGCCCGCGCCCCCGCCGTCGCCGAGCCGCGCGCCGTCGGCTTCCCGCCGCCGCCCGGTGGCTCCGCCACCGTCGCACTCTCGAACCCGGGCTCGAAGCCGGTCGACCTTCGCCTCTCCGCCAGCCTCGATGCGCCCGGCCTGCGCGCCGTCCCCGCACGCGACCGCGTGCGTCTCGGCCCCGGTCGCAGCGCGCGCGTGGAGCTCCGGCTCGAGGGCACCACCGCCCGCAGTACCGGCTTCGCCGCCGGCCGCCTCACGGCCCAGGCGACGGGCGGCGCGCGCACGAGCGTGCCGCTGCTCGTCCCGCTCGCCACGCCGCCGCCGCCGAAGGTCGAGGACCTCCGGACGGTGGAGCGCGAGGGCGCCGTGGAGGGGGTCCGCTTCTCGGTCGGCTCCGTCAGGCGGACGGGCGGCGCCGTGGCCGTGGAGCCGGTCGGCTCGCTGACCCTCGCGATCGTCGACGGCCGCGGCCGCGTGGCCCGCGAGCTGACCCCGCCCGGCGGCGCGCCCGACCTGCTGCCCGGCCAGTACTCGTACACGCTCGCCTCGCAGGGAGAGGACGAGCTGGACCCCGGCGAGTACCGTTTCCGCGTGACCGCCCGCGGCCCCTCCGGCGGCACCGCCACCGCCCAGTCGCCCCCCTTCACGCTCCGATGACGCAGCTCACGCTCTACGGAAAGCCCGGCTGCTGCCTGTGCGACGAGGCGCGCGCCGAGATCGACGCCGTCCGCGCCGGGCGCGACCTGGAGCTGACCGAGGTCGACGTCTCGTCGGACCCCCGCCTCTGGGCGCGCTACGGCGAGCGGATCCCGGTCGTCGAGATCGAGGGCGAGGAGGCGTTCGAGCTGCACGTGGACGGGTCCGAGCTGGCGCAGCGCCTCGATAGAGTGCGCGCGTGAGCTTCAATGCGCTCGACGGCGGCCCGCTGCTCGCCGAGGGCGGGACCGACCGCCTCTCGCTCGGGGTCGCGGCGCGCCTCTCGCGCTACCTCCAGGTCCTCACGCAGGCCAAGAAGATGGGCAAGGACACGATCTCCTCGCAGGAGCTCGCGGACTACACGCACGTCAACTCCACGCAGATCCGGCGCGACCTGTCCGGCTTCGGCAAGTTCGGCAAGCGCGGCGTGGGCTACAACGTCGATGCGCTCCTCACGCAGATCCGCAAGATCCTGCGCACCGCCGGGCAGCACAACATCGCCCTCTTCGGCGCGGGCCACCTCGGGAAGGCCATCGCGGGCTCGGACGTCTTCGCCGACCACGGCTTCCGCATCAGGGCGATCTTCGACGCCGACAGCTCCAAGGTGGGGGAGCCGGTCGGAGCGCTCCAGGTCCGCCCGTACGGCGACCTCTCGCAGGTGGTGGCCGACGAGCAGATAGTCGTGGGCGTGCTCGCGGTCCCGACCGAGGCGGCGCAGGGCGTGGCCGACGACCTCGTCGACGCCGGCGTGAAGATCATCTTCAACTACTCGGAGGCGCTGCTCCAGGTGCCGCCGGACGTGACCGTGCACACCTCGAGCCCGGCCGTCGACCTGCTGTACGCGCTGTACTTCTACCTGACCTGACCCCTCTCTCATCACCATGCTGGACATGCAGCGCGCCAGGGAGGCCTTCGAGGACTCCGCCGACTTCACCGTGGGCATCGAGGAGGAGTTCGGCATCCTCGATCCCGAGACGCTCTCGCTCGCCCAGCGCTATCCCGAGCTGAAGGACGCGGCGGATGCGGACGAGGTGCTGCGCGACCGCGTGGCCGGCGAGCTGATCTCCTCCGAGATCGAGATCCGCTCGGCGAAGGGGGAGACGTTCGCGGAGGCGCTGGCGAGCCAGAACGACGCGCGCGCCCGCCTCGTGCGCCTGGCCGGCGACCACGGCGTGAAGCTGTCGGCGACCGGCACCCACCCGTGGAGCCCGTGGTGGGAGCAGCGGATCATCGACACCGACCACTACCGGCGGCTGGAGAACGACCTCGGCTACGTCGCCCGGCGCAACAACACTTTCAGCATCCACGTGCACGTCGGGATCCGCGGCGCCGACCGCTCGATCGCCGTCTGCGACCGGCTTCGCCAGGTCCTGCCCGAGCTCCTGGCGATCTCGGCCAACTCGCCGTTCCTCGACGGCTTCGACTCCGGTCTCGCCTCCGCGCGCAGCCAGATCTTCACGAAGAGCTTCCCGCGCTGCGGGATTCCGGAGCCGTTCGGCGACTTCGCCACCTACGCCGACCACGTGGACCTGCTCGTGCGCACCCGCTCGATCGTCGAGCACACGCAGCTCTGGTGGAGCGTGCGCCCGCACCACGCCTTCGGCACCGTGGAGCTGCGGATCTGCGACGCGCAGACGAGCGCCGAGGACTCCACCGCCGTCGCGGGGCTGGCCGTCGCCTGCATCGCGCAGGCGGCGCTCGACCACGACGACGGCGTCGCGCCCGAGCCCGCGCCGCAGCGGCTCGTGGAGGAGAACCTCTGGCGCGCCATCCGCTACGGGCTCGGGGGCCGGATGATCGACCTCGATCGTGGCGAGGAGTTCTCCGCCGCCGCGCTGCCCGACCGCCTGCTGGCCTGGACGGCGCCGGCTCGCAACGCGCTCGGCATCGACCCCGCGATGCCCGACCAGGGCGGCGCGCAGCGCCAGCGCGAGGTGCTCGAGGGCGGCGGCTCCATACAAGACGCGTTCGCCGCGGAGGTGGCGACGACTCAGACGACCTACGCAGCCCAGGGGGTGACGAATTGAGCGCACGCGAACCGACCGAGGAGGAGCTGCGCGCGGCATTCGAGGAGCAGATGCGCCGGCTGACCGTGCCGGACGTGCTCGTGCAGACCGCGGTGACGCTGGTGAATCTCGGCAGCCAAAAGCTCGCCGAGGAACACGACCTGGAGCAGGTGCGCGCCGCGATCGAGGGCACGCGGGCGCTGATGCCGCTGCTCCCCGACGAGGTGCAGACGCCCGTCCGCGACGCGCTCAGCCAGCTCCAGATGGCGTTCGTGCGCGAGTCGCAGGGCGCCGGTGAGGCGGCGGCCGGCGCGGAGCAGGAGGCGCAGCAGGAGCCGGGGCAGCAGCCCCAGGGCGAGCCCGGTCAGACCGCCGGGCAGCCCGACGACGAGGCCGAGCGCGCGAAGGCGCGCGCCAAGATCTGGACGCCTCCGGGCACCTGACCGGCCGCTTCCCATGGCAGCTCCAGTTCGTCGCGGTCGCGGCGATCTGGGGCTCGAGCTTCGTCCTTATCAAGGTCGCGGGGGAGGAGCTGCCGCCGCTCTACGTCGCGCTCGGGCGGATTGCGCTCGGCGCGATCACCCTGCACCTGATCGTGATCGCGGTGCGCGAGCGGCTGCCGCGCGACCCGCGGCTCTGGGGCCAGCTCGCGCTGCTGGCCGTCTTCTGGAACTCGATCCCGTTCGTGTGCTTCGCGTGGGGCGAGGAGCGGGCGTCCTCGGTGCTCGCCGGGATCTGGAACGGCACGACCCCGCTGATCGTGCTGGTCCTCCTGGCCGTCGCGCTGCGCGAGGAGAGCCCGACCCGGGACCAGGTCGCCGGCCTCGTGATGGGCTTCGCCGGCATCGTCGTGGTGCTCGGCCCCTGGGAGGGCGTCGGCGGCAGCTCGTTCGCCGGGCAGATGGCGTTCCTGCTCGCGGCCACCTGCTACGCGATCGGCCTCGTGTTCAGCCGCCGCTACCTGACCGGCCGCCCCGAGAGCGGCCTGGTGATCTCGACAGGCCAGCTCACCTGCGCGACCGCCCAGCTCGCCGTGATCGCCCCGTTCACCACGTCCCCGGACCTGGGACTGAGCGGAGAGGCGGTCGCCAGCATGCTGGCCCTCGGGATCCTCGGCACGGGCGTCGTCTACATCATGTTCTTCGGCGTCGTGCGCGCCGCGGGGGCCGCCACCGGCTCGTCCGTCGGCTACCTGATCGTGGTCTTCTCGACCGTCCTGGGGATCGTCGTCCTGGGGGAGGACGTGGCCTGGCACGAGCCGGCCGGCGCGGTTCTTGTCATGTTCGCGCTGGTCTTCTCCCAGGGCCACGCTAGACTGCTCGGCCGCTCAGCCGGGCTCATTGGCGCCCGGCCGGCCAGGCGCGCCGACACGCGCCGCCGGCCCTGACTCACACCTAAGGGGATCTTCCTTGACCGACTTCCTGACCGACTACGGCATCATCTTCGCGCTCCTGTGCGCAGGGGCCGCGCTCGTCTACGGCATCGTGACCTCGCGCTGGCTGCTGCGCAAGTCGCCCGGCAACGAGGAGATGCAGCGCATCTCCGCGGCCGTGCAGGAGGGCGCGCAGGCCTATCTGAAGCGCCAGTACACGATCATCGGCTACGTCGCGATCGTGCTCGCCGTGGTGCTGGCCATCGCGCTCGACATCGAGACGGCGATCGGCTTCGTGATCGGCGGCACCCTGTCGGCGGCCGCCGGCTTCATCGGCATGAACGTGTCGGTACGCGCGAACACCCGCGTGGCCGAGGCCGCCCGCGGCGGCATCCCGCCGGCCCTCGACATCTCCTTCAAGGGCGGCGCGGTCACCGGCATGCTCGTGGCCGGGCTCGCTCTGCTCGGCGTGGCCGGCTACTACGGCGCGCTGCTGCTCCTCGACGTGGACGAGAAGGACGCGGTCGACGCGCTCATCGGGCTCGGCTTCGGCGGCTCGCTGATCTCGGTCTTCGCGCGACTCGGCGGCGGCATCTTCACGAAGGCCGCCGACGTGGGCGCCGACCTCGTCGGCAAGGTCGAGGCCGGCATCCCCGAGGACGACCCCCGCAACCCGGCGGTGATCGCCGACAACGTGGGCGACAACGTCGGCGACTGCGCCGGCATGGCGGCCGACCTCTTCGAGACCTACGCGGTCACCGCGGTGGCGGTGATGCTGCTCGGCGTGCTGACGTTCGACCAGATCGGCGAGGCCGCGGTCTACCCGCTCGTGATCGGCGGCGTGTCGCTGATCGCCTCGATCATCGGCACCTACGCGGTCCGCACGACCACCGGCAACGTCGAGCGCGCCCTCTACCAGGGCCTGATCGTCTCCGGCGTGCTGGCGGCGCTCGCGTTCCTGCCGGTCACCCTGTGGCTGACCGACGACCTGAGCGCGGCGGGCGAGAACGCGAACTTCCTGCTCGGTGGCGACACCGCGCCCAGCGCGATCGAGTTCTACCTCTGCACGCTGATCGGCGTGGGGATCACGGCCGGCCTGTTCGTGATCACCGACTACTACACGTCCACCCGCTTCCGCCCGGTCCGCACGACGGCGAGGGCCTCGCAGACCGGTCACGCGACCAACATCATCCAGGGCCTCGCCCAGGGCTTCCAGTCCACGGCCGCTCCGGCCATCCTGCTCGCGCTCGGCATCCTCGCCGCGAACGAGCTGGCCGGCATCTACGGGATCGGCGTGGCGGTCATGGCGCAGCTCTCGCTGACCGGCCTGATCGTGGCGCTCGACGCCTTCGGCCCGATCACCGACAACGCGGGTGGCATCGCCGAGATGGCGGACCTGCCGCAGGAGGTGCGCGACATCACCGACCCGCTCGACGCGGTCGGCAACACGACCAAGGCCGTGACCAAGGGCTACGCCATCGGCTCGGCCGTTCTCGCGGCGCTCGTGCTGTTCGCGGCGTTCGTGATCGAGCTGCGCGAGGAGGCCGTGAAGGAGAACACGGACCTCGGTCTCGCCACCTTCGACATCTCCCAGCCGGAGGTCCTGGTCGGCCTGCTGATCGGCGGCATGATGGTCTACCTGTTCGCGGCCCTCGCGATCGAGTCCGTCGGCCGCGCCGGCGGCGGCGTCGTGGAGGAGGTCCGCCAGCAGTTCAAGGAGAAGCCCGGGATCATGGAGGGCACCGAGCTGCCGGACTACGCCCGCTCGGTGGCGATCGTGACCCGCGCCGCGCAGCGCGAGATGATCCTGCCGTCGCTGATCCCGATCGTCGTGACCGTGATCGTCGGCCTGCTCTCGTACAGGGCGCTCGGCGGCCTGCTTATCGGCGTCATCATCGTCGGCTTCTTCGCCGCGGTGTCGATGACGTCCGGCGGCGGCGCGTGGGACAACGCGAAGAAGCTGATCGAGGACGGGGAGTTCGGCGGCAAGGGCTCGGAGGCCCACGCGGCCTCGGTCACCGGCGACACGGTGGGCGACCCGTACAAGGACACGGCCGGCCCGGCGATCAACCCGATGATCAAGGTGGCCAACATCGTGGCCCTCCTGATCATCCCGTTCCTGATCTAGCCCCGGCCCACGGCCCCTGCAAAGCGTCGGATCCCAGCGTCATCGGGGCTCGCCAGCCCACGGGCTGGCTTCGCCCCTGCTTCCTTGGGCTCCTCGCTTTTCGGGGCCGTGAACCGGGGCTATAGGGTGTTTCTGTGGACATTGCCGACGTGACCGTCGAGACGTTCGCGGGGCGGGAGGGCCAGGCCTTCACGATCCAGTTCGCGGACGCCGTGCTCGAGCTGACCCTCGCGGAGGTGAGCGGGATGCCCGAGGACTGGGGCCGCGCCGACCGACGCGAGCCGTTCTCGGTCCTCTTCACGGGGCCGTCCGAGCACCTCCTGCCGCAGAGCGTCTGGCCGCTCGACCACGAGGAACTCGGCCGGATCGAGCTGTTCCTCGTGCCGATGGAGCCGAAGGACGGCGCGGCGCGCTACGAGGCCGTCTTCACGTAGGCGCGGAGGCCGCCGCCGCGCCGGTCCCCGGGGTCGGGGGCCGCGGGCGTTAGCTTTGCGCCCGCATGGCAGAGCGCCGCCCCGCCCACGCCGGACTGGAGCGCGTCCTCGGGACGGGCGCGCTGTTCAGCACCGCCTACGGCAACGTGGGCAGCTCGATCTACTACGCGCTCGGCCTGGTGGCCGTGTTCGCGCTCGGGATGACGCCGGTCGTCTTCCTGATCTCGGGCCTGATCTTCGCCGCCACAGCCGCCACCTACGCGGAGGCGACGGCGATGTACCCGGAGGCCGGCGGCTCGTCGTCGTTCGCCCGTCACGCCTTCAACGAGTTCTGGTCGTTCTTCGCGGCCTGGGGCCAGATGCTCAACTACATCATCACGGTCGCCATCTCGGCGTTCTTCGTGCCGCACTACCTGGGCGTCTTCTGGGAGCCGTTGCGCACGTCGCCAGGCGACATCGTCGCGGGCATCGTGATCGTGGCTGTGCTGGCGACAGTGAACGTCGTGGGCATACAGGAGGCCGCGAGCCTGAACGTCTTCCTCGCGGTCGCGGACTTCCTTACCCAGGTCCTGCTCGTGGTCGTCGGCTGCTTCCTCGTCCTGTCGCCGGAGACGCTCATCGACAACGTCGACTTCGGGACGAACCCGACGCTGGGCGACTTCCTGATCGCGATCCCGGTCGGGATGGTCGCCTACACGGGAATCGAGACGGTCTCCAATCTCGCCGAGGAGGCGCGCGACTACGGCCGCACGATCCCGCGCGCGATCGCCGGCGTGGTGGTGGCCGTGGCGGTGATCTACGCGTTCCTGCCGGTCGTGGCGCTCTCGGCGATGCCGGTCGTGAATGGCGAGACGGCGCTGGCCGGGGAGTTCGCCGGCGACCCGATCCTCGGCGTCGTGGAGAGCATGGACCTCGGCGCGTTCCAGACGGGCGTGGAGATCTACGTCGGGGTCCTGGCGGCCACGATCCTGTTCATCGCGACGAATGCGGGCTTGATCGGCGTCTCCCGGCTCACCTACTCGATGGGCCAGTACCGCCAGCTGCCCGAGGGGCTGCGGCGGTTGCACCCGCGCTACAAGACGCCGTACATCGCGCTGGCGGTGTTCGGCTTCATCGCCTGCCTCACGATCCTGCCGGGGCAGGCCGACTTCCTCGGGACGATCTACGCGTTCGGGGCGATGCTGTCGTTCACGGTCGCGCACCTCGCACTGATCCAGCTGCGGCGTAAGTTCCCGGAGCACGAGCGCCCGTACACGGCACCGGGCAACATCACGATCCGGGGCGAGCGGGTGCCGCTGTTCGCCGTGTTCGGGGCGCTCGGCACCGGTCTCGCATTCGTGGTGGTGAACGTCCTGAACCTGACGACGCTCATCGCCGGCACGCTGTGGCTCGCGCTCGGGCTGACGAGCTACGTCGTATACCGGCGGCGCCTCGGCCTCAGCCTCACCCAGACGACGAAGATCATCGCGCCGGGCCCGGTCGTGGAGCGCGAGGTGGAGTACGAGTCGGTGCTCGTCGCGTTCGAGGACGGCCATTACTCGCCCCAGGCGGTGGCGACCGCCGCCAAGCTGGCGGCGCGGCGCCGGCGCGGCATTCACGTGGTCGCCACGATCACCGTTCCGGCGAGCGCGCCGATCGACGCGCCCCTGCCCGAGCAGGAGGCCAGAGCGCTGGCCGCGATCGACTCGGCGCGCGTGCTCGGCGGGCGGCGGGTGACCGGCCACTGGGAGAAGGTGCGCCCGGGCGAGGCCGGGCGGCGGATCGTGGACGAGGCCCGCTCGATGCGGGCGCGGGCGATAGTGATGCCGTTGACGCCCTCGCGCCGCGGCGGCGCACCCGTCGTCTCACGCACGCACGAGACCGTGCTCGAGTCGCGCCCGTGCCGAGTGATCATCGAGGCGTCGCCGCGCGAGAAACCCACTCACGCCGCGCCGTAGAATCGCGCTTGTGGAGCGGGCCTACCGCCACTCGACCCGTCTGCTCGGGCTCGCGATCTGCCTGCTCGGGGCGGTGATGGTCGTCAGCTCGCTGGTGCGCGGCGGCGGTCCGCTGGCACTCGGCGTCCTCGTCGGCGTCGCGTTCGTCGTGCTTGGGGCCGGCCGCGCCTACCTCGCGGGCGGCCCGGCCGAGCTCGCCAGGCGCCGGTGACTCAGGGCCGGCTCACGCCCTCCGCCATCCCGGCGCAGGCGCGCATGCGCGTCACGCGCGGGCTCGGGCAGACCGCGCTCGCGGCGATCGGCCTCAGCGCTCTCGGCGCGTCGATCTACTTCATCCTCGGCGTGGTCGCCGGCCGCGCTCTCGCGCTCACGCCGTTCGTGTTCGGCGTGGCGGGCGTCTTCTTCGTCATCACGACGATGACGTACGTCGAGGCCAACTCGATCCACCCCGAGCGTGGCGGGGCCTCGACGTTCGCGCGCTACGCCTTCGACGAGCTCTGGAGCTTCATCGCCGGCTGGGCGATCCTCCTCGACTACCTGATCGTGATGGCGATCGGGTCCTTCGCGGTCTCGCACTACCTCGCGGCGTTCTGGGGCGAGCTGCGCGAGCCCCCGGTCGAGCTGGTGGCGACCACGCTCGTGATCGGCTTCGTCACATGGTCGAACATCCGCGGCTCGTCCGCGAGCCGTTTCGGGCGGCTGGCGCGCCTCGGGCTCGTGAACCTCGCGCTGATGGCCGTGATCGTCGCGATCGGGCTCGCGACCGAGTACCGGCCGGGGGAGGTGGTCGAGGCGATCGACTTCGGCGACCAGCCGACGTGGTCGGACCTGTGGTTCGCGGCGGTGCTCGCGGCCGTCGCGTTCCTCGGCATCGAGGCGGCCTCCGGGCTGGCCGGCGAGGTGCGGGCCAGCCGTCGCGGGCTCCGGCGGCTCGTGGTGTTCACGATCCTCGCGGTCGTGGTGGCGCTCGTCGGGATGTCGGCGGTGGGGCTGATGGTCCTGCCCGTCGAGAACGGTGCCACCGCGCTCGGCACCGCGCACGTGGACGCTCCGATCCTGGGGATCGTCACGGGCTTCGAACCAGCGTGGCTGAGCGAGTCGCTGCGCTACGTGGTCGGTGGCATGGGCGCCCTGGTGCTCGTGCAGGCGGTCAACGGGACGATGCTCGGGCTCGCCCGCCTGACGTACTCGCTGGCGACCCACCGCCAGATCCCGAGCGTGCTCGGCCGCCTCGACCGCACGCGCGGCACGCCGTACATCGCGATCGTGCTCGCGGGTGGGATCGCGCTCGGCCTCGCGTTCAGCTCGGACATCGAGTTCCTTGCCGGCATCTTCGCCTTCGGGGCGATGCTGGCGTTCACGCTCGCGCACGCCTCGGTGATCGTGCTGCGCTTCCGCGAGCGCGAGGCTCCGCGGCCGTTCCGGATCCCCCTCTCGGTGCCGGTGCGCGGTGGGTCGGTCCCGCTGCCGGCGCTTATCGGGTTGCTCGGCTCGTTCGCCGCCTGGGTCAGCGTGATCGTGCTGCACGAGGGCGCCCGGGCCGTAGGCGGTCTATGGATGCTCAGCGGGCTCGTGCTCTACGCGACCTACCGGCTGAGCCAGGGCAAGTCGCTGCGCGCCCGCTACGCGATCCCCCAGGAGGCGCTTCAGGACCGCCGCGGGGGAGCCGAGTACGGCAGCATCCTCGTCCCGGTCTTCGGGTCCGAGCTCGACGACGACATCGTCGGCACCGCGGGGCGGCTCGCCGCCGAGGAGGGCGAGGAGGGCGAGGGCGGCGCGGTGATCGAGGCGCTCTACGTGGTGGAGGTGCCGATGTCGCTGCCGCTCGACGCGCGTGTGCCCGACGAGCAGATCGCGCAGGCGAAGAAGGCGGTCACGCGCGCCAAGCGGGTGGGGGAGGAGTACGAGGGCGTGGTGGTCGCGACCGCGATGGTCCGGGCGCGCGCCGCGGGTGCCGCGATCGTGTCCGAGGCCAAGCGCAGGGGCGTGGAGGCGATCGTGCTGGCGGCCGAGCCGTCCACGCGGATGCGCGGCGGGACGTTGCTCGGCGGCCGCGGCGAGCCCCGTAACCGGGCGCTCGGCGAGACCACGCGCTACGTGCTGGAGAAGGCGCCCTGCCGGGTGATCCTGACCGCATCACCCGCGAGCGACGAGGGCGAGCGCGAGGGGGTAGCCCCCTAGATCCGTCTTGGTCTACCCGCAAGCGGGTAGATTGCGCCTCATGTTCGTGCTGATCGTCGGATGCGGCCGCGTCGGGTCGACCGTGGCCAAGCGGATGCTCTCCGCGGGGCACGAGGTGTCCGTGCTCGACGAGGACCCGGAGGCGGTCGCGCAGCTCGAGCGCGGCGAGGACCGCACCTGGGAGGAGATGGGCGGCTCGTTCACGGTCGGCACGGCGCTCGAGATCGACGCGCTGCTCGAGGCCGGGATCGACCGCGCGGACGCCTTCATCGCCTCCACCGACGGCGACAACACGAACCTCGTGATCGCCCAGATCGCGCAGCGGCGCTTCGAGATCGACCGCGTGGTGGTGCGCGTGCTCGACCCGGCGCGGGCCGACTGGTACGCCGAGCAGGGCCTGCGCACGGTCTCGCCGACCAAGCTCGCGATCGACATGCTCACGGAGGCTGTGGGGTAGGTGGCTCTCTGATGTACATCCTGATCGTCGGCGCCGGCAAGGTCGGATGGAACCTCGCGCGCGAGCTGATCGGCCGCGGCAACGAGGTGACGGTCGTCGAGTCCAACCGCAACCGCTACGCGACCGTCGAGGAGGAGCTCGAGCACGCCGCCCACTACGGCGACGGCTCCGAGCTGTGGGTGCTCGAGCGCGCCGGGATCGAGCGCGCGGAGATGGTGATCGCCGTCACCGGCGACGACGAGGACAACATCCTGATCTCCCAGGTGGCGCGCGAGAAGTACGGCGTGGAGCGCGTCATCGCGCGCTGCAACAACCCGCGCAACCTCCAGCACTTCGACCTGCTCGGCATCCGGCCGACGGTCTCGGCCACCGACCTGATCCTGCGCCTGATCGAGCACGAGGTGCCGCGCTACGGGCCGCTGCACCTGCTCGACCTGCCCCAGGAGCGGCTCGAGATCATCGAGGTGGAGGTGGCCGCGGGCTCCGCCGCCGACGGCGCGGAGGTCAAGGACATCGGGCTGCCCGAGGGTTCGCTCGTGATCTCGATCCTCCGCGACGGGACCGGCTTCGTGCCCCTGTCGGACTCGGTGATCGAGGCCGGCGACGAGGTGCTGGTGGTGCTGGACACCGGGCTCGAGGAGAAGGTCAGCGCGCCCTTCCGGGCGCGTCAGGAGTCGGCGGCGGGCTAGCCGTGCCCGACCGCTTCGCCGACTTCCTCCTGATCGGAGGCGGAATCGCGTGTGCGCGCTGCGCGCAGACGCTGCGGCGCGAGGGTGCCGAGGGGTCGATCCTCGTGGTGGGCCGCGAGGCCGATCCGCCCTACGAGCGGCCGCCGCTGTCGAAGGAGTACCTGGCCGGGCGGGTGGAGCGCGACGGGATGGTGTCGGTCGAGCCGGGCTGGTGGGAGCGCAGCGGGGTCGAGCTGCTCACGCGGACGAGCGTCATGAAGCTCGACGCCGGCGAGCGGGTGGCGAAGCTCTCGACGCGCGAGGAGGTCGGGTTCGGCAAGGCGCTCCTGGCGACCGGCGCGAACGTGCGCCGGCTGCGGGCCGACGGCGGCGACCTCGACGGGATCCACTACCTGCGCTCGTACGGGAACGCCGACGCGATCCGGGCCGACGCCGCCGCCGGCGCCCGCGCCGTTCTGATCGGCGGCAGCTACATCGGGTCGGAGGTGGCGGCCACGCTCACGACCATGGGCGTCGAGTGCACGATCCTGATGCAGGAGGACGTGTGCCTCTCGCCGCAGTTCGGCGACGAGGTGGGCGGGTTCTTCCAGGGGCTGCTCGAGTCGCACGGGGTCACCGCCCACGGCGGCGACTCGCTCGAGCGCTACGAGGGCGCCGACGGGCGCGTGACGCGGGTGGTCAGCCAGAAGGGGCTGGAGCTCGAGTGCGACTTCGTGGTCGTGGGGGCGGGCGTGATGCCGGACGTGATGCTCGCCCGCGGCGCCGGGCTCGAGCTCGGGGAGGACGGCGGCGTGGCGTGCTCGTCGCGGCTCGAGACGTCGGTGCCCGGCGTGTACGCCGCGGGCGACATGTGCGAGTGGGACTCGCCGCTGCACGGGCGGCCGGTGAGGATCGAGCACTGGGACGTGGCCGCCGAGCACGGTCGGACCGCCGCCCGCAACATGCTTGGCGCGGACGTGCCGCACGAGGCCGTGCCGTACTTCTGGGCCGAGCTCGCGGACTGGGCCAAGCTCGAGTACGTCGGCATCGGCACCGGCGAGCGCCAGGTGATCCGCGGCTCCCTCGACGACGGCGAGTTCACGGCCTTCTCGCTCGACGGCGACCGGGTCGTGGCCGCCGTGACGGTCGCCCGCCCCGAGGACCTGATGCACGCGCGCCGCTGGATGGCGGAGGGCGGCACGCCGGACCCGGCGGCGCTCGGGGATCTCGGTACGGACCTGGCGGAGCTCTAGGCC
>DASVVS010000181.1:0-2691 GCA_036386455.1 Thermoleophilaceae bacterium
TCGATGAACTCGACGGCGTCGGACTCGGCGCTCTCGCTGCGACCGGTGCGGTCGGTGTGCCAGCGGTACTCGTCGTCCTCGTCGCCGGAGGGCTTGGCCGCCTCGCCCTCGAGCTCCCCGGCGCGCCGGTTCTCCGCCGCCTCCCAGGCGCCGCGGCTCGAGTCGGGCTCGTGCGTGACCGCCGCGCCGCCGCTCGGGCTGGGGCTGTCGGCCGCCACCGTCTCCTGGCCGCCCTGCTCCTGCTGGAGCTCCCACGGCGTGGGCACGCGGTCCGCCTCGGTCGGCGGCGGCGGGGGCGCCTGCGACTCACGCGTCTCCTGCGACCCGGGCGACTCCCAGGACACCGTCTCCGGCTCGCCGGTCGGGGCGTCGTAGCCCGACGGCGGTGTCGCCTGGTCGTCGTGTCCGCGCTCGTCGATCAAGTCACTCCTCCTTGCCCGGTCAGCCGCCGATTGGCGCCCGCGGGTTAGCTCCCCAGAAGATCTGCGTGCCGAGCATGCCGATCAGGTGGACCATCACCGTGTTCAGCACCATCGACTTGGCCGTCGCCGTGCCCACGCCGACGGGTCCGCCGGACGCCGTGTAGCCGTAGTAGGTCCCGACGACCACGATCGCGGTCGCCATCGCCATGCCCTTGATCAGGGAATACAAGAGGTCGGGTGGATTCTGGAACATCCAGAAGATCAGGAAGAAGCCGCCCGACGAGACCTCGCCGATCTGCTCGACCACCGCCAGGTAGCTCGCGAAGAAGCCGGCCCCGACGGCGGCGATGTACATGAACGGCAGCACCATGAAGGCGGCCAGCAGGCGCGTGGCGCAGAGGAAGGTCATCGAGCTGATGCCCATGACCTCGAGCGCGTCGATCTCGTCGGTGATCCGCATCGCGCCGATCTCGGCGACGAGGCCGGTGCCCACCTTCGCGCTCATCATGTAGCCGAACGCGTAGGGCATGATCTCGCGCAGGTCGCACCAGGCGCTGAAGACGCCGGCGTACGCCGGTGCGCCCACGCTGCGGTTGAAGTAGGCGCCCTCGATCCCGCACTGCAGGCCGAGGATGAACGCGAGCGACCAGATCACGATCGTCGAGCCGAGGATCAGCACGCCGGCCTGGCGCAGCGCCTCGCCGAAGAAGCGGAACACGCGCAGGCCGAAGACCTCGCCGAAGTCGCGCGCGGCGAACTTGGCGATGTCGCCGAGCGAGGCGATCCAGTCGGCGGGGGCGGAGAGGTAGCGGCGCATCTACTTGATCACCGAGATCTCGGGGTGCGTGGCGAGCAGCGTCTGCGTGAAGACGTAGTTGAACGCGAAGATCCCGAGGAAGGCGATCACGACGGCCTGGTTCACGGCTCTACCCACGCCCTCGGCGCCGCCTGACGCGGTCATCCCCTTGTAACAGCAGACGATCGCGATGATCGCGCCGAACAGGGTCGTCTTGACCACGGATCCCCACAGGTCCGTGGTGGACGCGTTCGTGAGCAGCGTGGCGAAGAACGGGCCGAGCGGCGCCTTGAAGGTCAGCGTGGCGAGCACGCCGCCGAAGATGCCGAAGAGCAGCGCGTAGATGTTGAACAGGCCGGTGACGACCATCAGGCTGAGGAAGCGCGGCACCACGAGGTTCTTGACGGGGTCCACGCCGAGCACCTGCAGCGCGTCGAGCTCCTCGCGGATCTTGCGCGCGCCGAGGTCGGCCGTGATGGCGGTGCCGGCCACGCCCGCGAGGATGATCGCGGTGACGAATGGCGCGAACTCGCGGATCGACGCGAGCACGAAGAAGCCGCCGAGGCGGTCGATCGCCCCGAAGAGCACGAGGAAGTTGCCGGCCTGGAGCCCCGGGGCGCCGTAGCCGAACGCGATCGTTGACACCAGCAGCGGGAACCAGCACAGGCGCAGAGCGAAGAGGAACTGCTGGACGAGCTCGCCGCCGTACGGGTACGGAGGCCGCAATGCGGACAGGATCGTCTTGCCGGTGAGGATCATCATGTCCCCCACCTGCTCGAGCAGGTTCTTCGTCGGTAGGAACGCCCGGTCTGCGACTGCCCGAACCACGTCTTCTCCTCCCTGCTTGAGCGCATCATCGGCGGCGCTCGTCGCCGGGGCCGAAATGTACGCCATGCGGGCGACGGGTGCCAACTGACAACCGTTTGCGCCAGGTCCGCACCTGCGTCGTGGCGGCCTCCGCCCGTGGTAGCTTTCCGCCACCTTGGGGAGGACGGGAGCGCATCGGCGTAACTTGGCTCGCGCCCTCGCGTGCGCGTGCGCGGTGTCCATGGCCGCCGCCGGCTGCGGTGGCGGGACCCGTCAGGACGAGGACGAGCCGCGCGGCGAGTTCCCCGTCGAGGTCACGCGCGCGGTGTTCCCGCCGGACCAGAAGCTCGCCAAGGACTCCAAGATGGAGATCGCCGTGCGCAACGCGGGCTCCAAGGAGATCCCGGTGATCTCGATCACGGTCGAGTGCCCCGGGCAGAAGGGCAAGTCGGAGCAGAAGGACGGCGAGCGCTCCGGCGGCTCCGGCGGCTCCCCCAGCGGCTCAGGCAGCCAGGGCGGCGGCTTCAACTACCAGACGACGTTCCCCGGCGTGGCCGACCCGAGCCGCCCGCAGTTCGTCGTCAACACGATCCCCACGCGCACGCCGCGCAACTACGACCGCGGGCGGCTCGACCCGCTCGAGCGCTCGTCTTCGTACGTGAGCAC
>DASVVS010000182.1:0-35033 GCA_036386455.1 Thermoleophilaceae bacterium
CGGCACCGCTACGAGCATGGCGACCAGCGCGACAGCCGCGGCCAGAAGGCTCGCGCGCGCGGAGGGTCTGTATGGATGCACTATCTCTCCTTTGTGCAGGGGGGTCTGGCCCACTCTAGACCCGATTCGCGCCAGGTGCCACCCCCCGTCGCGGCCCTTAGGCTCCCCGCGGGGGATGCCGATGCAGGATCGCGTGAACACGAACGAGCTCGTACTCGTGCAGGGGATGGCGGCCACGAAGGAGGCGCTGGCGGAGTGGAATCGCGCGCCGTGGGCGACTCTGCGCGTGTGGCTGGGGTGGGCGCTCCTGACCGCGGTCGGGCTGCTCTTCACCGTCTACGTGATCGCGCGGCTGTCCGCGCCGGACCCCACGCAGCTCACGATCGCGGGCGTGCACCACCCGACCGACGCCTCCGACGTGCAGCGCGTGCTGGTCAAGAACTCGCTGGTGCTGGCCCTGCACGGCATGGCCTGCGTGGCCGGCTTCCTCGCGGGCAGCGCCGTGGCGCAGCAGGCCGCGCTCAAGACCGGCGTCTCGAAGTGGGTCCACGAGAAGGCGGGCCCGTTCGCGATCGCCTTCGTGGTGGCGGCCACGTCGTTCTCGCTGATCACGCAGGCCTACACGCTCGGCAACGCCACCTCGACGATCGCGGACACGCTCGGCATCGCCCCCGGCAAGCTGCTCCTGGCGCTGTCGCTGCACGCGCTGCCGGAGCTCACCGCCCTGTTCCTGCCGCTCGCGGCATGGGTGGTCGCGAGCCGCCGCGGCGACTGGCACAAGCTGCTGGCCGCGACCTTCGTGACGGTCGGGCTGGCGATCCCGGTGCTCCTGGCCGCCTGCATGGTCGAGGTCTACGTGACGCCGCGGATCATCGTCTCGATGCTGGGCGGCTAGCTTTCGGCGGCCATGCGGCCGCCGCCCGACGACGACCTCTACGCCCCCGAGTTCCCCAAGGGGCTCGACTGGTGGCGCGTCGCGTTCCTGCGAATGGACAAGCTGATCGGGCAGCACGGCGTGCTGGTCGAGTTCTGGGACTTCGCGCGGATCAACTCGCTGCGCACGCTCCCGTACCTGGTGGCCTGGCACGAGCGCTACTCGGAGTCGGGCCTGCGCGTGATCGCCGTGCAGTCGCCGGGCTACTCCTTCGGGCGCGACCCGGAGGTGGCCACGCGCGCGCTCGAGCGGCTCGGCGTGCCGTTCGCGGTCGCCCTCGACCCCGACCTCGCGGTCTGGCGCCAGTACGGCAACCGCGGCTGGCCCGGGCGCTACGTGTTCGACCGCCGCGGGATCCTGCGCTACTTCCACTACGGCGAGGGCGACTACGACGGGACCGAGGCGGCGATCCAGGAGGTCCTGCTCGAGATCGAGCCCGAGCTCGAGCTGCCGCCGCCGCTGGAGCCGTTCCGGCCCGAGGACGTGCCCGGCGCGATGATGGCGCCGCAGACCGCCGACGTGGTGCTGCCGGCCGACCGCTCGCGGCTGGAGCTGGTGCGCGACTGGACCGACGGCGAGGACTGGATCGCGGCCGCCGACGCGGGCGCCTCGGCGAGCGTGAGCTTCGACGCGGGCGGCGCCTGGGCGGTGCTGTCGCAGGGCGGGCTCGAGCCCGGGCTCTACGAGACGGACGGCACCGTGGTCGCCGACGAGGCGGGCCTGCGCCTGCACGGCTTCCAGTTCACGCCGAAGCCGCCGGAGTAGGGCTGGGCCGAAGCGCCACGGCGGCTAGGCCGAAGCCGCCGCCATCGCCCGGCGGATCTCCTTCGGGAGCATGAAGCGGACGTCCTCCTGGACGACCTGGAACTCCGAGACGTCCTCGGTGCCCCGCTCCCTGAAGAAGTCGACGAGCCGCTGCACGAGCTCCTCGGGCGCGCTCGCGCCTGAGCTGATCCCGACCGTGCGCTTGCCCTCGAGCCACTCCTCGCGCACCTGGTTCTCGTTGTCGATCAGGTACGAGTCGGTGCCCAGCGCCCGGGCGACCTCCACGAGCCGGTTGGAGTTCGAGGAGTTGGCCGACCCGATCACGAGCACCAGGTCGCACGCGCCCGCCATCTGGCGCACGGCCGCCTGGCGGTTGGTCGTGGCGTAGCAGATGTCGTCGGTGCGCGGACCGGTGATGCCGGGGAAGCGCTCGCGCAGGCGCGCGATGATCGCGGTGGTCTCGTCGACCGACAGCGTGGTCTGCGAGATGTAGGCCACGCGCTCGGGGTCGTCGACCTCCAGCCGGTCCACGTCCTCCTCGCTCTCCACGAGCACGATGTGGTCCGGGGCCTCGCCCATCGTGCCCTCGACCTCCTCGTGGCCGGCGTGGCCGATCAGGACGATCGTGTAGCCGTCGGCGGCGAACTTCTTGGCCTCCACGTGGACCTTGGTCACGAGCGGGCAGGTGGCGTCGATCGTGCGCAGGCCGCGGACGCCCGCGTTCGCGTGCACCGAGGGCGCGACCCCGTGGGCGGAGAAGACGACCGTCTCGCCCTCCGGCACGTCGGTCTCCTCGTCGACGAAGACGGCCCCGCGCGCGGCGAGCTGCTCGACGACGTGCTTGTTGTGCACGATCTCCTTGCGCACGTAGACCGGCGGGCCGTAGAGCTCGAGGGCCCGCTCGACGGTCTGGACGGCGCGGTCGACCCCGGCGCAGTAGCCGCGCGGAGCCGCCAGGAGCAGTCTGTCTGGAGCGTGGGGCATCGCCCTCAGAGCGTAGCCAGCAGGCGAAGCACCGTTTCGCCCGAGGCGTCGAGGCTCGACTCGGCGATCTGGGACATGTCGTCGCAGGTCTTGTGCCAGCAGTCGAACTCGAAGTCGATCAGGTCGATCGACGGCACGCCCTGGTCGATGAACGGCACGTGGTCGTCCGAGACGGGCGGCCAGCGGTCGGTCGGGAAGTGCTTCAGCGTGCCCGCCGTGGCCGCCGCCGCGCGGAGCCTCTTCCACAGCCGCCGGTCGCTGTTCTCCTCGTGCGGGATGCTGAGGTCCTTCTCGCCCACGAAGTCGAGCAGGATCATCGCCTCGGCGTCCTTGTAGGTCTTGGCGGCGACCTTGCTGCCGCGCAGGCCGTAGCGCTCGAACTGCGAGTCCGGGCGGCCGGCCGGCGCCTCCTCGCCGTCGAACATGACGAACACGAGCGTGGGGCGCACCTGGCGCGGCTTGATCGTGCGGGCGAGCTGGGTGACCACCGCCGTGCCGGAGCCGCCGTCCACCGCGCCGACGAAGCCCGGTATGTCCTTCGTGTCGTAGTGCGCGCCGACCACCACCACGCGCTTGGGGTCGCGCCCGGGGACCGTGCCGATCACGTTGCGCAGCCCGCCGGGGACCGTCTGGTAGCGACCCTTCGGCAGGGCGTTCCGGAGCTGCTTTGCGAGCTTGCGCGAGGCGGGCGAGCCGGCCGGGCGCGGGCCCAGGTCCACCTGGCGCTGCACCCAGCGCAGAGCCGCCGCGCCGTCGAAGCGGCCCGTGGTCGTGGAGGCGGCGGGCTGGACCCGAGGGGTCTCCTTCTCGTCGTCTCCACCGCAGCCGAGGGCGATCGCGGCGGCGGCGAGGACGGCGCTGGCGGAGGCGGTGGCGATGCGCACGACACTCATTGTGGCGCCCCCGGCCACCGAGTAGGCTGGCGGCCATGCCCGAGCACAAGGATCGCCTCACCTCCGTCGACGCCTCGTTCCTCGTGCAGGAGAAGCGCGCGTCGCACATGCACGTGGGCGCGGTGCTGGTCTTCGAGGGCCCGCCGCCGGACTACGAGGACTTCCTCGCCGGGATCGAGTCGCGGATGCACCTGACCCCGCGCTACCGCCAGAAGCTCGCGTTCCCGCGCTTCGAGATGGGCCGGCCGCTGTGGGTCGACGACCCCTCCTTCAACCTCGAGTACCACGTGCGCCACACGGCGCTGCCGAGCCCCGGCGGCTTCGACCAGCTCCTGAGCATGGCCGGCCGCATCTACTCGCAGCGGCTCGACCGCTCCAAGCCGCTCTGGGAGACCTGGCTCGTCCAGGGGCTCGAAGGCAATCGGTTCGCGCTGATCACCAAGACCCACCACGCGATGATCGACGGGATCGCCGGCGTGGACCTGGCGAGCGTGCTGTTCGACGTCTCGCCCGTGCCGCGCAAGGTCGAGCCCGAGCCGTGGACCGCCAGGCCGGTCCCGTCGGACGCCGAGCTGATCGCGGAGGGCGTGAAGGGAGCGGTGAAGACGCCGTTCGAGGTGGCGGGGCGGGCGATCGAGGCCGCTCGCTCGCCCGGTCGGTCGCTGCGCGCGCTGCGCGAGGCAGCCGAGGGCGTGGGCGAGGTGGCCTGGGCCGGGCTCAACCCGGCGCCGTCGATCCCGCTGAACGTGGAGATCGGCCCGCACCGGCGGATCGATCGCGTGCGCGCCGAGCTCGCCGACCTCAAGCGGGTCAAGAACCAGCTCGGCGGAACGGTGAACGACGTGGTGCTGACGGTCGTGTCCGGCGCGCTGAGGCGCTGGCTGCGCTCGCGCGGCGTGCGCACCGAGGGGCTCGAGCTCTCGGCGCTCGTGCCGGTCTCGATCCGCGCGGAGGGCGAGCACGGAGACCTGGGCAACCGGATCGCCGCGATGCGCGGCCCGCTGCCGGTCTACGTGGACGACCCGGTCGAGCGGCTGCGGATCGTGCGCGAGGCGATGGACGGGCTCAAGGAGTCGAAGCAGGCGCTCGGCGCCGAGGTGATCTCGGGGCTGAACGACTTCGCGCCGCCGACGATCCTGGCGCAGGCGTCGCGGCTCAACTTCTCCACGCGCCTGTTCAACCTGATCGTGACGAACGTGCCGGGCCCGCAGTTCCCGCTCTACCTGCTGGGCCGCGAGCTGCAGGAGATCGTGCCGCTCGCCTTCCTGCCGGAGAACCACGCGATGGCCGTGGCGATCATGAGCTACAACGGCGGAATCGACTTCGGGCTGCTCGGCGACTACGACGCGATGCCCGACCTGGACTTCTTCGCCGACGCGCTGCGGGAGTCGCTGAACGAGCTGCTGGAGGCGGCGGCGGGGGTCAGTACCCCAGCGCGAACTTCGCGTCCTCGCTCATCAGATCCGGCGTCCACGGCGGGTTGAACGTCATGTGCGGGTGGACGTTCTCCACCCCGTCGAGCTCGCCGACGAACTCCTTCATCTGCTCCGAGACCTGAGGCCCGATCGGGCAGCCGGGTGAGGTGAGCGTGAAGGTCACGTGCACGTCGGCGTCGTCGACCTCGACCTCGTAGACCAGGCCCAGCTCCACGAAGTCGAGTCCCAGCTCGGGGTCGATCACGTTGGTCAGGGCTTCGGTGACTTCGTCCACTGAGGGCATGGCGGCGATGTTAGTAGCCTCGACCCGTGCCTCTGGCGGTCCTCGTAGTCCTCTTCATACTCATCCCGCTGCTGGAGCTCTACCTGATCCTCAAGGTGGGCGACTCGATCGGGTGGGAGCTGACGCTGCTGATCCTGGTGGCGGACTCGATCCTCGGCTCGATGCTCCTGAAGTCGCAGGGCCGGCAGGTGTGGCGGCGCTTCAACGAGGCCACCGCGGCCGGGCGGATCCCGCACAGCGAGATCATCGACGGCGTCCTGATCATCTTCGGCGGGGCGTTCCTGATCACGCCAGGCTTCTTCACCGACATCTTCGGACTGCTCTTCCTGCTGCCGCCCACGCGGGCGGCGTTCCGGAAGCTCGTGCGCGGGGCGATCGAGCGCGGCACGCTCTGGGGCCGCGTGGGCGGCGCCGCGGTGCGCGCGGGGCAGGCGCGGCGCGAGGCGCGGACCCAGAACGGGGTGCCGGGCGACTACGTCGAGGGCACCGCGTCCGAGGTCGACACCGAGTCGCGCCGGCTCGAGCCGTGACCGGCGCCGCCATCTCGCTGGGCTTCTTCGACCCGGCGCAGGAGCTGCACGGCACCCTGCGCTCGGGGGTGGCGGTGCTGTTCGAGGGCGCGTCCGCGCGGACCCTGGACGACGTGCCGGAGCTCTCCGCCTCGGGCTCCGGATACCGGGCCGTCGCCGGCGAGTCGATCGATCTGGAGTTCGAGCCGTTCTCGGAGGAGATGCCGCTGGGCGGCGCCTCGGCGCGCGTCGCGCGCGTGCGCGGCCGGGTGCTCGGCCGGGACGTCGACTGCCTCGGCACCACGGGCGAGACGCACACGCCGCCCGCCTGGGCCGAGCTCGACGCCGTGCGGCTCGTGTCGGCGGTGTTCGACTCCGAGCACGCCGTGATCGCGGCGGCGCGGCGGCCGCGCGGCGCGAAGGGGCACGGGCAGGAGCTGGTGACGGCGCACCTCTTCTCCGGCGGACAGCTGCTGGCGGTCGAGAACGGGCGGATCTCGACGGTCTACGACGCCCAGGGCCGCCAGCGCTCGGTCGGGCTCGAGCTGTGGCTTCCGGGCGAGGACTTCCCGCGGCGGGCCTCCGGCTCGGTGCGGGCCGGGCTCACGCTCGGGCTGGAGGGCCTGCGCGTGGACGCGGGACTCGTCGCCTGGCGGATGGAGGGCCGCGACGGCGCCGGCGCCTACGAGATCACCGTGCGCGCGGAGCCGGGCGAAGCCGCTTGATGCCGGGCGAAGCCGCTTGATCCGCGCGGTCATCTCGGACTTCGGCGGGGTGCTGACCACGCCGCTCGTGAACGTGTTCCTCGCCTATCAGGAGCGCACCGGCATGGATCCGGCCACGTTCGGCCGCGCGATGGCGGCGATCCTCGAACGCGACGGGATCAACCCGCTGTTCGAGCTCGAGTGCGGCCGGATCACGGAGGCCGAGTTCAACGCCATGCTCGAGACCGAGATCGGCGGGGGGCTCGACCTCGGCTGGTTCCGCCAGCACTACTTCGACCACCTGCACCCGAACGAGCGTGCGATCGAGTTCATGCGGTCGCTGCGCGAGCGCGGGCTGCGGATGGCGCTGCTCACGAACAACGTGCGCGAGTGGGAGCCGCACTGGCGCTCGATGGTCCCGGCGGTCGACGAGATCTTCGAGGTCGTGGTCGACTCCGCGTTCGTCGGGATGCGCAAGCCGGACCCGCGGATCTACGAGCTGACGCTGGAGCGGCTCGGTGACGGCTTGCGCGCGGAGGAGTGCGTGTTCGTGGACGACATCGACGTGAACTGCGAGGCGGCGCGGGAGCTGGGGATGAAGGCGGTGCGGTTCGTGGACGCGGAGCAGGCGATCGCGGAGATCCAGGCGCTGCTGGAGGGCTAGCCGCCGGGCGGGCCGCAGCCCCCTTCAAGTCTTCGCCGCGGCTGCCGATGGGAGGCCTGATGCCCTCCATCGCCCCGCGCGTCCGCGCGGCCGCTGTCGCGGTCGCGCTCCTGATCACCGTCCTGCTCGTGTCGGGTGCCCCCATCGGCATCGACTACCTCGCCCCGCCGTGCGATCCGTACATCTGCGACGACGGCGGTCCCGCCGTCGAGGCGCTGAGCGACGGGGACGTCGGAGCGTTCTTCGCCGAGCAGCCGCCGATGGGCAGCTTCTCGCTGGTCCTGCGCGCGCCGTTCGTGGCGGCGGCCGACGCCATGGGCGGAAGCCCGCTCACCCTCTACCGCGCCGGCGCGCTGGCCTGCATGCTCGCCCTCATGGCGCTGGCGCTCAGCGTCGGCTTCACCATGGCGCGCCGCGGGCGCGAGTGGAAGGTCGCTGCGCTCGTGCCGCTCGGCCTCCTCGCCGGCCCGGTCACCTCCGCGGCGCTCGAGTTCGGCCATCCCGAGGAGCTGCTCGCCGCCGCGCTGATGGTCGGCGCGGTGATCGCCGCCGGGCGCGACCGCGCGCTCGCCGCCGGGCTGCTGCTGGGCTGCGCCGTCGCCACCAAGCAGTGGGCCGCGATGGCCGCCCTCCCCCTCCTGCTCGCGCTCCCGCGCCGGCGCCTGTGGGCCGTCGGCTCGTCAGCCGCGTCCTTCGCGCTGCTGACCGTCCCGATGATGCTCGGCGACTGGACGCGCTTCTGGGACGCCCAGAAGGCCCTCACCAGCGACCTCCCCTTCGAGAACACCGTCACCGCCAGCAACATCTGGTTCCACGTGGCGGAGGGCACGACCGCGCCCACGATGACCCCGGAGGGCGTGCAGAACATCACGATGTACTCGCTCGACGAGACGATCGGCCACCTCACGCACCCGCTCGTGGCGCTGCTCGCGCTGGTCGCGACCGGCGCCTACTGGCTGCGCCGCCGCGGTGCGAACCCCGAGGAGATCCTCCAGCTCGTCGCCCTGATCTTCCTGGTCCGCTGCGTGCTCGACCCGCTGACCTACAGCTACCACCACGCCCCGTTCCTCGTGGCGCTGGTCGCCTACGAGGCGCTGCGGCGGCGCGTGCCGGTGATGTCGGGCGTCGCGATCGCGTCGCTGCTGCTGATGTCGCACGTGATCGCGCCCCTGAAGAACGCCGACCTGATCAACGCGTTCTACCTCTCGTGGTCGCTGCCGATGATCGGCGCCCTCGTGCTCGGGGTGTTCTTCCCGGACAGGCTCGACGCGATCGGGGCGCGGCTCACGCCCCGCCGCGTGCGGACTCGCAGCGCCGCGAGCCACACGGCGCCGCTGCCGTAGAGGAGCGGGAGCAGCTCCTCCAGGGGCAGCGGGCCGACGTGGGCGATCACGCCGCGGCGTCCTCGTACTCGTCGTGGCGGCGCCACCAGGACGGCGCGTTGTCCGGATCCTCCTGGCGGCCCTTCGGCGCCCGGTCGATCAGCACGTAGGCGCCGTCGAGCGCCTCGAGGCCGCGGGCGTAGGCGGAGTACGTGTGGTACACGACGCCGTCCTCGAGCACGAACGCGCTGAGGCCGGGCTGGTCGCGGTGCGGCTCCTCCGGGGTGGTGACCCCGAAGTCGATGCCGAACTCCGGGCCGACCGAAGAGGCCCACGGGAACCGCCAGCCGAGCCGCTCCCTGTAGGCGGCCAGCTTGTCGAGCGGCGCGCGCGAGACGCACGTGACGGTGATGTCGCGCGCGTTCACGTGCGGGATGGCGCCGTCGAGGTGGTCGGAGAGGAACGAGCAGCCGACGCAGCCCTCGTCCCACTCGGGGTGGAACATGAAGTGGTAGACGAGCAGCTGCGAGCGTCCGGCGAACAGCTCGCGCAGGGTTCTGCGGCCGTCCGGAGTGTCGAACTCGTACTCCTTCTCGACCGGCACCCACGGCAGCTCCTGGCGCTGACGCGCGATCTCGTCGCCCAGTCGCGTGTGCTCCTTCTCGCGCCGCTCCAGCTCGCGCCGTGCGGTCTCGAACTCCTCGCGTGTTCCGATCTTGCTCATGCGGCGTCAGCCTCCCTTTTCTTTTTGAGACCGACTGCTGGGACGAAACTAATCGGTCGCGGCTACCCGGCGCAACCCGGCTTGGCCCACATGCCGCTCTTCCCCCGGCGGGCCGCCCGCTCCGCCTGCTCGAACGATCGCGCGTAGCGGTCGTTCGGCGGGATCGTGAGCGTGGTGGCGTAGCCGGCGCTGACGAGCACGTGGTTGAGCGCGGCGCCGTCCGGCGTGTAGAGGTAAACGAGGAGGCGTCCGTAGCGGTCGCGCGGATCCTCGCCGACGACGTAGCGGACCTCCGCGCCGCGCGGCAGGAGGCCCTCCACGTAGCGGGTGGCCTCCGGGCCGAAGCACTCGGTGCGCCCGCCGTGCGTCTCGGGCGTGTCGATGCCGATCAGCCGCACGGGGCCGATACCGCGCAGCCGCACCGTGTCGCCGTCCACGACGCGCTCGACCCGGGCGGTCCGGGCGTCACCGGGCGCGGTGGGGAGCGGCTGGCCGCGGGTGGCATCGTCACCGTCCCGTAGCGCGAGAACGGCAACGGCGGCAATGAGGGCCAGCACGAGCGTTGCCGGCAGCTTCCGGCGGCGCCGCCTCACGTCACTGTCCTGCCCTCGGGTCGGTATGCGGACCTAGGGCAGGACGGTGCGGCGCGAGTCAGTTCTCGCTGCCCATCCTGTCCCAGCAGTACAGCTCGACGGCGTCGGCCGCGAGCTCCTCCGCCCGCTGGGTCGAGAGCCATGGCAGCACGGTGTCCAGCGCCTGCTCCTCGCTGACGCCCGACTCGAAGGCGATGTCGCCGCGGAAGCCGGCGGCGATCTTCAGCGCCTCGCGACGGTGCTCGCCCAGGCTGGCGAACGCCTTGAGGAGGAAGTCCTTGTTGGCGACCGGCTGGCCGACCTCGAGCGAGGCGTGCCAGGCGGCGAGCATCGACAGGTCGTCGTCGTCGAGGTCCTCGACCGCCTTCGCGTAGTGCACCTCGAGCTCGTCCTCCGGGATCTCGTCGACCCACGCGCGGACCACCTCGCCGAGCAGCTGACGGCGCGCCTCGCGGCCGATCGACTCCGCCACCACGCGGATCGCTTCCTGTGGCTCGATGAAGCAGAGGGGCATTTCGGGTGGGGTCTCCCTGAGGGTCGGGGGTGCGGGGACCACTTGAAGGTAAGCCGGGGGGTAGACGGAAAGACGCCCTGGACCGGGCCGCTGCGGCGCAGCGCCCGGCCCGCGGGCCGAGGGTGCGGGAAGTTCGGTCCGTCAGGCCGCCGGGGCGTCGGCCTCGAGGCGGCGGATCAGGTCGTCCAGCCGCAGCTCCTCGAGGCCCTTGCCGACCGCCTCCAGCTCGCCCGCCGCGAACTCGATCAGACCCTTGCCCTCGGCGCAGAGCTCGAGCGTCTCGCGCAGGCCGGCCTGGTTCGAGTCGAGCCGGGCGATGATCTGCTCCAGCCGCTCGACGGCGGTCTCGTAGGTGACGGCCACGTCCGACGGGGCTGTCGCTGTCTCGGTGGTCATGCGTCCTCCTCAGTGGGTGTGGTGCGAGCGGAGACCGTCCCGCCCGCCATTCGAAGCTCGAACTCGCCGGCGGCGCGCACGGCGTCCGGCGTGGAGAGCGGCTCGCCGGCGGAGTCGAGCGCGAGCGCGTAGCCGCGCTCCAGCGTCCGCTCCGGGTCGTGCGCGCGCAGCGCCGCGGCGTGGGCGGCGAGCGCCGACTCGCGGCGCGCGGCGAGGAGGCGCTCGGCGTTGTCGAGGCGCCCGGCGCGGGCGGGGAGCCGCTGCTGCTCGCGCTCGGTGGCGGCGCCCAGCGCGTCGACCTTGCGGCGCAGCACCTTGCCCGCCATCCGCCGCTGCTGCTCGTAGCGCTCGGCGCGGCGGCGGCCGGTGACGGCGCGCAGCTCCTTGGCCTGCTGGTGCAGGTGCGCGCGGTGGCGCTCCACGTGCTCGCGGGGCGCGCGCGAGTAGGCGGTGAGCGCGCGGGCCCGGCCGACGACCGCGAGCCGCCCGGCGGCGCTCAGCCGCGCCGCCGCAACGCCGAGCTCGGCCGCGGCCGCGCCGCAGTCGACGCCCACGGCCGACTCCGCCGCGTGCGTGGGCGTGGAGCAGCAGCAGGCGGCGACGTCGTCGATCAGAGTGCGGTCCACCTCGTGCCCGACAGCGCTGATCACCGGCACCGGGGTGAGCGCGACGGTGCGGCAGAGCGTCTCGTCGCAGAACGCCCACAGGTCGGCGATGCTGCCGCCGCCGCGCGTGACCACGATCGTGTCCACGCGCGCGTAGGCGGCGAGGTCGCGGATCGCGTCGGTGACCGCGCCGGCCGCGCGGCGGTCCTGGACGGGCGCGTAGCCCCAGACGATCGTGCCGCGCCAGCGCCGCCGCTCGAGCCCGGCGAGGAAGTCGCGCCGCGCGGCGCCGCTCTCCGCGGTCACCACGCCGATCCGCCGCGGCAGCCGCGGGCGCTCGAGCCGCTTCTGGGGCTCGAACAGTCCCTCGGACGCGAGCTGGCGCCGGAGCCGGGCGAGCCGCGCGAGCAGGTCGCCCTCCCCCGCCAGCCGCAGCTCCCTGACCCGGAACGACAGGCGCGGCGAGGCGCTGGCGCTGCCCGGGTACCAGTCGCAGCCGCCCGCGACGACCACCTCCGCGCCGTCGCGCAGCTCGTCGGGGCCGAGCCCGAGGCGGTCGAAGTCGTCGCGCCACATGGCGCACGGGATCGCGCCGTCGGCGTCGCGCAGCTCGAAGAACACCTGCGGTGACCCGATCCGCACGCCCGTGACCTCGCCCATCAGGCAGACGTGGGCGAACTCGCGCAGGCGCTCGCGGAGCTTCAGCGAGTAGCGCCCGACCGGATACGGGCCCGGAAAGCCGGGGACGCCGGCGCTCGCCGGAGCGGCTATTTGGGCGGATTCGGGCATCGGATCAACGTACGTCGGCGGTCGGACGTACCGCCGCGTTCCTCGCAGGCAGGTCCCGGAGGGTCATGTCCTGGCCCCACGAGCAGAGGGCCGGGCGGCCGGGACAGGTCCAGCAGAGCTCGCGGTGCGGCACGGCGGTCGGCTCGAAGCGGCCGCCCAGGACCCCCGCGGCCAGATCGGCGAGGCCGGCCTCGAGCCGCTCGCGGTCGGCCGGGCCGAAGGTCATCGCCACGGGCTCGTCAGCCGCCTCCAGCAGGGAGTACGCGACCTCGACCCGCTCCGCGCCGGAGCGCAGGCCCGCGAGCGCGTAGACGAGCCGCTGCGTCGTGTAGTCGCGCTCGACCAGGGCGGCCGGGTCCTCCCCGTGCAGGGGGTCGGTCTTGTAGTCGACGATCAGCAGGCCGTCGCGCTCCTCGGCGTGCACGTCCACGACGCCGTTCACGAGCACCGGCGGGCGGTCGCCGGCCGGCAGCTCGAACGAGAACGCCAGCTCGGTGCGCACGTGCTCGGCCGCCGCGATCCGCGCGCTGAGCGGCGAGCGGACGAAGCCCTCGATCAGCCCGGCGACGCGCTCGACCTCGTCCGGCGCGGCCGGCGCGCCGTGGCCGCGCAGCACCTGCTCGATCGCCTCGGCGTCCGGCGTCCGCGGGTCGCGCATGTCGAGCCGCTCGAGGAGCTGGTGCACGATCGTCCCCCGCAGCAGGGGGGTGATCCCGTCGGACGGGGGAGGCGCGGGCGGCGGCGTCTCGAGCGCGAGGACGAGCTGGCCGTTCTCGGCGGTGCGCGCGGCGGTCTCGGCGGCGCGCGAGCGGCCGGCCGCGGTGGCGCGGTCGAGCGCCGAGAGGCGGGCGACGCGCTCGAGGTAGAAGCGATAGCCGCAGCGGCGGTAGCTCTCGAGGGCCGAGTAGCTGAGCCGGGCGACGGGCAGCGGGCGCGCGGGGGTGGCCGCGGCGAAGCCGGGCGGGGCGGGCTCCCCGGTGGCCGCGGCGAAGCCGGGCGGGGCGGGCTCCCCGGAGGGGGCTTCGCCCGGGACCCCCTCCGCGAACGGGGCGGCTTCGCCCTCACGCGCGCCCTGTGCCGCCGGCGCCCGGTCCTCCGGCGGCAGCACATCGTCCGCCACGTCCGGCGCCAGCTTGACGCAGCGCACGCGCACCCGGTCGTGCTCTGTCTCGCGATCGTCCACACCCAGGTAAGGGGCGGAGCCGGGATCTTTCGCCCCCCCGGAGCCCGGGTCCGGTGGAGGGCCGGCGAGCAGGTCCTTCGCCCCCGGGGCCACCGCCGGCCAGATCCAGTCGATCGGCTCGCGCAGCGGCCGCGGCTCCGGCCACTTGACCAGGTCGGTCGCCCCGCTCAGCACCAGGTGCTCCTGGGCGCGCGTCATCGCCACGTAGAAGATCCGCCGCTCCTCCTCCTCGGCCCGTGCGGTCTGCTCCTCCTCGAGCCGCTCCCAGTCGAGCGCGCCGCGGCGCTCGCCCGAGAGCGACGCGTAGCGCAGCCCCACGCGCCCGTCCTCGGCCACCTGGAGCCCGCCGTCGTCGCCGCCGCGCATCGGGCGGCCGAGGTCGGCCACGCACACCACCGGGAACTCGAGCCCCTTCGCCGAGTGGATCGTCATCAGCCGCACGGCGGACGTGCGCGCGTCGCCCTCCACCGGCGCCTCGCCCTCGTGCGCGCGCAGCTCCTCGCGCTCGTCGAGGTGGTCGATGAAGCGGCGCAGGTCGCGCCCCTCGGTCGCCTCGAAGCGGCGCGCGATCCGCATCAGCTTGCGCACGTTCGCGAGCCGCCGCTCCCCGCCCGGCATCGCGAGCACCACGCGGTCGTAGCCGGAGTCCGTCACCGCGCGGTCGATCACGGTCTCGAGGGCGAGCCGCGGCGCCTCGGCCCGCTCGCGCGCGAAGCGCTCCACGAACGCGGCCACCCGCGCCCGGTCGCGCTCCGGCAGCGCGGCCGCGAGCCCGTCCGAGCCGTCGCCGTCCGGACCGAACGCCTGCTGCAGCGCCCACCACGGGTCGCGGCCCAGCCGGCTCGCCCGCCGCGAGATCGACGCGACCGACCCGAGCGACACCCCCGCGAGCGGCGAGGCCAGCAGCATCGTCATCGAGAGCTCGTCGAGCGGGTTGGCGAGCGCCGCCATGTACGCGCGCAGGTCGCCCACCTGCTGCGCCTCGGAGAAGCCGCGCCCGCCGTGCGAGTAGGCCGGGATCCCGCGCTCCACCAGCGCGCGCTCGTACAGCGCCATGTCGGTCGACGCCCGCAGCAGGATCGCCACGTCGCCGTACTCGAACGGACCGCCGGGCCCGGCGAGCTCCTCGATCCGCCGCGCCAGGAGCCGCGCCTCCGCCCCACGCCAGATCGCCTCCCCCACCCCGGTCCCGAACGCGCCGGCCGCCACCGCCGCCTCCCAGCGCGGCTTGGAGCGGTCGACCAGCAGCAGCTCCACGCAGGGATCCACTCGCGGCGGCACGCCGTCCGCGCCCGGGGCCGCGGCGAGCGGCTCGAACTCGTCCCACACCGACGCGAACGCGGCGTTCACGGCGGCGATCAGCTCCGGCCGGCTGCGGAAGTTCGTGCGCAGGCTCGACGCCCGGCCCGCCTCCGCCGCGGCGGCTCCGCGCTCGCGGAACAGCTCCACGTCGGCGTGGCGGAAGCCGTAGATCGACTGCCGCTCGTCGCCCACCGCGAAGAGGCGCCCGCCGGCGACCAGGTCCACGATCTCGTTCTGCAGCCGGTTGGTGTCCTGGAACTCGTCGACCATCACCTGGGCGTAGCGCGCGCGGACGCTCTCGCACAGCTCGCGGTCGCCCGCCAGCAGGTCGCGCGCGAGCAGCTCGAGGTCCTCGAAGTCGAGCGCCGAGCGCGCGTCCTTCAGGGCCGCGTAGCGCACGTCGTAGAGCTCGAGCAGCTCCGCCAGCAGCGCGTGGTGGCCGGCGGCGCGGCTGGCGGCGCAGAACGTGGCGTAGGCCTCGTGCGCCTCCTTGAGCTCGGCGAACGCCTCCGTGTTGAGGACCTTCGTGTTGCCGCCCTTGACCACGAGCTTCTCCAGGTCCTCGGGGTCGGCGAGCGACCCGTCGGGCAGCCGCCCGAAGTAGCGCCCGCAGCGGTCGAGCACGGCGCGGGCGGCGTCGACCGACTTCCCGTTCCCCTCGTGCGAGCCGAGCTCGGCGCTCGCGCGAGCGACCGCGGCCTCGAGCCGGTCGCGCTCGCCGCTCGCCCGCGGCGGGTCGAGGCGCGGCAGGCGCGGCTCGCGCTCGCCGCGGCTGCGCAGCCGCCCGTGCACGGCCGTGACCATCGTGCGCAGCCGGTCCGGCGAGTAGGCCGCCGCGAGGTCGAGCCGCTCCCCGCCGCCCACCGCCGACTCCAGGAAGGCCTCGAGCGCCGCGTCGAACGCGTCGAGCGCCAGGCGCGCCGACTCGACCTCGTCCAGCACCCGGAAGTCCGGGTCGAGCCCGGCGTCGAGCGCGTGCGCGCGCAGCAGGCGCGAGCAGAAGCCGTGGATGGTGGAGATCGCCGCCGACTCGGCCTGCCGCGCGGCCTCGCGGTCGCCCGCCGCCAGCAGCCGCTCCCGCACGCGCGAGCGCAGCTCCGCCGCCGCCTTCTCGGTGAACGTGATCGCGAGGATCCGGTCCACGCCCACGCCGTCCTCGCGCACGGACGCGAGGAAGCGCTCCACAAGCACGCGCGTCTTGCCGCTGCCGGCCCCGGCGCGCACGAAGCGCGGCTCGTCGCGGCCCGTAACGGCGGCGGCCTGCTCCGGCGTGAGCCCGACCGCGCTCACCGCTCGATCCGGCAGATCGAGGGATACGAGCAGCCGCCGTTCCACGCGCACGTGTCCGGGCAGGGACGCAGCTCGCCCGAGCGCATCCGCCCGGCCAGCTCCACGAGCCGCTCGCGCGCGGCGTCCAGCTCGCGGTCGAGCTCGTCCTCGTCGAGGAAGTCGGTGCTCACGTAGCCGTCGCCCAGCTCGGCGCGCACGTCCTCGAGCAGCGCGCCGCGCGGGCGCCGGTCGCGCCCCTTCAGCGGCTGGTAGACGCCGCCGGCGGGCTTGAGGCCGAGCACGTCGCGCACCGCGAGCATGTAGAGGGCCACCTGGAGCCGGTTGCGCTCGCCCCACTTCGCCACGCCCTCGACCTTCGAGCCGCCCTTGTAGTCGCGCACGATCGCGTGCCCGTTCCAGACGTCCACGCGGTCGATCCGCCCGCCCACCTCCAGCCCGTCGCCCACCACGAGCGGCGGCTGGAGCGAGTCCGGCAGGCCGAAGTCCAGCTCGAGCTCGGCGGGCTCGAACAGGCTGCCGGCGTCGGCCTCGGCGCGCAGATAGCGGAGCAGGTCCACCTCCAGGCGCCGGACCGCCGCGCGCACGCGCGTGGCCTGCGGCGAGAGCCTGAAGTCCGGCTCGCGCTCGCGCAGCGCGTCGAGCAGGATGCGCTCGGCCTGGCCGAGCGTCTCGTGCGTGACCCGCCGCGAGCCGGTCCGCTCGCCGAGCCGCCGGTAGGTCAGCTCGAGCACCGCGTGCGCGTAGCGGCCGCGCACCATCGGCTCGGGGTCGGGCTCGAGCGCGTCCGGGCGCAGCCGCCGGTCGATCAGCCACTTCACCGGGCAGTCGGCGTACGCCTCGAGGGCCGCGGGCGAGAGGCGGCGGGTGTCGGCGAGGTCGGCCAGCACGTCCTCGGCCTCGATCCGCTCGGGGCGCGGCGGCGAGCGCCGCGGGCCGGCCAGGGCGGCGGCGCGCTCGTGCTCGACCCGGGTGGGCGCCTGCTCGAGCGGCCACGTGACGGCGGCGAGCGGGCGGGTGGCGTGCGTTGCGCGCAGCGCGTCGCCGAACAGGTCGCGCACGTCGTCGACCAGGAACGAGCGGATCTGCGGCGAGCCCTCCTCGTCGGTGTCGCGCCAGCTCAGCGCCAGCAGCCGCTCGGCGCGCGAGGCGCACACGTAGAAGAGCTGTCGCTCGCGCGCGGCGCGCTCCTCGCGCAGCGGCAGGGCGAGCCCGCTCGCGCGCGCGATGGCCCGCCGGTCGTCGTCGGAGAGAAATGGCTCGGGCCGCGGCGGGCGCGGGAACTCTCCCTCCTGGAGCCCGCAGACGAACACCGCCTGGAAGCGCCGGGCGCGGATGTCCTGCGGGCGCGCCACCTGCACGCGGTCCGGCGCGGGGGCGGCGCCGGTGCGCACCTCCACCCCGGCCAGCAGGTCGTGGAGGCGCTCGGCGGCGGGCGCCAGCGAGGCGTCCGCCCCGGCCAGCCGCCCGATCCCGGAGAGCGCGCCGCGCAGCGCCTCGCGGGCGCGCGGGTCCTCCCCCTCCGGCTCCGTGAACACGTGCGCTGCGCGCTCGTACGGGCGCGCGAAGAGCCGCTCGACCTCCTCGTCGAGCTGCGCCGCCAGCGCCGCCCCGCCGCGCGCGCGGGCGAGCCGGTCGATCTCGGCCAGCTCCCAGCGGTCGCGCTCCCAGATCGCCCGGGCGGCGGCCGCGGTCGAGGCGCCCTGGCGCCGGACCTCGTGCTCGAGGCGGTCGGCCAGGTGCGGCTGGTCGAGGCGGCCGGCGGTGCGCAGGTAGGCGAGCAGGTCGTCGGCGGTGCCGCTGCCCGCCGCGCAGCGCAGCAGGGCAAGCACCCCGCGCCCCAGCCCCGTGTGCGCGAGCTTGACCCAGCGCTCGAGCGCGAACGGGATCCCGTAGCCGGAGAAGACCTGCTCCACGAGCGAGGCGTAGGCCGACACCTCGCGGAAGACCACGGCGATCTCCCCCGCGGGCATGCCGTCGCGGAGCAGCCGCAGCACCTCGGTGGCCACGAGCTCCACCTCGGCGCGCTCGCCGCCGGCGGACAGGAGCCGCAGCGCCGCGCCGGGATCGGCGGGCTCGCCCGGCTGCTCGAACAGCCGCCGCTCGACGTGGTTGAGCGCGTCGCGCGAGGCGGGTGCGTAGTGCTCGGCGGAGGCCGGCAGCGACACGTGCTCCGCGGCGGTCGACGCGAGCCGCCGCACGAGCGGCTCCACCGCCTCGAACGCCGCCCGCCCCTCCTCGTGGGGGAGCGAGACCACCACCCTGGCCCCCGCCGGTCCCGCGAGCGTCTCGATCAGGCCGAGCTCGATCGGCGTGAAGTCGTCGAACCCGTATACGAACACGGGGGCGTCGCCCCAGCCGTCCGGCCGCTCGCGCAACGCGTCGAGCGCGTGCCAGGCGTAGAGCTCGTCGTCGACCAGCCGCGCGCGGTCCAGCACGTCGCGGTAGGAGCGATAGAGCGCCGCGAGCTCGCGGGCGTAGGCCTCGCGGCGCCCGCCCTCGGCCCACGCGCCGAGCGCCTGGGCGAAGCGCGCGGGCGTGACCATCGAGCGCTCGATCTCCTCCACCAGGCGGCCGGCCGCGCGCGCGAAGCCGGGCCGCGCGGCGGACTCGGCCAGGACGTCGAGCGGCGCCTCGCGCACCGCGCGCTCGACGATCAGCTCGCGCTGGAGCGGGGTGGCGCGGCGCGCGCCGAGCGACGCCGAGCCGCAGCGCTCGGCCACGATCTCGTAGAGCCAGCGGAAGCGGACGACCCGCGTGCCGAACACGGCGCCGCGCCCGGCCAGCTCGCGCTGCGAGTGCTCGACGTCGCGGAACGCCGGCACCACGAGCACCGGCTCGGAGCCGAGCGCCTCCCTGTAGGCGCCCAGCACGACTCCCGCCTTGCCGGCGTTGGCGGGCCCGGTGACCAGCTCGAGGGGCATCCGACCATTCTGGGTGGGCCGGCCGACGGCACGAACTCCGCCGGCCGGGGTTGCCCGCAAGCTGCGGAATGTTCCGGGCGCGGCCCCCCTCGAGGCCGCGCCCGGCCCGCACTACCGCCGGATCGAGGCCTTCCGGCTGATCGTGGCGCGGTTGCCCGCGGCGTCGCGCGCCGCCATGCTGATCACGAAGGTCGCCTTGCGGCTGCGCTTCAGCGCCGCACGCACCTTCTTCGACAGCTTGATGCGAATCGTCTTCTTGGCGCCGCCCTTGAGCTTCGTGCCCGCCTTCGAGGCGCCCTTGACCTTCGGGGCCTTCGACTGGACCGACACGTTCAGGTCGGCCTGGCAGCTCTGGGTGCAGCTCGCGACCACGAGCAGCCCCTTCGACAGCACCTCCGGCAGCTTCTGGTTCGCGGCCGGCTTGACCGACGGCTTGGGCGGGTCCTGCGCCGGCGGGGCCGCCTTCGGCGGTGGCTTGTCCTCGCCCTTCGGAGGCGGCTTGTCGTCGCCCTTCGGCGGGTTCGGCTTGTCGAGCACCTGGACGGTCTCGACCGTCGTGTCGGTGTCGCCGTCCGCGTCGATCACGAGCAGGCCGACGTCGTACTTGCCGGGCTGCGCGAACACGTAGTCGATCTCGCGGCCCGTGCCGTCGTCGAACTGGCCGTCGCCGTCGAGGTCCCAGTGGTAGCTGACGATCGGGTCGCTCGCGTCGTCGTCCGACGCGCTCGCGTCGAAGTGGACCGGCTCACCCGCCCGGGCCGGCTTCGGGTCGTACGTGAAGCGGGCCTCGGGGAGGTCGTCCTTGCAGTGACCGCGCCCGTTGCTGTTGCCGTGACCCTCGCCGCGATCCTTGTCGTGGCCGTTGCCGTACCCGTTGCCGGGCGGCGGGCAGGGCGGGCAGTCGCCCGGTCCGCCGTAGCCGGGGCCTCCATAGCCGGGGCCTCCATAGCCGGGTCCGCCATAGCCGGGTCCGCCATAGCCCGGTCCGCCGTAGCCGGGGCCTCCGTAGCCGGGGCCTCCGTAGCCCGGTCCGCCGTAGCCGGGGCCGTTGTAGCCGCCGGGCGGGCAGTCGCTCGGCTTGCCGTCGTTCTCCTTGCCGGCTGCCCCGACCATCCCGAACGCCAGTGCCGCCGCGATCAGCGCGACGAGCGTGACGACGATGTTCCGTCCGCGGGCAGCCGTGCCCGCGGCCCCGTTTTTGCGATGCCTCATACGTCCCCCCTCGGGTGGAACCCTTCACCCGTTCGACTTGTCAAGGTCCCACCTGAGTGACCAGCGAGCCCGTGAGGTCACCATAAACACGGTTCTTGGCGCGTGTCAATCATCCTTAACCGTTAAGTGAGTCTCTGGAGGGGACACCCGCCGCGGAGCCGCGGGGCGCGGAAGCCAGTCCTAGCCGCTGGCGCCGCGGCACTCGCCGTCGCGGGCCTCGCCCTGCTCGTCTACGGGCCGGGTGCGCTCGGCTACGACGCGTCCTGGGCCCTGCTCTGGGGCGACGAGCTCTGGCACGGCCGCCAGCCCGGCTACGAGGCCGCCGGCGCGCCCACCCCCCACCCGCTCCTGAACGCGGTCTGCGTGCCGCTCGCGGCGTTCGGCGACGGCGCGGGCGAGGTGCTGCTCGCGCTCACCGCGCTCGCGTTCGGATGGCTGGTGGTCGCGGCCTACCTGCTCGGGGCGCGCCTGTTCTCGCGTCCGGTCGGTGCCGTCTTCGCCGCGCTGCTCCTCACCCGGGCCACGCTCGGCGGCGAGATGGCCCAGGCGCTCGTGGACGTGCCGTACCTCGCGCTGGTCGTCTCCGCGGCGGCCACCGAGGCGCGCCGGCCGCGCGCGGGCGCCCCGGTGCTCGCCCAGCTCGCCCTGGCCGGCCTGCTGCGCCCCGAGGGCTGGCTGCTGGCCGCCGCCTACGCCGCCTACCTCCTGCCGCCGCTCGGCCTGCGCGCCCGCCTGCGCACCGCCGCGCTCGCCGCCGCCGCGCCGGCCATCTGGCTCGCGACCGACCTCGCGGTGACAGGCGACCCGCTGTTCTCGCTGCACACGACCCGCGACCTCGCCGAGACCCTCAACCGCCCGCGCGACTTCCGCGCCGCCGTGGAAACAGCGCCCCAGTACCTGGAGAGCGTCCTGGGGACCGGCGTGGCGCTGGTGGGGCTGGCCGGCTGCGTGGTCGCGGCGGTGGCGCTCTACGAGCGCGCCCTGCTGCCGCTCGCGATCCTCGGGCTGGGGCTGCTCGCGTTCATGGCGCTCGGCGTCGCCGGCCTCCCGATCCTCACGCGCTACCTGCTCGTGCCGGGCGTGGTGCTGGCGCTCTTCTGCGCAGTCGTGATCGCCGGCTGGAGCGCCGTGGCGCGCGGCGACGCGTGGCGCACCCGCCTCGCCATCGCCGCGGTCGCGGGCATCGCGGGAGTGGCCGCCGCGGTGCCCGGGGACCTCCGCCAGCACGACCGCTTCGGCGCGTTCACGGACGGCCTCGCCCGCGCGCAGGAGGACCTCGAGCGGGCCGCCCGCCACCCGGCCGTGCGCCCGCACGCCGAGGCGCTGCCGATGTGGACGACCGACCAGCGCGCCGTCCCGCTGCTCGCGCTCTGGCTCGACCGCCCGCCGGGGGCGGTCAGCACGCCCGCGTGGGGCCCGGCCGACGCACCGCTCGTGTTCGCCTACACCGACCCGCGCGACGCGTACGCGCTCGCCATCCCGCGCCGGCTCCAGCCGCCGCTCGAGCCCGGGCGGGTCCTCTACGGCGGCCGCACGACCTGGACCGTCTACCTGCGCGAGCGCCTGGGCTCCGCCAGCACGCGGAACTTCCGTGTGCTCGACCGCGAGCGGCGCCCGTCCGCGTCGAGCGGCGCCACCTCCATCCGGTAGAGACCGGGGCGCAGCGGCTTCGACCCGCTCCGCCCGGACAGCCACAGCCGGTTGACGCCGGCGGCGCCCGGCATCCGGATCGCCTTGCCCATCCGCGTCGCCCGCGCTCCGAGGCGCTCGATCTCCACGACCAGCTCGGCGGCGCGGTCGAGCCTGAGCGCCACGCAACCGCCGCGACTGGTACGCCCGCCGGGCTTCGAGCACTTGGACGAGCGGCCCACGGGCGTGCCCCGCGGCGCCGCCCTGAACCTGCTCGGGCTCACCGCCAGGCGGCTCAGCGCGGGTGCCGCGCAGGCGGCCGCGCACGGCCCGCCTCCGCCGTCGCCGCTGTCGTCGTCGCCGGGCCCGGGACCGGGCGGGGCGGGCACGGGCGGCGGCAGGTCCGGCGGCGGCTCGCGCTCGAGCATCTCCGCGAGGATGTCCACGAACGCGTGGAACGCCGGCTTGGGGCGGTCGGGCGCGATCAGCCCGACGTGGCCCCAGATCGACTTGCTCGTGTCCGCCGGGTCGGGCGCGCTCTCGCGCCAGTAGAAGTAGGTGAAGCCGCGCAGCCCCAGCGCCGTGCGGTTGGCGGCGAAGGCGCGCGAGGTCTGCGTGACCAGCCGTGCCTGCTCGTCCTCGCTGTAGAAGACGTCGCCGCGCGGGCCGTCGGTCGGCCAGCCCAGCTCGCTGATCCAGATCGGGGCGTCGTCGCCCTGCTCCGTGGCGATCGCGCGCATCTCGTGGACCTGGCCCATCACGTCGTAGAAGTCGGAGCCATACGGATGTATTGCGAGGGTGTCGAACCAGGCCGCCGCGCCCGCGGCGTACATCCGGGTGAGGTAGGTCTTCACCGAAGGGCCCTGACTGCTGTTCGGCAGCCCGGCGGCCACCACCTCGGCCTTCGGGTCGGCGGCGCGGATCGCGCGCGCGACCGCCTCGAGCAGCCGCGTGTAGCCCTCCGGGTCGGCGCGGCCCGGCCACCACGGCGGGATGTTCGGCTCGTTCCAGACCTGCCAGGACCGGATCGGCACGCGCCGCAGCGACGGCCGCTCCGCCCACAACGACCCGGCCGGGCCGTAGCGGCGCACCAGCTGCGCGGCGAACTCGCCCATTGCGGCCGGGTCGGACGGCGGGAACATCCCGCGCGCGGTGCTCGTGCCGCGGCTCGACCGGAACGTCGGCGGGTCGATCATGATCGGCAGGATGCGCATCCCGCGCTCGGCGGCGTCGGCCACGACGGGGTCGTATGTGGAGAAGTCCCACTCCCCGGGGGCGCGCTCGAACGCCGACCAGTCGAACGGGATCCGCAGCGTGCCGACCCCGACCTTGGCCTGGAGGTCCATCGACTCCTTTCGGCGCTTGGCGTCGAAGGTGTCGTGCTTGGACGGGTAGACGCCCGGGAAGTCGGGCGGCACCGCCGCCCCCGCGGGCGGCGCGGCCATCAACGCGACGATTGCCGCGATCGCGATCGCGAGTCCCCCTGCCACCGATTCAAGCTAGGCGCGCTCGCACTCGGGCGCAAGCACGCTTAACACGGAGGCTTCAGGCCAGCCGGCGCCGCTCCCACGGCGCGACCTCGTAGGCCCGCCCGCGCGGCGCGCCGACCGCGAGGATCGCGGTCCCGTCCTCCTCCGCCACCGCGCTGCGCGCGGCCGCCGGGTCGGGGACGGAGACGAACGTGCCGGCCGGGGCGTCGATCTCCTCGCCGGCGACCGTGAAGCGCGCCCGCCCGCGCACGACGAGGTAGAGCTCCTCGTGGCCGTCGGCTCCGCCGGCCTCCTCGGTGTGCTCCTCGATCAGCTCGATGCCGCGGTCGCCGAGCCAGGCGCCCGCGCCGAACGCCTCGATGCCGAGGTGGTGGCGGACCGGCCGCCACTCGAGGCCGTTGTCCCAGCGCTGGCCCGGGATCTCGTCGAGCGCCGCCACGCGCGCCGCGCTCACGTGAGCCTCCCCACGACCGGCATCGCGTGCAGCAGGTCGCGCACGCCGTGGTGCCCGGCGCCGGCGCCGTCGAGCTGCCGCGCACGCAGCTCGAGCAGCGTCACGAGCTCGGCGCTCGGCACGAACGGGTCCGCGATCGCGCGGCCGCCGTCGAGCGGGAGCACGGCCTCGATGCGCCCGTCGACCTCCGCCACCAGCGCGTCGCCGCCGCGCGGGTGCGCCGAGTCGAGCTGCGCCAGCCGCCGCACGTCCTCCTGGTCCGCCGGGCCGGCGAACCGGATCGATATGCCCGTGCTCCCTGCGCTCATGACCTGCTCCCTCCTCTGTCCAGCTCCGTAACCGATGTAGTACGTATACCAGTTACGTAACTGGCTAAACGAGTTGACTGGTGATCTAAGCTCAGGGCAGGATGGCGACCGCCGAGAAGCCGATCGACAACAGCTCGAGCCGCGAGCTGGCCCCCGGCGAGCTGGCGACGCTGCAGCAGTTCGTCAACACGCTCGACCAGGAGCCCGGGATCGAGCTGTTCGAGGAGCCGGCCGACGTGAGGCGCTGGCTCGTGCACCACGAGCTGATCGCGGCGGGCACGAGCGTCGGCGCCGCGGAGTTCCGCCGCGCGATGGACCTGCGCGAGGCGTTCCGCGCGGTCATGCTCGCGAACAACGGCGTCGCGGTCGGCCGGCCGGCGATCGACGTGCTCGACGCCGCCGCGCGCGAGGCCGAGCTCACCGTGCGCTGGGACGCCGCCGGCCACGCCGAGCTCGCGCCCGCCCGCACCGGTCTCGAGGGGGCGTTCGGGAAGCTGCTGGCGATCGCCTACCGCGCTCAGGTGGACGGCACCTGGGAGCGGCTCAAGGCCTGCCCGGACGAGCAGTGCGGCTGGGTCTTCTACGACCGCTCGCGCAACCGCTCGAGCACGTGGTGCTCGATGGCGGTCTGCGGGAACCGGGCGAAGGCGCGGGCGTTCCGCGAGCGGCGCCGCGGCTAGCGGCGCCCCGGCCGGCGGCTCGCCGCGCTAGGCGACGGGCTCGTCGACCGCCAGCTCGTCCGGCCGGCCGCCCGGCCGCTCCGGCGCCCGCGGGCGGCGCATCCGCACCGCGAAGAGCACCCAGACGGCCTTGAAGCCGTCGCGCCAGGTGATGTTCTTGCCCTCCGAGTACGTGCGGCCGTAGTAGGCGATCGGCACCTCGTAGACGCGCATCCCGCGCAGGCAGATCTCCCCCGTGATCTCCGGCTCGATCCCGAAGTCGTCCTGGGTGAGGTTGAGCTCGCGCAGCGCCTCGGCCCTGAACGCCTTGTAGCCGGTCTCCATGTCGCTGAGCGTGGTGTTGAAGAGCACGCCCGCCAGGAGCGACAGCGCCCGGTTGCCGACGAGGTGCCAGAACATGTAGGCCCGCTGCGGCTGGCCGCCCGAGAGCCGCGAGCCGTAGACGACGTCGGCCGCGCCCCGCTGGATCGGCTCGATCAGCTTGGGGACGTCGGTCGGGTCGTACTCCATGTCGGCGTCCTGGACCACGGCGATGTCGCCGCTCATCTCCTCGATCGCGGCGCGCACCGCCGCGCCCTTGCCGCGGTTGGGCTGGCGCTTCAGCACGACCCGCCCCGGATTCGACGCCGCGAACTCCTCGACCAGGACGGCCGTGTCGTCGGTCGATCCGTCGTCTACGACCACGAGCTCGTAGTCGAGCCCCAGCGAGGCCACGGCCTCCATGACCTCACCGATGGTCGCCGCCTCGTTGTAGGCGGGAATCAGGAACGAGACGCGCATCGGCGGGCGCGGAGAGTACCGAACGATCTGCTTGGATCACACCCGTGGGAGACGTCGAGCAGCTCTGGGACCTGCACAACCTGGCGGAGGCACACCGGCTCGTGGACTGGACGTCCGGGCTCGTGCTGCCGCACGTGCACGGCGCGGTGGCCGAGATCGGCGCCGGAATCGGCACCTACAGCGAGAAGATGCTCGAGCGCGGCGCCGACCCCCTGCTGCTCTTCGAGCCGGACGAGGCCTGCCTCGGCGTGCTGCACAGCAAGTTCGAGGACGATCCGCGGGTCACGATCTCCGACGAGCTCCTGCCCGGCTCGCCGCTGCTCACCTCGTACGCCGGCCAGCTCGACGCGGTCGTCTCGCAGAACGTGATCGAGCACATCGAGGACGACGTGGCGACCGTCCGCGCCATGGCGAACGCGCTGCGGCCGGGCGGCATGCTGTCGCTGCAGGTGCCCGCCCACCCGGCTCTGTTCGGGGCGCTGGACCGCGTCTACGGGCACTACCGGCGCTACACGCGGGCGTCCCTGCGCGCCGTCATGGAGGCCGCGGAGCTCGAGGTGATCGACGTGCGGCCCTTCAACCTGCTCGGCGTGGCCGGCTGGCTGGCGAACCGCAACCGCTCCGCGCCGCGGGTGAGCGCGCTCTCGCTCAAGGCGTTCGAGACGTTGTTGGTGGGCTGGCGGCCGATCGAGGACCGGATGCGCCCGCGCTGGGGCCTCAGCCTGATTGCGCACGCGCGCCGGGTGTGAGGACCCCGGCGGCGACGGCGGCCCGCAGCGCCTCGGCGTAGCGCGCGGCCGGGAACATCGGCGGAGCGTCCTGGAGCTCCCATCCGCGGCCGGGCCAGAACAGCCAGCGGCCCACGCGCACGCGGCCCTCGCCGGCTCGCTCCACGCGCAGCTCCTCCTTGAGGTCGCCCGCACGGCCGGGCGAGGCGCCGTGGTCCGGCGCGGTGCCGGCCGTGGGCTCCGGGGCCGTGGCCAGCGCGGCGGCCAGCCGCTCGCGGTCGCGGGCGTCGAGGAACTCGCCGGCGGACGCCTCCTCCACCAGCCGCGCGAGGTCGTCCGCGGGCAGCTCCGGCGCCCGGCGCTCGAGCGATCCGCGCGCCCACTCCGCCAGCCGCACGCCGCCCGGGACCTTCTCGAAGCGCACCTCGTAGGCGGTGTCCTCGCGCGCGTAGGGGCCCGCCTTCGCGTGCGGGCCGCTGAACTGCCGCGTGCCGGACCCCTGTGCCGCCGACCGCCCGCGCGAGCCGGACGAGCCGCCGCTCCGCGGCCGCGGACGCTCCCCTCCGCGCGAGGAGTCCAGCACCGTGCCCTTCGAGCAGATCGCGCAGTCGGCGGTGAAGCGGTTGTGGCGGCAGAACAGCGAGGACACGCTCGCGGGAGGGTAGTCGGCGGCCTCCGCTCCCCGCCCGCCGCACGGACGGCTGCCATGATCGGCCGGTGCCGACCGCGGTCCTCTCCGACCTGCACCTCGGGGCCGCGACGAAGCGGTCGAACGCGGCGCGTCCCGCATCGCTGGCCGCCGTGGCCGAGCGGCTCGCGGGCGTGGACCACGTGGTCCTCTTGGGCGACGCCGTCGAGCTGCGCGAGGCGCCGGTCGCCGCGGTGGTGGCCGCCGCCGAGCCCTTCTTCCGCACGCTCGGGGACGCGCTGCCCGCGGGCGCCCGGGTCACGCTCGTGCCCGGCAACCACGACCACCAGCTCGCCGGCCCGCTCGTGGAGGAGCGGCGGCTGGCGGGCCAAGCGCTCGCGCCCGACTCGGAGATGGCCGCGCCCGACCACGGCATCTGGGCGCGCATCGCCGGCTGGGTGAGCCCGGCCGAGCTGCGCATCGCGTACCCGGGCCTGTGGCTGCGACCGGACGTCTACGCGACCCACGGCCACTACCTCGACCTCCACAACACCGTGCCCACGATCGAGTGCGTGTCCGTGTCGGCGATCGAGCGCGCGCTGGGCGGCCCGCCCGCCGGCGGCCGCTCCCCGGCGGACTACGAGGCCGCGCTGGCACCGCTCTACGGGCTGCTGTACGACCTGGCCCAGACCGGGCGGTTCTCGCGCCGCATGGGCGGCGCGTCCGCCGCGATCTGGCGCCGCGCCGGCGGGTCCGGCGGCCGCCCCTCCCTCTCCGGACGCCTGCTCGCGGGCGCCGCGATCCCCGCGGGGGTGGCGGTCGTCAACCGCGCCGGGCTCGGCCCATTCCGGCCCGACCTGACCGGAGCCGCCCTCAGGCGCGCGGGCCTGGCCGCGATGGCCGCCGTGGCCGAGCGCCTGGGCGTGGACGGCGCTCACGTGGTCTTCGGCCACACGCACCGCTCCGGGCCCTGGCCGGCCGACGACGCCGGCGAGTGGGCGCTGGCGGGCGGTGGCTCGCTCACCAACTGCGGCTCCTGGGTGCTCGACGAGGCGTTCGCCCCGGCGGGCGGGGGAATCAACCCCTACTCGCCGGGGACCTGCGTCCTCGTGGACGACGCCGGGCCGCCGCGGCTCGAGCGCCTGCTCGGGGCCGCGGCCGCTACTCGAACTTGAGCGAGATCTTGCGCGGCTTGCTGCGCCCGGCGCTCGGCTCGTCGATCACCGTCATCGACACGCTCTGCCCGCTCTCCACGTCCTCCACGGCGCGGCAGTAGCTGCCCATGTTCGCCGTGAGCTGCTCGTCTCCGATGCTCGTGATCAGGATCTCCGCGAGTCCCTGGGCCTCGGCGTCGGTCCCCGGCACGGGCGCCCCCGCGACGATGCCCTGCGGCAGCCCGCGCTTGTCGAGCTCCTTCTTGTCGGGGGCCTGGAGCGCGAGGCCCGGCCAGCCCACGGACTTCTCGTCCCTGAGCTGCTCCTCCAGCTCCTTCACGCGGTCGACCCCGATCGCGTAGCCCTGACCCTGCACCGGGGCGCCGCCGAGCTCGGTGAGGATCGCCGTGTTGACCCCCACGAGCTTGCCCTCCTTGTTCACGAGCGGCCCGCCCGAGTTGCCCGGGCTGAGCGCCACGTCGATCTGGACCACGTTGTCGAGCGGCGCGGCCGTCGGGTCGGGCACGTTGAACGAGCTCTTGACGACCGAGACCGTGCCCGACGTGCTGGTCAGGTTGTCGCGCAGGCTCGCGTTGACGGGATAGCCGAGCGCCACGACCTCGTCGCCCTGCTTCACGTCGTCCTGGGAGCCGAGCTCCAGCGTCTCGAGGCCGTCGGTGTCGTCGACCTTGAGCACCGCGAGGTCGTCGCACGGCGCGGCGGCGACCAGCTCCGCCGTGCGCGAGTCGTCCTCCACCCCGATCTCGACGGTCTCGGCGCCGTTGATCACGTGGAAGTTGGTCATCACGAGCCCCTTGCCGGCGTCGAGCACGAACCCGCTGCCGCCGCTGCCGCCCAGCTCGGTCTCGGCCTTCACGAGCACCGTCTGCGGCTTCGCGTCGGACACGATCTCGGCCGTGCTCTTCTCGTCGTCGCCGGTCAGGAGCAGGACGGCGATCACGGCGCCTGCGCCCAGCACGAGCGCGCCGATCGCGAGCATCGTCGCGCGCCGCGTCATCCGCAGCAGGCGCCGGCGCTCGCGTGCGGGCACCACCTCGACGGCCTCGCCCTCGGTGGTCACGCGGACCGTCGCGGGATCGTCGGACCCGCCGTCGCCGGGATCCGCCGGGACGACCTCCACGGTCTGCCCCTCGGTCTCCACGCGCACCACCGGCGCGGGCTCGGCCGGTCCCTCGGAGGGGTCGTGCAGCGCGGCCGCCTCCTCAGCCGGGTCGTCGATGGTCGGGCTGAGGACGGTCTCGCCGACGCGGATCTCCTCGCCGCCCCTGATGTGGGCCGCGCCCTCGATCTTGTGACCGTTCACGAACGTGTCGCCCTCGAGGGCGTGCAGCTCGACGATGCCGTCCTCGCGGACCTGGAAGTAGGCGTGCAGCGGCGCGATCCCGGGCCCCCGGACCATCAGCTGGCACTCCTCGCCCGAGCCGACGAGGAAGCGCTCGCCCTCGACCCGAACCGAGAGGCCCTCGCCCTCGCCGGAACCGATCGTCACCCACATGCCGCCCTGCCTCTCCTGCCGGGGGCGGCCGATCCGCCCGCTGAGGCGCGGCAGTGTACCCCGCGCCGACGCGCCAGGCTCCACCATCCGCACTGTTAAGCCGCGCCAGAGGCCCGGAATTACCGGGTCCCGTGCTTAGACTCAGATAGGTGTCAGCAGGGGGTGCGGGTTCCAGCCGACGACGACTGCACGCCGCACCGCCTCCGGCCGGAGAGGCAGCGCATGAGCCGGATCGGATCGTCCCGGCTCCCGCGGCTCCGGTCCGCCGCCGCGCCGGCGCGCCGCGCCTGATCGACTGGACCGGCGAGCGCTGCGTCCCGTGGACTCCCGACGTCCAGGTCGCCTACGAGCACTACCACCGCTACCTCTGGGCGGCCCCGCTGGCGGCCGGCCGCCGCGTGCTCGACCTGGGCAGCGGGGAGGGCTACGGCAGCGCGATCCTCGCGAGCTCCGGCGCCGCCTCGGTCGTGGGCGTGGACGTGGACGAGCGGGCCGTCGAGCACGCGCGCCTCAGCTACAGCGCGCCGAACCTGAGCTTCGAGACGGGCGACGCCCTCGATCTCGGCGGGCACGACCCGGCCGCGTTCGACCTGGTGGTGGCGTTCGAGGTGATCGAGCACGTGGACGACCCGGCGCGGCTCCTCGACCGGGTCGCCGAGCTGCTCGACCCGGCCGGCATGCTCGTGGTCTCCACGCCCGACCGGCTCGTCTACGGGGAGGCGCGCGAGCGGGAGAACCCGTTCCACCGCCACGAGCTGACCGAGCCCGAGCTGCGCGAGCTGCTGGGCGAGCGCTTCCCCAACGTCGCGCTGTGGGGCCAGCGCGCGAGCACCGGCTCGCGCATCGCGGCGCTCGACGAGGACGCGCCGCCGGGCGGCTCGGCCTTCTCGCTCGAGCGCTCGGCCGGCGAGTGGCACGAGGCCGGCGCGCCGGCGCCGATGTACCTGCTCGCGGTGGCCGCGCGCACGCGCGTGGACCTGCCGCCGCGCGAGTCGGCTCTGCACGACCACGACCTCGAGCTGGTCGCCGCGCGCGAGCGCGAGGCCGCGGAGGGCCTCGAGGCGGCGCGCGAGGCGGAGGCCGCCGCCTCGGCCGCGGCCGAGGCCGCCCGGACCGAGCTCGAGGAGGCGCGCGCCGCTCTCGGTGAGGCGCTCGGCAACGAGGAGCGGCTGCGCGTGGAGACGGCTCGCCTCGGCGGCGAGCTCGAGGAGCTGCGCGCGAACCGCGCCGAGGCGCTCGACGACGAGCTGGTGGGCCTGAGCCGCCAGCTCGCGGCCGCGGAGGCGCGCGCCGAGGCGGCCGAGGCCGCGACCGCGGCCGAGCGCGCCGGCTCGGCCGAGACGCGCCACCGCCTCGCCCGCGTGGAGGCGTCGGTCAGCTGGCGCGCCTTCGAGCGCGCGCGGGCGCTCGTGTACGGGCCCGCCGGCTACCGCTCGCTGCGCGGCCGCGTGCTGAGCGCGCTGCTGCGGATGGTCGGCCGCGTGGGCGCCGGTGCCTCCGCCGAGCCGGCCGAGCCCGAGCCGGTGGCGCCGATCCGGATGCCGCGGTTCGAGCACCCGCTCGCGTCCGTGGTCGTGGCGATGCACTCGAGCGGCGCGATCGGCGAGCGCGCCCTGCGGGCGATCGCGCGGAACTCGGCCGGAATCCCGTTCGAGCTGGTGGTGGTCGACGACCGCGCGAACGAGGAGACCAGGCGCGTGATCGGCGCCCTCGAGAACGCGACCGTGATCGAGAACGAGCGCAACCTCGGCTTCCTCGGCAGCACCAACCGCGGCGCGGCGGCCGCGCGCGGGAAGTACGTCGTGCTGCTGAACGACGACACCGAGGTGCAGCCCGGCTGGCTCGAGGCGCTGGTCGAGTGCGCCGACTCCGATCCGCGCGTCGCGTGGGTGGGCGCCAAGCTCGTGTACCCGGACGGGCGCCTGCAGGAGGCGGGCACGATCGTCTGGCGCGACGCGACCGGCTGGAACTTCGGCCGCGGCGACGCGCCCGGCCGCCCGCAGTACAACTACCGCCGCGAGGTGGACTACGCCTCCGCCGCGGCGGCGCTCGTGCGCGCCGACGCCTGGCGCGAGATCGGCGGCTTCGACGAGCGCTTCGCCCCGGCCTACTACGAGGACGCCGACGCCTGCTTCGCGCTCCGCGAGCGCGGCTGGAGCGTGGTCTACGAGCCGCGCGCCGTCGTCGTGCACCACGAGGGCGTGAGCCACGGCACGGGCGGCGAGGACGCGCGCGGCAAGCGCAACCAGGAGCTGAACCGCGAGCGGTTCCTGGCCAAGTGGAGCGCCGTGCTGGAGGCCGAGCACCAGCCGGCCTGGCCCGCCACCGAGCCCCGCGACGTGGCCGACCGCAACCGCGGCGAGCACGTGCTCGTGATCGACCACCGGGTGCCGATGCCCGACTGCGACTCGGGCTCGCTGCGCATGTTCGAGCTCCTGAGGGCGCTGCGCGAGCGCGGCTGCCGGGTCACCTTCCTGCCCGACAACCACCTCGCGGAGCAGCCGTACACGAGCTGGATCCAGTCGTTCGGCGTGGAGGTGCTCCACGACCCGGTGTACGTGGCGGAGGAGTTCGACCGCCTGCGCCACGCGCCGCTGGCGATCGTGAGCCGGCCGCAGATCGCCGCGCGCTACCTCGACCTGATCCGCGAGCGCATGCCCGACACGCTCGTGGCCTACGACACGGTCGACCTCCACTACCTGCGCGAGCGGCGCCGGGCCGAGCTCGGCGACGGGCACCCGGCGAAGGCCGAGGCGCTGCGCGAGATCGAGCTCGCGCTGATCCGCGCCTGCGACGCGACGATCGTGATCACCGAGGACGAGCGCGAGCACGTGCTCGACGAGGTGCCGGACGCGGACGTGCGCCTGGTGCCCAACGCCAACGACGTCGCCGGCGGGGTCCCGCCGGCCGCCGGGCGCGACGGCCTCCTGTTCGTCGGCGGCTTCCAGCACACGCCGAACCTGGACGCGGCGTTCGTGCTCGTGCGGGAGATCATGCCGCTCGTCTGGCGCGAGCTGCCCGAGTGCCGGCTGACGATCGTCGGGCCGCACGCGCCGCCCGAGATCGAGGCGCTCGCGTCGGAGCGGGTGACCGTCGCCGGGTGGGTGGCGGACATGACGCCGCTGCTCGAGAGCTCGCGCGCGATGGTCGCGCCGCTGCGCTACGGCGCGGGCATGAAGGGCAAGGTCACCCAGAGCCTGGCCGCCGGCCTGCCGGTCGTGACCACGGGCATCGGGGCCGAGGGCCTGGCGACCGAGCCCGGCGAGCAGGTGCTGGTGGCGGAGACGGCCGAGGCGATCGCCGCGGAGGTCGTGCGGGTCTGCCGCGACGACGAGCTGTGGCAGCGCCTCTCCGAGGGCGGGCTGGCCGCCGCCCGGGCCGGCTGGTCGCGGCAGGCCATGCGAGCGCGGGTGGACGAGCTCGTGGACCTCGCGCTGGACTCAGCCGGCCGCGCCGCGGCGCGCTGACCGCGCCCGGCGCCAGCCGAGGGCGCAGGCGCCGAGCAGCGCCACGAGCCCGAGGCCGGTCAGGGCCAGCGCCAGCGTCCAGTGTGTGGGCCGGTAGCTCATCGTGACGCGGTGCACGCCCGCGGGCACCTCCACCGCGCGCAGGATCCCGTCGGCGCGCAGCAGCCGGCGCCTCTCGCCGTCGACCTCGACCGACCAGCCCGGGTAGGACAGCTCGCTCGCCACGAGCACCGCCGCCGCCGGGCTGCGCGACTCGATCTCGATCTCGGTGCTCTCGCGCCTCACGATCCGGGCCTCCGCGCCGGCCAGGCGGCCCGCCGGCCGCGCGCCCGGGGCGGCGTCGAGCACCACCGAGCGCCGGTACGGGAAGCTCGGGTCGAGGCTGCGGCGGAACGCCCTCTTCCAGTCCGGCTGGACCTCCCATCCGCCCGCGATCCACGCCCGCGGCAGCGGTGCCGGGTTCTCAGCCACGCGCCCCTGACCGTCGCGCGACACGAGCACGTCGCGCCAGCCGGCGACCGGCGCGCTCACCACCGCGTAGCGCACGTTCATCAGGTCGTGGCCGCGCCCCGGCGGCGCGCCGCTCAGGTTCAGCAGCTCGTAGAGCTCGTAGGTCATCGACGCGCCGTGGCCCTGGAGCAGCTCGATCGAGTGCACGTCGCCGGAGTTCGGCGGCAGCTCGGCGACCGGGTTGCTCACCCGGAACGGCCCGGGCTGCGAGCGGAGGAAGCGGATCACGTCGGTCTGGCGGTAGTGCTGGTGCGGCTCGACGTTCGCGACCCCGTCGTAGTCGGCCTCCAGCCCGTAGTTGAGCTGCCCGGCCGGGGCCAGGTCGAGCACCAGCACGATCGCGCAGAGCGCCGCGGCCGCGGCCGGCGCGAGCCACCCGAGCACGCGCGTGGCCACGATCGCGAGCCCGGCGACCGCGAGCGCGACGCCGATCCGCGCGGCCTCGCCGCTGCCGGCCGGCGGCGCGCCATCCACGGCCTTCACGAACACGAACAGCACGGCGGCGGCGCCCACGGCGCCGATGGCGATCGCCACCGCCGGCGGGCCGCGGCGCTCGCGCCGCCACGCCGAGGCGCCGTCGGCGAGCGCGGCCGCCCCGTACGCCGCCAGCACCGCCAGGCCGAAGTGCACCATCATCAGCGCGCGGACCGGCTCGCGGATCTTGTCGAGCAGCGGCACGAGCTCGTAGCCCAGCCTGTGCACCCCGGCGTGGTGCCCGAGCGAGTACAGCAGCGCGATCAGGGTGAGCCCGCCCCAGAAGACGGCCCAGCGCCGCGGCGCCCGCGCCAGCCCGATCGCCGCGAGCAGCAGTGTCAGGATGCCGGCGTACGGGCGGCCGTCCGCGACGTCGTCCAGGGTCGGCGAGAGGAACGCGTCGAGCTGGTGCGGCTCCAGCAGGAACTTGTGGCCCGCGGTCTCGTAGGGGATCTTCGCGTCGCCCGCCACCGGCTGCGGCTCGCTGATGAAGCGGACGGCGTGGTCCTGGTACTCGAGCGACGGGATGAGCTGGGCGGCGCTCAGCGAGAAGCCGACCGCGACTGTGATCGCGAGCGCGGCCGCCACTCGCAACGCCGCGGCTCCACGCGACGCCCCGGCGCCACGCGACGCCCCGGCGTCCCCGGACCTCGCCGTGAGCGCCCACCACGCCCCGTAGGCGGTGATCCCGATCAGCGCGTAGGCAGGCGGCTGGATGTGGCCCGCGAGCAGGCTCATCGCCACCGCGGCCCCCGCGGGTGCGGCGATCCAGAGCGCGCGCGCTATCGCCAGGTGGAACAGCCAGAAGATCGCCGGCACCCACACCGCCGAGATGAAGATCTGCGCCTGACCGCCCAGGCGGTGGACCATGTAGCCGCTCATCGCGAACACCAGCCCGCCCACGACGGCGCCCGGCCGCACGAGCCCGACCGCGCGCAGGAACGCGTACATGAAGAGCGCCGCCAGGACCATGTGCGCGACGAGGAACGCGGTCATCCCGCGGCCGGTGATGCCCGAGCCGGTCACGAGGAACAGCCCCTGCTGGAGCGGATAGAGCAGCGACGTGATCAGCTCGCCGAGGAAGGCGTTGCCGCCGCGCTGGTACTGGTCCCAGAGCGCCCCGTCGCGCGCGGCGTAGCTGTACCAGGCATAGGTCTGGAACGAGTTGTCCGGGAACGCGAACAGCGAACGC
>DASVVS010000183.1:0-20673 GCA_036386455.1 Thermoleophilaceae bacterium
GCGGGCCGAAGGCTCGTCGTGCACCGCTGACGGTCATCCGACCGACGGGGTGGCAGAGGGGTTGCGCTGTTTCGCCCGTGCGATGTAGCTCTCGACCGTGGGCCGCTGAACCCCTATGCCTTTGTCCACGGCGGCTGCGACGGTTTTCCTCGCCTGGTCGCCGATACCCATCCGCTGTCCTTTCAGGTTTCGCCGACCCCGGTGAGCCTGGATCGCGGGCTGCAGCCTGAGGCATGAGCACGCGAAAGAGCCGGGTCAGTCCGGATCCGGGTCGTCCTCACAGCCGGTGCCGGGCGGCTGCTCCACCACCTGCAGGCGATCCCAGGGGAAGTTCTCGAGCGCGCCGCCGGGGCGCGCGTTCGGATACCTGCCGCCGAAGAAGACGCTGTACGGGTTCTTGTCCGGGCCGAGCGGCGTCGGGTTCTCGGCGAAGAAGACGACGAGCCCGCCACTGTCGCGGGCGACCATGCCGTAGCGCTGGATCGCCTTCGCGAGGATCTTGGCGTAGGGGGTCAGGCTCAGGGAGTCGATGTCGAGGCTCGCGGGGAGACGGAAGCGCGTGCCCGCCGGGATCGCCTCCGGCGCGCGGCTCGTCAGCTTGGAGTCCGTCCTCTGCGCCGGCCAGCACCAGCCATCGCGCCCACGCGGTGTTGTTACAGCGAAGTCGACGGCATGATCGATCACGCCGCGGCGGATCTCCTCGATCCGCTGCAAGCCGGCCAGTAATGCGATCGAGGTCGCGGTGGCGCCGAGCTTTCGACCGGGACCGAGCGGCGGGTCCTCGAAGTTGCCCTGGTGCAGCGAGACGTTGGGCATCCGCCCGCCGTACTCCGCGCTCCAGTTGCCGGCCGGGTCCTTGGTCATGTGCCAGAAGTCCCAGATCGTGTCCGTCGAGGGCTGCCAGACCGTCAGTTCCGAATCGGTCCCCTGCGCGGGCTGTGCGTCGGGCGGCAGCGGCACGTGGTCCCACTGCGCCTGCAGCGAGGGACGGTCTTTCGGGTCGTCCACGCGGACGGTCGGCTGCCCCGGCGGCACCACGTAGACCGGCGGCGAGTACTGCGTGGTGTTCACCCACGTGCCGGCGTTTTGCGGAGAGGTCGGGTAATCGAGGCTGTCCTGCACCTGATCCCTCAGCTCGTCGCGCAGCACGTCCGAGTTCGCCTTGATCGGCGCGGTGTCCGAGAGCGGCTGGTTGCGCCACCCGTCCGCCCGGAACGGAGTGGCCACGAGGGTCACGCGGTCGATCCAGACGTTGCGGTCGCACACCGTGACGCCGTTCACGACCCAGGAGGCGTTGTTGGTGAACGACACGGTGACCGAGTGGTCGCCGGCGGGGATGGAGACCCGCACCCCGAGCTCGTTGTAGGCGCTGGTTGCGACGGGCCCGGCGTACCACTCGTACCCGTCGACCTTCACGGAGATCGTCGGCGCCCCGACGCACTCGGTGCCGCGGGCGCGCACGAAAAGGTGAACCGAAGATCGCGTCGTCGTCGTCGTCGTGCTCGCCGTGCGGTTCGACCAGATCGCCTTCGCCTGGCCCCCAGAGGCGTTCGGGTCGGCCACGGTCGCGCCGTCGTCGGCGGCCGGCAGCGTCATCGTCTCGCCCTCGAACGTCACGTCGTCGGGCGCGGCTGACGCGGCCGGCGCCATGGCCAGCGCGAGGGCCACCGCCGGCGTGCACAGAACGCCGGCGCGCCTCCCAGTCCGCCGGGTCAGCCGCACGAGCGCAATGGTGCCACCGAACTCGTCTGCGTTTTCACCTTTTGCGCAATGTCGAGTTCAAGATCACGCGAAGCGGCCCCCCCGTCTGTCGCATCTCGGGGGGCAGGCCGCTTGCCTCGCCGTCCCGCCACTCGCCCTGAAGCATCAGCGCACCGGCACCGGTGCGCTCATCTGCCGTTAGCACTTGACACGATTTGATCAGCGTGTTTGGGTGAGTCGGGGCCCCTCCGGCCCGACGCCACTCGACTCGAAGGACACCCTCCATGACGCGGCTACTGGCCCTGACCGCGGCGCTCGCGGCATGCCTGATCCTCTCCACCGCCGCGTCGGCTGACGTCGCGGACTCCCGCGTCGCCCAGTGGCGTCTCGGCGAGCAGCCGGTCTTCGACGACTTCGGCACGCTCGACGCGTGGACCTTCGACAGCGGCTCCGGCACGCTGAGCGCCTCGGGCGGCCAGCTCGTCCCGAGCACCACCGGCGAGAAGCGCCTGCACCTGACCGGCAGCTCCTACGCCGACGCGCAGGGAACGCTCGCGCTGACGACCGGGTCGACCACCCCGTCGTCGGGCAACGGCGTCGTGCTGCGCCGCCGCGACTCCTCGAACTTCCTGCTCGGCACGCTCAACCCGTCCGGCGGGCTCGGCATCTGGAAGGTCGACAACGGCTCCTTCAGCGCGCTCCAGCTCCAGACGCGCGCCGCGCTCAGCACCGGCACGCAGTACTGGGTCCGCTTCAGCGCGGCCGGCAACGCGCTGACGCTGAAGGTCTACTCGGCCGACCCGGCCGGCGGCGCCGCGGCGCTGACGACCACCACCCACACCCTGTCGGGGGCCGACGCGACGAAGTTCGGAGCCGGCGTCGCGGCCCCGGCCGGCATCCGGCTCGACCTGGTGCCGACCGACTATCGCTACAGCGACTTCAAGCTCGAGCCGCTGCGGGCGGCCGACTCGGCGGGCTCCAACCACGGGACCTACACCGGCGGCTTCACGCTCGGCCAGTCGGGCGCGACGAGCGACGGCGACAAGGCGGTCAAGCTCGACGGGTCGACCGGCTACGTGACCGCACCCGACGCGAACGCGCTCGACCTCGGCGACTCGCTCTCGGTCGAGGCCTGGTTCAAGCGCAACGCGACCGGCGACCAGACGCTCGTCGGCAAGGGCCAGAACGCCTACGTCCTGTCGATCACCGACGGCAAGCTGACGCTGCGCAAGGGCGGCGACGGCAACATCGTCCAGTCGACCACGACGCCCGGCGCCGACGGCAACTGGCACCACGTCGTGGCGACCAAGAACGGCTCGAACGCGAAGATCTACCTCGACGGCGCCGACGTCTCCGGCTCGGTCACCAACCCCCCGACGCTGCTCGACAGCGCCGACGCGCTCAACATCGGCACCAACCTGGCCGGCGACTCGGGCAAGTGGAACGGCTGGGTCGACGACGTCGCCCTCTACACGCGCGCCCTGAGCGCGGCGGAGGTGGGGCGGCTGTTCAAGGTCACCACCCGCTGCACCCAGACGCTCTCGCCCGGCGCGAACATCCCCACCGCCGTGCAGAACGCCGCCGCGGGCGGGGCCGTCTGCCTCAATGCCGGGACCTACAACACCGAGCCCACGATCTCGTCGACGAACGGGACGGAGTCGGCCCCCGTGACGCTCACGAGCGCCAACTCGGACAACCCCGCGACGATCAACGGCCGGCTCGTGACGGGCGGCACCGCGAAGTGGCTGCGCGTCAGCCACCTCAAGTTCACGTGGTCGAGCACGGAGCAGGACACGATCGCCCTCTCGGGCGACCACATCACGCTCGAGCACAACGACATCAGCGGCAGCAACGACACCATCTGCATCGTGACCACGGGCTGGCAGGGCGTGGACGCGACGAACATCGAGATCGACCACAACAAGATCCACGACTGCGGCGACGTCAACGACCCGAACCCCGACATCAACGCCGGCGACCGGAGCCACGCTCAGGGCGTCTACACGAGCACGGACTCCTCGCACATCGAGGTCACGAACAACTGGTGCTGGGACGTCGCCGCGCGCTGCTACCAGGAGCGGGCGGGCACCAACGACCTGTGGAGCCACAACGTCGCCGACTACGACAACTGGGGGTACCACTTCGGTGATCTCAACCCCCACGACAACATCATGGAGTGGAACATCTCGGGCACTCACGAGCACCACTACACGACCAACAGCCAGCTGTTCTACTACGGCGGCGACTTCAGCGCCAACGGCGGCACCGGGGTCAACCAGAAGTTCCGCAACAACTGCTGGCAGGGCGAGGCGTACCCGAGCCCGATGGTCAGCAATGTCACGGTGGAGAACAACGTCATCGGTTACCCGCAGTTCGTGGACCCGGCGAACGGCGACTTCCGTCTCAGGAAGGGAAGCGACTGCGAGGGATACGGACCCACGGGGGCGCTGCCCGGCCCGTAGGGTCCGATGGGCCGCCCGCTCGCTCCACCGAAGCGAGCGGGCGGAGCACTCACCGGTTCACTCCGCCGGCGGGATGTGGTGGTTGCCCTTGAACAGGTCGCTCGGGTCGTACAGCGCCTTCACCTCGCGCAGGCGGGCCCATGTGTCCGCGTCGAAGAACGCGCTCGCGTCGGCCGGCCGCTCCACGAAGTTCGGGTAGTCGCCCGTGCGGTAGGGGAGGACGGCTCGCTCGACCGAGTCGAGGTAGCCCCTCGCGGTGTCCGCCGCCGCCTCGTCCCCGGTCACCCCGAGCGCCATCATCACGAGCGAGCCCGGCAGGGTCGCCCGCGCCCCCGCTCCCGGCGACCGCCGGGCGAGGGCGCCGCCCATCTGGCGCAGCTCGACCATGGCCAGCGGCGAGCCGGACCCGGGGCCGGCGGCCGACACGAGATCCTCGACGCCCGCGCTCGGCAGGTCGTCCAGCAGCGCGGTGGCACTCGCGAGTGGCAGCGGATCCGCCGGGTCCATCGCCATGTCGCCCAGCGCCGCGGGCGCGACCATCGCGAAGGTGTCCATCGCCGGGCCGAGCCCGCGCACCGGCCGCAGCAGCTCGCGGCCCTCGCGCTCCTCGCCGAGGAACGCCGCCATCACGACCGCGTACGACCCGCCGCGGACCGCCTCCGGCACGTCCGGCGCGTCCGGGAACTGCAGCAGCTTGAGCCACGTCATCATCTCGTCCGGCAGCGTGGGCACGAGCTCGGTCCAGGCGTGCAGGACCTCGCCCGCGCGCTCGAACGGGAAGAACATCACGCCCGCGTACAGGTCCTCGACGGGGTAGGCGGCGAACTCGATCGCGGTCACGACGCCGAAGTTCCCGTTGCCGCCGCGCAGCGCCCAGAAGAGGTCGGGCTCGTGCTCGGCGTCCACACGCGCCGGGCGCCCGTCGGCGGTCACGAGCTCGATCGCCGTGACGCTGTTCGTCTGCAGGCCGTACTTGCGGGCGAGCCAGCCCATACCGCCGCCCAGCGAGTAGCCGGCGATCCCGACGTCCGGGGACGAGCCGTGCAGCGCGGCCAGTCCGTGCTCGGACAGCTGCGGCGCGACCCGCTCCCACTTGACGCCGGCCCCGACCCTCACGCGGCGGGCCGCCGGATCGATCGAGACCGACTGGAGCTCGCGGACGTCTACGAGGAGCGTGTCCTCGAGTGCCCCGAGTGCGCCCGCGTTGTGGCCCGTGGCCTGCGGCACCACCCGCAGCCCGTGCGCGCCGGCGTAGCGGACGGCGGCGGTCACGTCGCCCACGTTCCGCGGGAGGGCGATGGCGGCGGGCTGGAGGTCCACGTCCAGGTTGAAGACCTGGCGAGTGGCGTCCCAGCCGGGGTCGGGCGGGGTCACGACGCGTCCGGTCATCTGCGCGGAGAGGTCGGTGAAGGGGGTGGTCGTGAGCATCGCTCCATTCCTTTCGCTGAACATGGTGTTTATCGAACGTGGCGTAGGCTAACATGAATGAACACCATGTCAAGCGAAACTAGGAAGTACGAGCTGAAGGCCCGCGCCGAGAGCCAGCGCGAGACGCGCGACCGGATCGCCCGGGCGGCCGCCGAGCTGCACGAGGAGAAGGGCGTGGCCCGCACGACGGTCGCGGAGATCGCTCGCCGCGCCGGGGTCACGCGCCTGACCGTCTACAACCACTTCGCTGACCTGAGCGAGCTGATCCCCGCCTGCTCCGCGCACTACATGACGCTGCACCCGCCGCCCGATCTGGACGGCGCCCTCGCGCAGGAGGACCCCGCAGCGCGCGCTCGCACCGCCCTCGCCCGCCTGTACGGCTGGTACCGCGAGACCGAGCCGATGTTCGGCAAGCTCTTCAGCGACCGCGCCGCCGTGCCGGAGCTCGACCGGTTCCTGGAGCAGGACATCGACCGCATGCAGGCCGAGCTCGCCGAGGGACTGGCCGCCGGCTTCGCGGTCCGCGGCCGCCGGGCGGAGCGGCTCAACGCGCTGACCCGGCTCGCGGTCGACTTCTGGACCTGGCGCCGCCTCAGCCGCGAGGGTCTCAGCGACAGGGCTGCCGCCGACCTGATGGCCGCCGCCATCGGCGCCCACTGATCCGGGCCCGGGCCGGTCTCCTGGCGCGACCCCCCGACCGGGGGAACGTTCGGCCGCGGGGCGCGCCGGCGTTCCTCATCACCCCTCCGGGTGAAAGACTCACCGCTCTGTCGAACGCGCCAAGGGGGGCGGCCATGCGGAGCGAGCGGGGGCAGGGGCGGACGATCGGGGCTGGGTTGCACCCGCTGGAGGGGCTGCCACCGCTGACCGACAGGCGCGCCGTGGCGCGGCTGCTCGACGACGGGTCGCTGCTCGCCGTGGGCGACGGGCGGCGGGTCGCCCTCTACGACGTGGCCTCGGCGGACGCCGACGCCCGGGGCGAGGTGCTCTGCCGCGGCGAGCACGAGCTCGACGGCCGCGTGACCGCGATCGGCGGCCTCGGCATGGGCCGCTTCGCCGTCGCGACGGAGGACGGCGACGGCGGCGGCCGCGTGCACGTGGTCGACGGCGACGGGATCGGCGAGCTCGCCGGCTTCGACGCCCCGATCGCGGACGTGGAGGGCGCCGCGAACGGCGTGGTCGTCGCGCTGCGCGAGACGCCGCGGGCCACCGCCACGCTCGTGGCGCTCGACGGCCGCAGCGGGCGGCGGCTGTGGACACGCGCGATCGCCGCGGGCGCGGCGGGCGTGGGCCCGGTCGCGGGCGCCGGCGAGGTGCTGGTGGCCGAGCCGAAGCCGGGGCGCCTCACGCGCGTGCCGCTCGATCCCGGCCGCCGGCCGCGGCGGCCGCAGCGGCCGTGCGATTGCGGCGGCGAGCGGCCGGAGGAGGGGAAGGAGCGGCCCGGCGACGGCCGCCCGCCACGCGACACCGGCGAAGACCGCCCGCCGCGCGACACCGGCGACGAGCGCCCCGGCGGCGCCGGGGCCGCGGACGACTGCCACGACTGGGTCGCCGACGGCCGCTACGTGATCAAGTACTCGCGCTGCCGCGACGAGCCGCCGTGCAAGACGCGGCTCGGCTTCCACGTCGCGCGGCTCGCCCTCGCCGCCAACCACGTGATCGCGCAGGACGCGACGGCCCGCCGCGTGGCGCTCCTCGACCGCGCCACGCTCCGCGTGCACGAGGTCCGCTCGCTGGGCCGCGCCGGCGCGGTCGTGGCGTCGGCTCCCTCCTCCAACCGCATGCTGGCCTTCCGCTGGGGCCGCGGCGACTGGGCGCTGCTGGACCTCGAGGACTTGCTCGACCACCTGCCGCCGCTGCAGGTCGACCCGGTCGAGCCGCAGGAGGACTCGATCACCTACATCGGCCACAACCCGGACGGCTTCCCGCCGACCGGCGACCCGCAGACGGGCACGAAGCGCGTGCTGGCGGTGCCCGTGATCGAGCCGGGGCAGTCCTTCACCGACCCCACCCTCGGCAACTTCGTCACGTTCATGCGGGCGAACTCGTTCGACCAGGTGACCGAGTACTACGACGAGAACAGCTTCGGCGACCTCGACGTGCAGACCGACTTCTTCAGCCACGACGTGGCTCCCGCCGGCGGACCGCTGCCGCTACCCCAGGCGATCCGCAGCTACTACCACCCGCCGTTCGTGCCCGGTGGACTCGAGGCAACGGAGGTCATCGCCTCCCCGCCGGTCGACGTCCGGCTCGACGGGACCGAGTCGCTGTCCATCCACATCGACCCGGCGAACCGGCCGGAGGCGGACCTGACGGTCCCGTTCTGGGCGCTCGGCATGTCGGAGGACTACGACGAGTTCCCGGTCGACCTCGCGTTCGCGGGCACCGAGACGGCCGAGCTCGAGGTCGAGGACCGTGGCGGCACCGTCCACACGCTGATGCTCCAGTTCCCCGCCCAGACGATCACGATCGACGCCGCCGACGTCGACGCCGGGCTGAGCGACCTGGCGGCCTACCTCGACTCGGTGCTCCAGAGCGCGCAGGCGAACGCCGGCATCCCGGCCGCCAGCCCGGTGCTCAGCCCGGTCGAGGTGCGTCGCGTGCGAATCGACGGAGCCGACTTCGGCCGCCTCGACGTGAACGTCCGGCTCGATCCGAGCACGGGCGCCGGCAAGGGGCGCGTGAGGGTGATCGCGCAGAGCGGGCTCGCGCTGCTCGGGATGAACAACCCCTGGGACGGCACGTTCACGCTGCCGGCCGACACGGGCGCGCTCGGGAGCTACCTGCGCCGCGCGATCCGCCAGGCCGAGGCGGACGCGGGCTTCGGCGCCGACCAGGACCGGCGGCTGCGCAACCCGTTCGTGGAGGTGGACGCCGGCACCTCGACGCTCACGATCAGGATCGAGCTGTCGGACATCGACGGCGGCGACGGCGCGTCGATGACGCTCAACGGGTCGAGCGGGCTCGAGGCGATCGGGCTGGACTCCCCGTCCGAGATCCCCGGCGGCGGCAACTACAACGACCGCAACACGGTCCGCGACTCGCAGGAGCTGGTGGACGACGTCTTCCAGGCGATGGTCGACCGGCTCGGCGGGGCCGTCCCGCAGGGCTTCTTCGACGACTACTTCTCGGTGCTCATCTGCTTCATCGGCGCGCCGCCGGCCGGGGAGTGGGGCGCGAGCCAGGCCGACGTCGACGACCTGCGGATGTTCACGACCAACCGGACCGCGACCAGCCCCGCCTGGCCGGTGCCGTTCCAGCTCGACCGCCCGTGGACCAGCACGGTGCTCGATGCGGACCCCGACACGGCCACCACCATCCACGAGCTCGGGCACGCCTTCCACCTGCCGGACCTCTACTCGGCCACGGGCTTCCGCGACGACCTGCTCTACATGGAGGAGTGGTCGATGATGGACAGCCACTGGGACCTGCCGCACTTCTGCGGCTGGAGCAAGCTGTACCTCGGCTTCATACCGCCGGCGCGCGTGGTGCCGGTCGGGCTTCCCGACCCCGCCGGGTCCACCGGCACCGAGGCCCTGCTCGTGCCGGTCGAGCACTGGGACGACGACATGGAGGCGGCCGTGAGGGCGGAGTTCGGCGGCTCGGTCCCGATCGGGCAGCTCATGTCGATCGACCTCGGCGGCGACGGCTTCCAGTTCGACCTGGTCGAGGCGCGGCAGGCCGGGGTCCAGTTCAGCCAGGCCCTGCCCGCCGGGCCGGGCCTGATCGTCACGAACGCGCTCGACCCGAACGACGACAGGCGCTACGCCAAGAACAGCCTGTACCGCCGCAAGCTCCACCGCCTGAACCAGGGCAACGATCTCGAGGTCGCCGGCGACGCGTTCGACCTGGCGGCCGCCCCGGAGCTCTCCGCGAAGGGGGTGACCGTCAGCGTGGTCGAGGCCCGTGACGTCATGCGCCCGTACGGCGCCGTCCGGGTCTTCCACACGCGCGTCGAGCGCGAGCAGGCCGACTTCATCGACCTCTTCTTCTCGGAGGGGTCGGAGCGCTGGAAGTGCCCGGACATCTGGGTCGACTGGATCGGCGACAACGACAGCGGCGACGAGGCCGATCACCGCGTCTACCCGGAGGGGACGCCCGAGGACCAGGGCGAGGACGTGCGCGTGCCGATGAGCGGGACCGAGCCGCACTGGGTCGTCGCGCGCGTGCAGAACCGGGGCAACGCCCCGGCGCTGAACGTGAAGGTCATCGCCTACCGCTGGGACCCGGCCGGAGCCGGCGACGACGGCAACAAGGTCGAGTTCGGGACGAAGACGATCGACGAGGTCCCGGCCGGGGGGTCGCGCACCGTCCCGTTCCGCTGGAACGTCGGCGCCGGCGAGGGAGCGCACCGCTGCCTGCAGTGCGAGATCGCCGACTGGGAGCTGCCCGACGATCCCGTCACGACGTTCGCCCTGGCGTCCGACGACGTCTGGATCTCCAACAACTGGGGCCAGAAGAACGTCTTCCACTTCGTTCCGAAGGCCTTCAGCCCGTTCGAGCCGACCGAGTTCGACTACAGCGTGAACAACGACGGGGTGGACGACGAGGTCGCCTACCTCAAGCCGGAGGGGCTGCCGCCCGGATCGAAGCTGACCGTCACCCCCGCGAAGCGCACGATCGCGCCCGGCGAGACGGCGATCTTCAGATGCGTGCTCGAGATCGACGACCAGGTGATCGAGACGGGCTGCCGCAACGACCGCAGGTTCGTGCTCTGGACGTGGCGCGAGACCGAGCACGCCTTCGAGCGCTGGGGCGGCTGCGAGTACACGATCGCGCCCCGGACCGGCGTGACGATGAAGCTGACGGCGCGCTGGAGCCACAGCGACGCGATCTACGTGCGCGGGTGGCTCTCCCCGAGCCCGGGCGGGGGCACCGTCGACGTGCGGCTGGCGTTCGACGACGGGCCGATCCGCTGGGTCACCGCCCCCATCGAGCCGGGCGGCTCGTTCGCCTGGGACGGGCCGGGCGAGGGTCACACGCACGCCGACGTGACCGCGCACTACTGCGGCTCGACGCAGCACGCGCCCGCGGACTCGGACCTGGTGAAGATCGCGCGGCCGCAGATGCCGGGCTAGCCGCCGCGGGCGCCGCTCAGCCGCGCGTGCCGACCGCCACCAGGTACTCCTTCTCGTAGCGGGCGGCGTCGTCGGTGCCCCTGTTCCACTCCTCGCCGAAGCGGTCGAGCGCCTCGTCGAACTCCTCGGCGCGTCCGTTCTTCTCGGCGTTCGCCCGCGCGGCGAGCGTCGGGCCGTAGCGTCCCCTGAAGTGCTCGCCGTAGTCGCGCGGGGTCCTGAACGCGGTGACCTCCAGCACGTCGCGCTCCAGCGTCCGCCAGTCCACGCGGTCGCCGAACAGCTCCGCCAGGTGCTCTTCGCTGCCCCACAGCGGCGGCGGCTGCGCGCCCGGCGGGGGCGGGGGCATGAACGGGCCCATCGTCCGGAACAGCGCGCCGACCATCCCCTCGGGAGTCCAGCTCAGGAGGCCGATCGTGCCGCCCGGCCGGCACACGCGCACGAGCTCGTCGGCCACGTCCTGGTGCTGCGGCGCGAACATCGCGCCGATCGACGACATCACGACGTCGAACGACGCGTCGTCGAACGGGAGCGCCTCGGCGTCGGCCTCGGCCCACTCGAGCGACAGCCCGTCGGCCTCGGCCACCGCGCGCCCGGCGTCGAGCAGCTCGGGCGTCAGGTCACTCGCGACCACCGAGGCGCCGCGCTCGGCCGCGCGGATCGCCGCGTTGCCCGTGCCGGCGGCGACGTCGAGCACGCGCTGCCCCTCCTCGATCCCGCACGCGTCCACGAGCCGCGGTCCGAGCGGCAGCAGGAACGTCTGCACCATCTCCGGGTAATCGCCCGAGGCCCACATCGCCCGGTGGCGCTGCTTCAGCGTGGGTTCCGCTGCTCCGCTCATCCGATCTCCTCCTCTGCCTAGGGGACGGACGGCGCAGGCTACGCCCTGCTGGGCGTGCGCGTCAGCTAGGCGATCATCCGCTCGAGCGCCAGCACCTCCGGCGGATTGCGGTCGAGATCCTCGAGGATCGCCTCCACCTCGCAGACCGACCGGGCGACCATCGTGATCGCGCCGGCGCGGTCGAGCGACTCGAGCTCCAGCCGCTGGGTGCGCGTCGGGCCGGGGCCGCGCGGCGCCTTGACCTCGATCGCCACGAAGCGCCCGCCGTAGCAGGCGAGGATCCGCGGAGCGCCCTTGCGCACGCTGGTCTCGCCGTCGAGGTAGATGCACCACGCCCCGCGCCGCCGCAGCATGTGCCCGATCGCCATCATCAGCTCCGCGACCGCGCGGCTACCGGCGGCCATGGTGTTCTCGCATCCATTCGGTCATGCCCGTCTCCCGTGATCGTCGAAATGCAGCATCGATTCAGCCCCCCCGGGCACCTTCCAGCGTCTTCGCCGCCCGCTCGACCGAGCGGCCTGTGACGGCCGCTCGATGAGCTCTATACGCTCAAGAACGGGCGAGCATTATCACCAGACGTTCCTCCCGACAGCATCACCGGTTTGTGGTATTTCATCCCCGATTCGACGTAGGTCACTCGGGGGGATCAACCATCCAGATGGGGAGGTGCCCGGTCACCGCCCGGTGGTATGCCTTCTCCGGGACCTGAGGGGAGTGTCCCGGGGGCGGCTCTGCCCGTCAGGGCGGCGATAGGTTCCCTCCGTGGACAGCGCGGAGCTGACCGACGCCGTCGCGATCGGCCTGGCGGCGCTCGCGATCGTCGTGCAGGCCGCGCTCGCCGCCCTGCTCGCGCTGGCGCTCGCCGCGCTCGCCTCGGAGCGGGCCCGCGGCTGGCTCCGCGAGCTTCGCGCCACCCTGGCCGGCGCCGGGCTGTGGATCGCGTGGGCGATCGCCGCCGTCGCGACGGCGGGGAGCCTCTTCTTCTCCGAGTACTCGGACTTCGTCCCGTGCCGGCTGTGCTGGTTCCAGCGGATCGCGATGTACCCGCTGGCGGTGCTGCTGCTCATCGCCGCGCTGCGCCGCGACCGCCGCGGCGGCGCGCTCTACGCGCTTCCGTTCCCTGTGCTCGGCGCCCTCGTCGCGATCTACCACGTCTACATCGAGCACAACCCGGAGGCGGAGAGCGCGAGCTGCAAGGTGGCCGCGCCGTGCTCGGTGAGGTGGATCGAGGAGCTCGGCTACGTGACGCTCCCGGTGCTGGCGCTCACGGCGTTCGCCGCGATCATGTCGCTCCTGCTGATGGCCCGCGCCCGAGCCGATGCCTGAGCTGCTCGCCCCCTACCTCGCCGTGATCGCGGTGCTGACGATCACCCCCGGGCCCGACATGCTGCTCGTGCTGCGCAACGGGATCCGCGACGGCAGCCGCGCCGCGTGGGTGACCGGTCTGGGCTGCGCCGCCGGCATAGCGATCCACGCCGTGCTGGCCGTGCTCGGGCTATCCGCGATCGTGGCGGCCTCCGCCGAGGCGTTCACCGCACTGAAGATCGCGGGAGCCGTCTACCTGGTGCTGCTCGGGCTGCAGGAGATCGCCGCGTCGCTGCGGCGCGGGCAGGCGCCGGGGCTCGCCGAGCGCGGCCCGCCGGCGCCGGCGGGCCGCTCCGCGTTCGTGCAGGGCCTGGTCTCCAACCTGCTCAACCCGAAGATCGCGCTGCTCTTCCTCACGCTGCTGCCGCAGTTCGTGGCCGACGGGGAGCCCCGCGTGGCCACCACCGCGCTGCTCGCCGCGATCTTCCTGGCCGTCGCGGTGCTCTGGTGGCGCGCGTTCTCGCTGGCGATCGGCCCGCTAGGCCGGTTCCTCTCCCGGCCCCGCGTGGTCGCCTGGTTCGACCGTGGGACCGGCGGCCTGCTCGTGGCCCTCGGCGTGCGCGTGGCCCTCGAGCCCCGCTGAGTCGTCGGTCCTCAGCGCGCGCTGGCGCACCCAGATGAGGCCGCCGGCCAGCGCCAGCGTCCCGGCGATGCCGCCGCCCACGAGCACCGGGCTCGCCCCGCCGCCGCCGGACTTCGGGGGCTCCTGGTGCGGCACGTCGAGCGGGTGCGCGAGCGGCAGGTCGCCCAGCGAGCCGGCGAGCTGCAGGAGGGCGCCGGCGAGGTCGAGCGACGGCACCGGCTCAGCCCTGCGCCGCTTCGGAGAGGAGCCACAGCGCGAGGCACGTGAAACCGACCATCACGCCGAGCATCCAGTACTGCGAGCGAACCGCCACCGCGGCGCGATCGTACAGGGCGAGCGCGCGGTCGTGGGCAAGCGCGAGGGCCGCCACGTGGCCGGCGATCACGAAGCCCACCTGCAGGTACCAGAGCGTCTCGCTGGCCACCCAGGTCGTGTCGACGGTCCAGTCCGCCCACCCGAACAGGTCGGAGCCGCGCCCGAGCGGGTCGGACAGCAGCGCGGGGAAGGCCTGGATCTCGTTGAGCAGCAGGCTCACGTAGTGCGCCAGCACGTAGGCGATCGAGATCGGGACCAGCGAGTGCACGAAGCTCCGGGCCAGCTCGCCCGGGCGGAAGTCGCCGCCCGCCGTGCGCGCTCCCATCACGCCGAGCATGTAGAAGCCCAGCACGACGGAGATCGCGGTCAGGAGCCCGATCGCGTCGGCGAGCTGCGCCGCGCCGCGCACGCTGAGGCCGAGCGACGTGAACGCGTCGACCAGCTCCGGCTGCACGTCCAGGCGCCAGAGCCTGCCCACGCTCAGCCCGTCGAAGCTCGTGCTGCCGATCATCACGGCCAGCAGCGGAACCGTGCCCGCGACCGGCGTGAGGCCCGGCAGGCCGGACAGGAACGGGCGCCGGCCCACCGCGTCGCCGCGGCGCTCGAACACCGACAGCCGTGCGAACAGGCCGAAGTAGACGGAGAAGGCCTCGCCGCGGTCGAGCCAGCGGTCGATGCCGTAGAGCGACATGCAGAACCACGTGATCGCGGAGTACACGAGCGCCGCGATCGCGAGCGGGCGCGGGTCGGAGCCCACGTCCACCACGAGCTCCATGAGCGTGAACGCGAGCAGGCCGGCCGCGGCGGGCCAGTGCCCGAGGCGCTCCGGGTACTCGAACGGCTCCGCCGGGTCGCGGCCGAGGCGGCCGAACACCCAGCTCACCGCGCGCGCGATCGCGGCCCACGGGTTGAACGCGCGGAACACGTCGCCGAACACCACGCTCACCGGCACGAGCGCGACCCAGAAGACGACGTACACGAAGAGCGGCGCGAGGTTGTCGTTCTCCTCGCCGGCGAGTCCGCTGTATATGACCAGCACGAGGAAGAACGCGCCGATCGCGCCGCACGCGATCCTGACCGGGCGGCTCGCGAGAAGGCGGCCGAGCCCGCCGAACGGCTTCCACCCGGCCTCCTCGAGGCGCGGCTTGGGCCAGAGCACGGCGAGCCCCAGGAACGACACGATCAGGACGAGCGCCGCGCCCCAGACGAACAGCCACTCGGGGATCGGCAGGTCGCGCTTGACCTGGATCCCGTGGGCAGACGCGGTCTGAGGCAGCGCGGCGACGAGAGCGGCGGCCGCGGCCGCCGCGATCGCCGTCGAGCGGCGCGTCACTCGACCCTCAGCTCCGCGATCTGCGTGTGCGTGCCGTGGATCTCGAGCTCGTAGATGCCGGTCTCGTCCGCCTTGAAGCGGAACTCGGCCGGCTTCGTCGCCGTCGAGGTCTCGGTGAGGTCGTAGCCGTGCAGGTGAACCTCCTGCGGGGTCTCGGTGCTCACCCGGAAGCGCACGGTCTCGCCACGCTCGGCCTCGATGGTCTGCACGCCGCCGACGGGGCGCCCGTCCCTCACGCGGACCGTCTTGACCTCGGGCTCGCGCGGGCGAGCCTCGGGCGCCGGTCGCTCGGGCGAGGTCGGCTGAGGCGCGGTCTCGGCGGGCTGCGTGGTGGTCTGGGTCGTCCGCGGCTCGTCCTCGTCGTCCGGCCGGAGGACGAGGAAGGCCATCACCGCGATCACCGCGGCCAGGGCAACCAGGACGGTTCGCTGTACACCCGACATGGCGGGCGAGTATGTCAGGCCGTCTCAAGGATCGATTAACGCGGACGGCCCCGGGTAACCCGCCGGACCATGAGCACAGACCAGACACCGCGCGGCGGCGCTTCGACCGCCGCGATCGTCACCGGATCGGACTCCGGCATCGGCAAGGCCACCGCGGTCGCGCTCGCCGAGCGCGGCTACGACGTGGGCATCACCTGGCACGAGGACGAGAGCGGCGCTCGCGACACCGCGCGCGAGGTCGAGGGGCACGGCCGGCGCGCGGAGGTGCGGCAGCTCGACCTCTCCGAGCTCGAGACGGTGCGGCCCACGATCGGCGAGCTCGCCGGCGCCCTCGGGGGGCTCGACGTGCTCGTGAACAACTCGGCCACCGGCTCCGGCGCTCCGTTCGTGGACCTCGAGCTCGACGCCTGGCGGCACGTGATCGACGTGAACCTGACCGGGGCGTTCCTCGCCGGCCAGGAGGCCGCGGCGCGGATGATCGACGCCGGCCGCGGCGGGCGGATCGTGAACGTGACCTCGGTGCACGAGCACGTGCCGCTGCGCGGCGCCTCGGCGTACTGCGCCTCGAAGGGCGGGCTCGGGCTGCTCACGAAGGTGATGGCGCTCGAGCTGGCCGAGCACGGGATCACCGTGAACGCGATCGCGCCGGGCGAGATAACGACGCCGATGACCGGTGCGGAGGACGTGGACCCGCGCACCGAGGAGCGCCCGATGATCCCGGCGGGACGGCCCGGCGACGCGCGCGAGATAGCCGCGTTCGTGGCGTTCCTGTGCACGCCCGAGGCCGCCTACGCGACCGGCGAATCGATCGTGATCGACGGCGGTCTGCTGCTGATGGCGGCGATTGCGAACCAGGATTCCGGGTAAATCCGAGGTCCCCCTACAAGGAGAAGGACCTCATGATTGGTTACATCATCATGCTGGCGATAACGGGTCTGATCGTGGGCGCCCTGGCCCGCCTCGCCCTCCCGGGCCGCGACCCCATGTCGCTGTTCCAGACGATGCTCGTAGGCATCGCCGGATCGCTCGTCGCCGGCCTGCTGTTCTACGCGATCACGGACGACCGCAACGGCATCGGCATCCTGCCCGCCGTGCTTGTCTCGACCGGCATCGTCTACCTGATCCGCCGCTCCCGCGGCGGCACGCTGACGAAGGCCGCGCCGCGCGGTGGCGTCAACCGCCACGGCCGCTCGCCGCTCGCGCGTTAAGAGGAACCTCGGTGCAGCCCCCGCGCCACGCGCGCGGGGGCGCCCGCCGGGCTCGCGAGCCTCAGGCCGCGGCCGGCACGCGCTCGCGCGCGGTCTCGGCGGCGCGCTGCTCGGCGAGCTTGCGCAGCCGCCGCAGCGACTCGACGTTGCGCGCCCACAGCGCGCGGTCGATCAGCGGGTTGTGGATCTTCGCGACCGGGCCGCCGATCGGGTACTCGATCATCGTCACGTGAGTCCCGCGCCCCTGCGCGCGCAGGCGGAACTCCACCTTGCCGACCATGAACGGCCGGAAGCGCACCTCGATCACGAGCTGGCGCGGGCGGGTGGCGGCGATCGAAGAGGTCGAGTCCTTCAGCCCCACGCCGAAGAAGCCCTGGGTGTGGTGGAACTTCGAGCCGGGCTCGGGCCAGTCGCCCTCCACGCCGCGGATCTGGCTCGCGCCGACGACCCAGTGGGCGTAGCTCTCGGCGTCGGACAGGACGTCGAAGACGGCGTCCGGCGCTGCGTCGACGTAGACGTGGTTCTCGGCCATCGCACCGAGGGTACGGCGCGGCGCCGCGGAGGGATCAGGGGCGCGGGAGCCTCGAGGTGTCGACCACCTCGAAGTTGCTGCCCTCGACGCCCTTGAGCGCGTTCAGCTCGTCGTTGTCCCAGCCCTTCGACGGGGCGCCCGAGATGTACCAGTCCGAGCCGTTGTCGGCCACGATCATCCCGTAGCGCTTGAGCGCGTTCAGGATCACGCGGGCCTGGCGCGGGTAGCCGGACGTGTCGAAGCTCGCCTTCAGCCGCAGCCGCTGGCCCATCGCGGGCAGGTCGGGATCGGTGCTGCTCGCCGCGAAGTGGCGGGCGGGGTAGATGTAGGCGCGGCGGCTGCGCGAGACCGTGAAGCGCAGGGCGTGGTCGATCTTGCCGGCCTTCACCTCCTCGTAGCGCGCGAGGCCGGGGAGGATCGGGAGGCCGGCGGCGTCGGCGGAGGTCCAGCCGGCGGGGCGGACCTTGTTCGACTTCAGGTTGAAGATCGCGCCGGAGCCGGCCCGCCACGAGGCGCCGCCGTTCTGCGGATATGCGGCGTACAGCTCGTAGAGCACGCAGCGGTCGCGGTCCACCACGATCACGTGGCGGTCGCCGTCGGAGCTCGAGCCGCCCTCGATCGGCGCGTTCCTCGGGATCGGGTACGGGCCGCGGTCGGACTCGTCGTCGTACTCGAAGCTCACCTTCACGCGCTTCTGCTCGTTCGAGACCGTGGTGTACGGGATGCCGATGGGACGGCCCTCGTAGAGGCCGGAGCCGAAGTCCGGGTGCAGGTTGTCGCCGGCACCGATGCCGCGCACCATCGCGTCGGAGTTGGACAGCACGGGGAGCTTGTCCACGCGCAGGTTCCAGTGGTTGTTCGACGGGAACAGCTTGCACTTGGGCGCGCCCCTGACGGGCCGGCCCGAGGCCGGGATCGCGACGGCCAGGACGGCGACCGCGACGGCCAGAGCGACGGCTGCGAGAACGTGGCGCATCTGGCCGAGGCTATCGGCAGTACTCTCCAATACATGCCGGAGCGCGAGGAATCGGATCAGCTGCCCGAGGAGGGTCAGGGCGGCGAGGTGACCGACGACGACGGCGAGGGCCGCGCGCGCGACGACGCCCAGGACCAGGCCGGCGCCGCCGACGAGGACGGCGACGAGGGCGAGGGCCAGGCGACCGGCAACCCCCGCGCCGCCGGCTGATCAGACGCCGAGCCGCCTCTTCATCCAGAGGCCGTTGCCGATGGCGAACTCCTCCCAGTCGTTGTTGAAGTAGACGAGGATCTCCACGTCCTCGCGCCACTCCTCGAAGCGCTTGGCCCACTCCTCGAGCTCGGACTTGCTGTAGTTGCCGCGGCGGCCGCGGTGGCCGTAGTGGAAGCGCACGAAGGTCCAGTCCGCCGTCATCTCGTACGACTGGAACGGGCGCTCGGGATGGTCGCCGATCGTGAGCGCCACGCCGCGCTCGCGCAGCATCTCGTAGACCTCGGGCACGAACCAGCTCCTGTGGCGGAACTCGAACGTGTGGCGGCCTGGCGGGAGCGCTTCGAGGGCCGCGCCCAGGCGGTCGTCGTCGCGGTGGAAGTTCTCCGGCAGCTGCCAGAGGACCGGCCCCATCTTCGGCGTCGTCGTGAGCGGCTCGACGCGCTCGTAGAAGCGCTCGATCCCCGTGTCGAGGTTCGTGAGCCGCTTGATGTGGGTCAGGTAGCGGCTGGCCTTCAGCGTGAACAGGAAGTCCGGCGGGGTCTGCTGGACCCAGCGCGCGACGGCGTCCCGGGAGGCGAGCCGGTAGAAGGTCGAGTTGACCTCCACCGTGTCGAACGCCTCCGCGTAGCGCTCGAGCCAGCGGCTCGGCGGGCAGCCCTGCGGGTAGAAGCTCTCGCGCCAGCTCTGGTAGTTCCAGCCGGACATGCCGACGCGGACCGGCTTCAACGGACTACACGAGGGTTCGCTTGTCCCCGGCGTCGAACTTGACCTGGTGGGCGCGCGCGTCGCGGCGGAAGCGCTTCATCCGCAGGATCTGGTTCTGCCGGGCCATCTGCTCCTTGCCGATCACCGCTCCGATGAACAGCAGCGCGAGCGGGATGCCCAGGAACGGCGCCATGAAGTTGAGCGCCGTGCCGATCAGGCCGCCGATGAGGATCAGCGCGATGATCGTGATCGCGATCCCCATCTAGCGCCCCTGCTCCTCGGTCGTCTCGAAGGTCTCCGGCTCTCCGCCCGAGCCCTCGTAGACCGGTCGCATCTCGGGGTCGACGTCGGCGGTCACGGTGTCGGCCTCGCCGCCCACCGCACCGGCCGCGGCCGCCGCGGCGGCCTCCTGCTCGCGCACGAGCGGGTCGTCGGCGGAGACGTCCGGGATCACGGCCTCCTCGTCGCCGCCGACGCCGGCGATCGGCGCCTCGATGGTCGCCTCGGTCTGGCCGGCGCGCACCTGCTGGAGGTCCTCGGTGTCCTGCGGGCTCGCGCCCTGCACCTCGGACGGCTGGTCGGTGCCGGGGGCGTCGCCGCCCTGGTCGGCGGCCTGCGGGTCGCCGCCCTGGTCGCTGGACTTCTCGTCGGGCGGGGCGGTCGCGCTGGTCTCCGCGGACGCCGCCGTGGCGCCACCGGACGGCGCTGGGGAGGGAGTGCTCCCACCGGAGTCGCTCTCCGCGGACTGGCTTCGCTTCTTGAGGGCGGCCGCCACGCCGCCTGCGATCAGGGCTAGGGCTATGAGCTTGCGCATGTCTTGGATTCTCCCAAAGAGTGTGAGGGGGCCTTCTGGCTCTACCCGGGCTTCGAGGAGGGCAACCGGGGCGCGCAGCGTAGCCTGACCCAGATGCTCGAGACCCTGAAGCCGATCCTGCGCGCGGCGGGCATCGCGGCGTTCACGGTCGGGCTGATCCTGTTCCTGCTCCACCCGCCGTCGCTGTCGGGCTTCGAGGGGCTGCTCGCCTGGACGGGCGGGATCGCCGCGGTGGTGCTTTTCGCGGCGTGGGCGACCGTCGGCCTGATCGGGGACGACTCGATGAGCGAGGACGAGGTGGAGCGGCTGGCCGTCCGCGCGGAGGAGCTGGCCGCGGCGCCGCCGCCGGAGCGCGAGCCGACCGACTTCGACGTGCTGGTGAGCGAGGCGCTCGACCGTCTCCCGCCCGACTTCCAGGAGCTGCTCGAGCGAGTGCCGGTGATCGTCTCGCACCGCGGCCGCGAGTTCCGCGCCTACGGCCACCACTACGGCGGCCCCTACACCCGCGGCGACTACGAGCACCGCATCGTGATCTACCAGGACACGCTCGAGCGCGACTTCGGCCACGACCCCGAGCGCCTGGCGGCGGAGGTCGAGCGCACCCTGCGCCACGAGGTCGCCCACCACATCGGCTGGGACGAGCCCGGCGTGCGCGGATTGGGGCTGTAGGGGGGGCGAA
>DASVVS010000184.1:0-3036 GCA_036386455.1 Thermoleophilaceae bacterium
CTCGACCGGGCAGGTATCGCGTATGAGGAGATTCGCGTACCCGTGCGCCGCCGCGACCGTGACGAGGTCGAGGAGCTCACGGACCAGACCTGGGTCCCGGTCCTCTTGATCGGCGACGAGATCATCCACGAGTCGCACCGCATCTGCGAGCACATCGAGTGGCTCGGGGAGCGCGACTCCGAAGCGGCGGAGGCGGTGGCCTGATGGCGGTGGTCGGCGGACTTCGGGTGATCAAGGTCGCGCGCCGCGTGGCGCCGCTGGCGGCGGAGGCCTACCGCCGCTGGAACCAGCTCTCGCCCGAGGAGAAGGAGCGCTACAAGGCCCGCGCGCGCCAGTACGCCGCTCGCGGCCAGGACATCGGCCGCCAGGCGCTGCTCCGCGCCGAGCAGGCTCAGCAGCAGCGCAAGAAGCGCGGCCGCTAGCGGAGCGGCGGCCCCGCCGGGGCCTAGCTCAGGCGGTTCTCGATGCCCAAGGGCGCGGTGGCCGGCGCCGAGGCGGCCGGCGGCTCCGGCTCCTCCTCCGGCTGCGGCACGCCGAGGCGCTGCGCCAGCTCGCCCGACTCGTACATCTCGAGCGCGATGTCGCAGCCGCCGATCAGCTCGCCCTCGATGAAGAGCTGGGGGATCGTCGGCCAGTTCGAGATCCCCGAGAGCTCCTGGCGGATGCGCGGGTCGGGCAGGACGTCGAGGGCGGCGTACTCCACGCCCAGCGAGTTCAGCGCCGCCGAGGTGCGCATCGAGAAGCCGCAGGCGGGCTGCTCGGGAGTGCCCTTCATGAAGAGCATCACGCGGTTCTCTGCGATCGCGTTCTGGAGGAAGTCGCGGATCTCTTCGTTGGTCATGGGGTGCCTCCCGGCGTGGACGTCTTGATTGAGAGTGCGTGGATCGGACCGCCGACCTCGTCGCCGAACACGTCGTAGACGAGCCGGTGCTGCTCGATGCGCGAGAGACCGTCGAAGCGGTCGGAGACCACCTCGGCGCGGAAGTGGTCGCCACCGCCGGTCAGATCCTGGACCTCCGCCGTGGCGCCCGGCAGAGCGTCCTCGATACGGCGCTTGAGATCCTCGGCGGCAGGCATCGATTCGAGAATAGCGTTGGATCTGCCGACTACAATGGCTGTCGTGGTCACCCTCACCGACGTAGCCGCCAGCAAGGTCGGAGCTCTGCTCTCCGACGAGGAGCACGCCCAGGCGGGCCTGCGCGTGGCCGTCCGCGGCGGTGGCTGCTCGGGCTTCCAGTACCAGCTGGCGCTCGACGAGCAGCGCGACGGCGACAAGGTCTTCGAGCACGACGGCATCAGGATCATCGTCGACGAGCTCAGCCTGCAGTACGTGGACGGCTCCACCGTCGACTACACCGAGTCGCTCATGGGAGCCGGCTTCCAGGTGAACAACCCGAACGTCGTGGCGGCGTGCGGGTGCGGGTCCTCGTTCCGCGTGGCGGACGAGGAGCCCTCGTGTGGCGCCGAGGTCTGACGCCTCCGTAACGGCGGTCAGCCGCTCCGCGCGGCACGGTCCGCTGAAGGACCGCGAGGACGCGATCCGGCTCGTCGAGGGCCTCGGCGTGGAGGGCGACGCCCACGCGGGCGCGACGATCATGCACCGGTCACGCCGCCGGAGGAACCCGGACGAGCCGAACCTGCGCCAGGTGCACCTGATCCACGCGGAGTTGCACGAGGAGCTGCGCGAGCGCGGCTTCGAGGTGGAGGCCGGGCAGATGGGCGAGAACGTGACCACGCGCGGGGTCGACCTGCTGGGCCTGCCGGCCGGCGCGCGGCTGCTGCTCGGCGACGAGGCCGTCGTCGAGGTGACCGGTCTGCGCACTCCCTGCAAGCAGCTCGAGAAGGTCCAGCCCGGGCTGATGGAGGCGACGCTCGGCCGGGCGCCCGACGGATCGCTCGTGCGCAAGGCCGGCGTGATGGGGATCGTGGCAGCGGGCGGTGCGGTGCGTCCGGGCGATCGGATCCGCGTGGAGCTCCCCCCGGAGCCGCACTCGGCGCTCGAGCCGGTCTAGCGCGCCTGAGCCGGTCTAGCGCGCCTGAGCCGGTCTAGCGGGCCCGCAGCAGGGTGCCGCGCGCGTGCACCGCGCTGGAGGCGAGGCGCCTTCCGGTGGGAGTCGCGGTCGCGACGAACCGGATCCCGCCGCGCCGGCGCAGGAGCTTGGCGCCGGTGTGGGTCACACCCACCCGCACGGACTCCCCCGCGTTCGGCCGGATCCTGTAGCGGCCGCTCGCGAGCAGGCGCCTGGTGCCGCGCTCGTACAGCCTCAGGGTTCCGGTGCAGGGCGCTCCGGTGCGGCGGACGCAGCGAGCCCGCAGGGTCGCCGTCCCGGCGCGCGAGAGCCTCGGCGACAGGGAGATGGGGGAGAAGCGGACCTCGGAGGCGCAGCCCGCGAGGTCGTCGCCCGCGTCCGCGGCGATCAGCGGGAACCCACCCGCCGAGCAGCGCGCCCGGTCGCGCTCGCCGTCGCGCAGCCGCAGGGTGTCGCCGGTGCCCATCGGGTTCTCGATCGTGTCCCTGCCGCCCAGCGGGACGATCGTGTCGTCTCCCGAGCCGCTGTCGATCGAGTTCGCGGCGCCGGTGCCCGTGATGCGGTCGTTGCCCGATCCGGTCAGGAAGTTCTCGATGTCCGAGCCCACGTCGTCGCCCTCGCCCCGGAAGCCGTCGCCCGGCCGGTCGTCGGGAGTGATCGTGATGCCGGGGGCGGCGGGTTTCTCCGGCAGGCCGAACAGGCCGCTGTCCCATGTGTCGGTGCCGTCGCCACCGCGGGTGCGGTCCGCGTCCTCCCTGCCGATCAACCGGTCGTCGCCCTCGCCGCCATCCAGGACGTCGTCGCCCCGGCCTCCGTCGAGCAGGTCGTTCCCGGCCGAGCCGATCAGCCGGTCGTTGCCGGCGGCGCCGTAGACCTCCGCGTGGACGAACGGGCTCTTGGAGGGCGGGGCGCTCGCCTCGAGCACGTCGTCTGCGGACGTGCCGAAGACGTACGCGAACGTGCCGCGCACGTCGTCGCCCTCGCCCGGCTCGCCGTCGTTCGCCAG
>DASVVS010000185.1:0-6183 GCA_036386455.1 Thermoleophilaceae bacterium
CCTTCCGGGTCGTGGATCCGGCCACCGAGACGTACGAGGTCGAGCACCTGCGCACGGCCGGTTGGTTCGTGGCGGCGGCGGCCCGCGGCTGCGTGAGGGCCGTCTGTGGCGCCGCGGAGATCCAGACCGTGGACCTCCGGAACGGGACGATCCGCTACGTGAACCCGAACACGGGCGGCCTCGGGGCGACGCGAACCACCGACCTCCAGCTCCTGCCCGACGGCGGCGTGGCGTGGATCTTCGAGGCGGGCGAGACGCGCTCGGTGCACGTCTGCGGGCCGGCGAGCTGCGTGATGACCGAGCGGAGCAGCGGCGTCGAGCCCGGCTCGCTCGCGCTGGCGCAGGACGGCCGCGCCTACTGGATCGGCGCGGGGGGCCTGCCCCGGTCGGCAGCGCGCCCGTGAGGCGCGCTGCCGCGGCGCTCGCGGCCGCGGCCGCCCTGCTGGCGCTGTCCGCGGTTCCGGCCATCGCGCGCGAGCAGAGCCCTCGCTGCTACCCGAAGACGGGCAGCACCGGCATCGCCGCGAGCACCCGCGTGCGGATCTTCGAGGTCGAGCGCGGCGGCGACTTCGTGGTCTACGCGTGCGACCTGCTCACCGGACGCCGCACGCGGATCGCGGACGACCTGACACCGGCCGGCGCCGCCATCCTCCAGATCCGCTTCGCGGGCCGCTGGGTCGCGTTCGAGCACTCGGCCTGTCCCTCCAGCCCGCCGGCGACGCAGTGCGCCCGCGCCGTTCGCTCGCTCGACGTCCAGACGCGCGAGTGGCTCTCCGCCATACCGGGCGCCGGCATCTCGGACCTCGTCCTGATGCCGAACGGCGCCGTCGCGTGGATCGAGCCGCTGAGTGGGAGCCCGGGCGGGCACGCCGTCAGGCGGCTGACCCGCGCGGGCGCCGAGCCGCTCGCCTCCGGCCCGCTCGTCCAGGCCGGGTCGCTCGCCCTCGCCGAGGACGCGACGGTCTACTGGACCGACGGCGCGCTGCCCCGCTCGGCGCGGCTCGACGCCGTGGCGCCGGGCGCCACCTTCCAGGCCGACCCCGAGCCGCGCGGCCACCGCAAGTGCTTCCCCAGGGGATCGGAGCCGGCGATCGCCGCCTCGACGCGGGTCCGCGTCTACAGCGTGTACCTCCCCGAGGACGAGGAGGAGCACTACTACGCGTGCGACCTCCGGTCCGGCCGTCGCGCGCAGTTCATGAGGATCTTCACGGACCAGGACGGCTGGTCGATGAACGCCCTGACGATCGCCGGGAGCTTCGTCGCGTTCGGAGGGCAGGGCTGCACGAAGGCGATCTGCGGCAGCCGCGAGATGTGGCGGATCGACATGAGCGGCAGGCTGCCCGGCCTCGGCAACAAGCCCGCCGGCCTCAACCACGTCAGCGACGTCGTGCTCGAGAGCTCCGGGTCGCTGGCCTGGATCACGGCCTCCGACCTGCAGCCGCGGCCGAGCAACCTCTACCAGGTCCACCGCTGCGACCCGCGCGGCTGCGCGGAGCTCGAACGCGGACAGGCCATCGCGCCGACCTCGCTGGCGGCCGCGGCGGGAGGTCCCCAGCTCTACTGGACCCGCGGCGGCGAGCCGCACTCCGCCACGCTCGAGTAGCCCCGCGGCGGGGCGGATCGGCGCCACCTCCCTCGGTAGAGTCTCGCCCGCTTGGCAGTGGCCGCCGAAACCCTCCGCCGGACCCCGCTCTACGACCGCCACGCGGCGGCCGGCGCGCGCCTCGTGCCGTTCGCCGGATGGGAGATGCCGGTCCAGTACGAGGGCATCCGCCAGGAGCACATGGCGGTCCGTACGGGGGCCGGGATCTTCGACGTCTCGCACATGGGGGAGGTCGAGACGAGCGGCCCGGACGCGGCGGCGTTCCTCCAGCGCGTGCTGAGCAACGACGTGTCGAAGATCCCCGTCGGCGGCGCGCAGTACAGCGTGCTCTGCCGCGAGGACGGCGGCGTGCTCGACGACCTCTTCACGTACCGCCTGGCGGAGGGCCGCTACCTCACCGTCACGAACGCGTCGAACCACGCGCGCGACCACGAGTGGATCGCGAGCCACGCCGAGGGCTTCGACGTGACCGTGACCGACGCGGCCGCCGACTACGCGATGATCGCCTTCCAGGGCCCCGAGGCGCGCGCCAAGCTCGATCCGCTCCTGGGCGGCGGCGAGGCCCCCGCCCGGATGCGCGCCGCCGAGCTGACCGTGGCCGGCGCGCCCGCGCTCGTGTGCGGAACCGGCTACACCGGCGAGGACGGCGTGGAGATCCTCACCGCGCCCGAGCACGCCGAGACGGTCTGGGACGCCCTGACCGGCGCCGGCGCCACGCCGGTGGGCCTGGGCGCGCGCGACACGCTGCGCCTGGAGGTCTGCTTCCACCTCTACGGCAACGACCTCTCCGAGGACCGCAACCCGATCGAGGCGGGGCTCGGCTGGGTCTGCAAGCCGGAGACGGGCTTCGTCGGCTCGGACGTGCTGGCCGGCTTCGAGCCCGAGCAGACGATCGTTCCGTTCGCCTTCACCGGGCCCGGCATCCCGCGCCAGGGCAACCCGGTGCACACCGAGCACGGCGAGGGCGTGGTCACGAGCGGCACGATGTCGCCCTGCCTGGAGATCGGGGTCGGGATGGCATACGTACCGGTGGCGGCGGCCGATCCGGGCACGCCGATCGAGGTCGACGTCCGCGGCAAGCGGCGCCCAGCCGAGGTGCGCAAGCGGCCGCTCTACGAGAAGGGGAGCTGAGTGGCTGAGAGCTATCCGGATGACCTGCGCTACAGCGCCGACCACGACTGGGCCAGGGTCGACGGCGACACCGCGACGTTCGGCATCACCTGGTTCGCGCAGGACCAGCTCGGCGAGGTGGTCTTCTTCGACCCGCCGACGGTCGGCGACACCGTCACGCAGAACGAGTCGTACGCGGAGGTCGAGTCCGTGAAGGCCGTCTCCGACGTGATCGCGCCCCTGTCGGGCGAGATCGTGGAGGTGAACCTGGGCCTGGGCGACACACCCGAGAACATCAACGACGACCCCTACGGCGACGGCTGGCTCGTGCAGGTGAAGCTGAGCGACCCGGCGCAGGCCGAGGCGCTGATGGACGCGGGCGCCTACCAGGAGCTCGTGAAGGGAGCCGCGTGACGCGCTACACCAGCGCGACCGACGCCGACCGGCGCGAGATGCTCGAGCGCATCGGCGTCGGCTCGGTGGAGGAGCTGTTCGAGGACATCCCCGAGTCGCTGCGGCTCGGGCGGCCGCTCGAGCTGCCCGGGGGCATGTCCGAGCAGGACGTGTTCGACCACCTCGCGCGGCTGGCCGAGCGCAACCGCCACGCCGACTCGGAGGTCACGTTCGCCGGCGCCGGCATGTACGACCACTACCAGCCGGCGATCATCGACTCGATCATCTCGCGCTCGGAGTTCCTGACTCCCTACACGCCGTACCAGCCGGAGATCTCGCAGGGCGGCCTGCAGGTGATGTTCGAGTACCAGACGGCCATCTCGGAGCTGACCGGGCTGCCGGTGTCGAACGCGTCGCTCTACGAGGGGCCGTCCTCGGTCGCGAGCGCCGGCTACCTGGCCAAGCTGGAGAACAAGCGGACCAAGTTCGTCGCCTCGCGGGGCCTGCACCCGCACTCGCGGGCGACCCTCGCCACCTACGGCATCGGGTTCGACACCGAGCTCGTGGAGACGCCGCTCGACGAGACCGGCGCGACCGACGTCGAGGCGCTCGCCGCCGCGGTCGACGACGACACCGCCGCGGTCTTCGTGCAGCAGCCCAACTTCCTCGGCACGGTCGAGGACCTCGGCCCCCTCGTCGAGGCCGGCAAGCGCACGGGCGCGCTGGTCGTCTGCCAGGTCGACGCGATGACCATGGGGATCCTCGAGCCGCCCGGCTCGTTCGGCGTGGACGTGGCCGTGGGCGAGGGCCAGCCGCTGGGCAACCGGCTCGACTACGGCGGGCCGTCGTTCGGGTTCTTCGCCGCGCAGGAGCGCTACATCCGAAAGATGCCGGGCCGCATCGCCGGCGAGACCGTGGACGCCGACGGCAAGCGCGGCTTCGTCCTCACGCTCCAGACGCGCGAGCAGCACATCCGCCGCGAGAAGGCGACCTCGAACATCTGCACCGCCCAGGCGCTGAACGCGCTCGCGGGCGTGATCTACCTGTCGTGGCTCGGCCGCCGCGGGGTCGTGGAGATCGGCGAGCTGATGCTGCGCCGGACCGCCTACGCGCGCGAGAAGCTCGGGCTCGAGGCGATCAACTCCGGGCCCGTGGTGCGCGAGTTCGCGGTGCGGGTGCCGGACGTCGACGGAGCGGTCCGCCGGGCGCGCGAGGCTGGGATCAATCCCGGCTACCGCCTCGGCCGCGACTACCCCGAGTACGAGGACGGCCTGCTGATCGCGATCACCGAGCGGCGCACCCGCGAGCAGATCGACCGGCTGGCGGGCGTGCTGAAGGGCGCCGGCGTCCGCGAGGGGGCGGCGGCATGAAGGCCGCGAACGTCCCGCTCCAGCCCGAGACGATCACGATCTACGAGCGGTCGAAGCCGGGCCGCCGGGCGTTCACGCTGCCGGAGACGGACGTGCCCGAGGCGGCGGTGGAGGACCTGCTCCCGGCCTCCGCGATCCGGCGCGAGCCGCCGCAGCTCCCCGAGATCGCCGAGCCGGAGATCGTCCGCCACTACAACAACCTCTCGAAGAAGAACTTCGACCTCGACACCGGCTTCTACCCGCTCGGGTCGTGCACCATGAAGTACAACCCGAAGCTGAACGAGCGGGTGGCGGCGCTGCCGGGCCACGCCAAGCTGCACCCGGCGCAGGAGCCGGAGTTCGCGCAGGGCGCGCTCGAGCTGATGTGGAACCTCGAGCGGGCGCTGTCCGAGGTGGCCGGGCTGCCGCACGTGTCGCTCCAGCCGAGCGCGGGCTCGCACGGCGAGCTGGCCGGCCTCCTGCTCACGCGCGCCTACCACGAGGACCGCGGCGAGTCGCGCCACAAGGTGCTCACGCCGGACACCGCGCACGGCACGAATCCGGCGACGGTGACGATGGCAGGCTACGAGGTCGTGAAGGTGGGCACGGCGCCCGACGGCGGCGTGGACCTCGACGACCTGCGCGAGAAGGCGACCGACGACGTGGCCTGCCTCATGCTCACGAACCCGAACACGCTCGGCCTGTTCGACAAGAACATCGAGGAGATCGCGCGGATCGTGCACGACGCCGGCGCGACGCTCTACTACGACGGCGCGAACCTGAACGCGGTGGTGGGCGTGTCGCGGCCGGGCGACATGGGCTTCGACATCGTGCACTTCAACCTGCACAAGACCTTCACGCAGCCGCATGGCGGCGGCGGTCCGGGGGCGGGGCCGATCGCGGTCTCGGACCGGATCCAGCCGTTCCTGCCGGTGCCGCGCGTGGTGGAGGTGCGCGGCGAGAACGGCTCGGAGCCGCACTTCGACCTCGAGCACGAGTCGGAGAAGTCGATCGGCAGGCTGCGCGGGTTCCAGGGCAACTTCGGCGTGTTCGTGCGCTCGTACGCGTACATCCGGTCGGTGGGCGCCGACGGCCTGCGCGACGTGGCCGAGACCGCCGTGCTCAACGCCAACTACCTGAAGGTCCTGCTCGCGGAGCCGGGCATCGGCGAGTACCTGCCGATCGCGTTCGACCGCACCTGCATGCACGAGTTCGTCCTGTCGGGCAAGGGCGCGAAGAGCGAGCTGGGGATCAAGACGCTCGACATCGCCAAGCGGATGCTCGACTTCCGCGTGCACCCGCCGACCGTCTACTTCCCGCTGCTCGTGGACGAGGCGCTGATGGTCGAGCCGACCGAGACGGAGACCAAGGAGACGCTCGACCGCTTCGCCGAGGTGGTGCGGACGCTGCTCGCGGAGGCGAAGGAGGACCCGGAGATCGCCCGCAACGCGCCCTACACGACGCCCGTGCGGCGTCTCGACGAGGGCGGCGCCGCCCGCCGGCCCGTGGTCCGCCAGCAGCCACCGCCGGCGGACCCGCCGGGTGACGCGGACGATCCGGAGTCCGTGAGCCGCGGCTCGCTGTAGTCCGCCCGTAGACTGCGCCGCCGCGTGCGCATCTTCAGCGGCATCCAGCCCACCGGGCAGAAGCACCTCGGCAACTACATAGGCGCGATCCGCCAGTACGTCGAGGGCCAGGATCGCGGCGACCCGGCGATCTACTGCATCG
>DASVVS010000186.1:0-62208 GCA_036386455.1 Thermoleophilaceae bacterium
AGGGCGGTGCTCGTGAAGTACCACTCGCTCAGGCGGGCCTTCATCTCGGGATGGCGGTCGACCTTCTCGACCACGGACGCATCCAGGCCCACGCCGGCCGCGAACGTGAACAGGCGGTCGCCTGCCACCCCGAGATCGACCCGGGAGGGCGCGAAGCGGTCCGCCATGCCCAGCAGGTGCTCGGTGGCATCGACCACGTCGTTCGGCACCCCGAGACTCCTGCAGAACACGTTCGTCGAGCCGCCCGGCAGCGCCGACAGAGGCGTCTCCGAACCGGCCAGCCCGTTCGCCGCCTCGTTCACGGTCCCGTCGCCGCCAAACGCGACGACCACGTCGTAGCCCTCGTCGGCCGCCTCGCGGCACAGCTCGGTCGCATGCGCCTTCGCCTGGGTATCGATCGCATCGACCTCGTACCGCCCCTGCAGCGCGTAGACGACGAGATTCTTCAGTCGATCGGAGACCGTGCTCGCGTACGGATTGACGATGACGAGCATCCGGCGCTTCGGCGCTCGGTCGGGCAGGATGCGCTCGGCCAGCTCCTCGGCACGCTCCACGACGGGCGCGCGGGCGGTCTGGGTGGCGGTCTCGGCGGCAGGCACGGGAGGTCACAACCCCGGCGCGCCGAACTCGTTACGACCTGTTCAGAAACCGGGCACAGGTGCCGACGACACTACTCTGACCATGATGAAGATCGGGATCATCGGACTCGGCTACGTGGGCCTCCCGCTGGGGGTCGCGTTCGCCGAGGCGGGCCACGACGTGATCGGCCTGGACACGGACCCGCGCAAGCTCGACGCCATCCAGAAGGGCGAGAGCTACATCGAGGACGTCGCCTCCCACCGCCTCAAGGCCCTCGACGGGCGCCTACGCGCCACCGCCCGCTACGCCGACCTCTCCAAGGCCGACGCCGTGATCATCGCGGTCCCGACCCCGCTGACGGAGAACAGGGAGCCGGACCTCGGCCCCCTCATCGCCTCCGGCACGAGCCTCGCCAGCGTGCTCCAGGAGGGCCAGCTCGTCTGCCTGGAGTCCACGACGTACCCCGGAACGACTCGCGAGCGCCTCGTCCCCATGCTCGAGGAGTCGGGCCTCAAGGCCGGCCGCGACTTCCACGTCGCGTTCAGCCCGGAACGAGTCGACCCCGGCCGCACCGACTACACGCTCCGCACCACCCCCAAGGTCGTCGGCGGCCTCACGCCGGAATGCCTGAAGCAGGCCACCGCCCTGTACAGCGAGGTCTGCGACCACCTCGTCGAGGTCACGACCCTCGAAGCGGCGGAGCTGACCAAGCTCCTCGAGAACGTCTTCCGCAGCGTCAACATCGCCATGGTCAACGAGCTGGCGATGCTCTGCGACCGCATGCACATCGACGTCTGGGAGGTTGTGGAGGCGGCGGCCACCAAGCCGTACGGCTTCATGAAGTTCAGCCCCGGCCCCGGCATGGGCGGCCACTGCCTGCCCGTCGACCCGTTCTACCTCGCCTGGAAGGCGCGCGAGTACGACACGCCCACCGAGTTCATCGAGCTCGCCGGCGAGGTCAACCAGAACATGCCCTACTTCTGCGTGGAGAAGATCACCCGCGCGCTGAACGAGCACACGAAGCCCGTGCGCGGCTCGAAGATCGCGATCCTCGGCGTCTCCTACAAGGCCGGCGTCGGCGACCTGCGCGAGTCGCCGGCCCTCAAGATCATGCGCCTCCTGAACGAGCGCGGCGCCGACCTCACCTACTCCGACGACTTCGTCCCCTCGCTGCCGGACTTCGGCCTGAGCCACGCCCCGCTGGAGCAGGCCCTCGAGGGCGCCGACGCCGCCGTCATCGTCACCGCCCACCCCGGCCTCGACGTGCAGAGCATCGTCGACACCGCCCCGCTCGTGGTGGACTTCCGCGGCGTCACCCGCGGGCTCGACGCCAAGAACCTCGTCCGCCTCTAGGCGGCCACGGCGTCATACGGAATGCGGTAGTCGCACCCCGACCGGCGGGTCGGCCCCTCCGCTCAGGGGGCTTGACGTTTCTTGAGTGCGAAACAAGTGTGGAGCGAACCAAGGGAGGCTCGCACCATGACTCACTCAATCGCAGGTACCCGGCCCAGACGGCTGTTATTGGCCATCCTCGCCGGCGCGGTTCTGTTCCTATCCGCGATGTCGATCTCGTTCGCGGGATCGGCGAACGCCGACTGGGTCTGCTCCGAGAGCGGCGCCAAGCCGTGGGAGCACACCAACCACTGGTTCCTCTGGGTGGACGACAAGGAGCATCGCTACGTGAGTGGACACACCCACTCGAACGGCGAACACCACCACATCTGGGACACGTACAGCAACTACGGCTTCACGTACCTCGGCCAGACGCACGACAACTGCGGCGTCTAGCCGCGCGCTGAGAACCTGGTCCGGCTCTAGCCGAACCGTCCCCGCCGCCGGGCGCTGCCGTTCGCGTAGCGCTCGGCGGCTGGCGAACGGCCTACCCCACGGCCTCGAACCGAACCACGCCGTCCTCCTCGACCTCCCGCACGCGCCCCTCGTTCAGCAGGATGTCGGTGTGCCCGATCACCTCGGACAGCGTGAGAAATGCCTGCGTAACGGCCACGTTTCCCCATAGCGCCTGCGCCAGGTCGTGAGCCGTCCGCGGCCGCTCCTCGATCAGCGCGTGCATCTTGTCGACCCGCCGGCGGTGGAGATGGAAGCGGTCGTCGATCACGGCGCGGTGGTCGTGCAGCGGCTCGCCGTGGCCGGGCAGCACCACGTCGATGTCCATCGCTCGCGTCTTGCCGAGCGACTCCAGGTACATGACGAGCGACTGCGGCCGCTCCTCGCCCTCGGGCGGGCGCGTGATCAGCGGGTTGGACGAGATGTGCGCGAGCAGGTGGTCGGCCCCGAGCAGCACGCGCGTGTCCGGGTCGTAGAACACCGTGTCGGTCGGGCTGTGCCCGGGCCGGAAGTGCACCTCGAGCTTGCGGTCGCGAAGCGAGATCGTGTCGCCGTCGTGCAGCACGCGCGTCACGTCGGCCCGCGCGCCCCAGGCCCGGAACGCCATCGACACGCTCCGCAGCGCCTGCACCACGTCCTCCGAGATCCCGTGCCGGAGCATCAGCGCGGTGGCGAACTCGTCGTCGGCCGCCGCGGCGTCGGCGTAGTTCTCCATGAAGGGGACGAGCCGGTCGATCGCCGCCACGTCGGCGCCCGAGCGCCGCGCCACGATGCTTACGAGCCCGATGTGGTCGATGTGCTGGTGGCTCACGAGGATCAGCCCGATGTCCTCGAGCCGGTGTCCGCGCTCGCGCAGCGCGCCCTCGAGCTCGTCGAGCGACCGCCCCGAGTTCGGCCCGGCGTCGACCAGCGTCAGCGGCTCGTCCTCGATCAGGTACAGGTTCACCCGCCCCACCGCGAACGGCGTCGGGATGGGCAGGCAGTGGATCCCGTCAGCCACGGATCAGGCCGAGCACCTCGTCGCGCTTCTCCTCCATGTGCTCCGGGGAGACCAGCGATTCGAGGTTGAGCCTCAGGAGCGGCTCGGTGTTCGACGGGCGCACGTTGAAGTGCCAGTCCGCGTAGTCGACGGAGACGCCGTCGAGCCAGGACACCTCGCCGTCCGAGTAGCGCTCGGCCAGCTCGCGCATCTTCGCCTCGCCGTCGGCCACCTCGGAGTTGATCTCGCCCGAGATGAAGTAGCGCGAGCGGAAGTCGGCCAGCAGCTCGCTCATCCGCTTGCCCTTCTGCGAGAGCAGCTCGAGGATCAGCAGGGCCGGGATCGTGCCCGAGTCGGCGCAGTAGAAGTCGCGGAAGTAGTAGTGACCGGAGACCTCGCCGCCGAACGCGGCGCCCTCGTCTCGCATGCGGGTCTTGAAGAAGGCATGGCCCACGCGATTCACGTGGGCGCTGCCGCCGGCGCGCTCGACCACGTCGCGCACGGCGCGCGAGGCGCGCACGTCGTAGAGGATCGCCGCGCCCGGCTCCTTGGCGAGGATCGACTCGGCGAGCAGCGCGGTCAGGAAGTCGCCGTCCACGAACTGCCCGTTGTCGTCGATGAAGAAGCAGCGGTCGGCGTCGCCGTCCCACGCGATGCCCAGCTCGGCGCCCTCGGACAGGACCTTCTGAACGATGAACGTGCGGTTCTCCGGCAGCAGCGGGTTGGGCTCGTGGTCGGGGAACTCGCCGTCGGGCGTCCAGTAGGTCTGCACCTGCTCGATCGGGAGCCGGTCGAGCAGGGGGCCGACGGTCGGGCCCGCCATACCGTTGCCGCCGTCGAGGACGACCTTGCGAGGGGTGACCGCGTCCATGTCGATGAACCGCGTGGCGGCGGTGAGGTAGTCGGCGCCGATGTCGATCCGCGTGTGGTCGCCGCGCGGGTCGGCCGGCGGGCCGGGCTCGCCCTCGGCGACGTAGCGCTGAACGTCGCCGATGCCGGCGTCGCCCGACAGCGCGATCGCCCCGCGCTTGACGAGCTTCGCGCCCGTGTAGGCGGCCGGGTTGTGCGAGGCCGTGCACATCAGGCCCCCGTCGAGCCGGTGCGAGCCCACGAGGAAGTAGAGGACCTCGGTCCCGACCTGGCCCACGTCGACCACCTCGGCGCCCTCGTCGCGCAGGCCGTCGGCGTAGCGGGCGGCCATGGCGGGCGCGCTGAGGCGCATGTCGCGGCCGAGCCCCACGCGCATCTCGCTTGGCGCGCGGCCCTCGCCGTCGGCCAGCACGCGCGCGAACGCGCGGCCGATCCGGTAGGCCACGTCCTCGTCCATCTGCTCGCCGTACAGGCCGCGGACGTCGTAGGCCTTGAAGATCGAGGGGTCTACGCCGGCCATGCCTTCGTCACGTCCTCGTAGGAGTCGGCCAGGCTCTGCGGCAGCACGCGGGTGTCGCCGATCACCGGCATGAAGTTCGTGTCGGCGCCCCAGCGCGGGACGATGTGCAGGTGCACGTGGTGCTCCACCCCGGCGCCGGCCACCTTGCCCTGGTTGATGCCGAGGTTGAAGCCCTCGGGCCCGTAGGCCTCGCGCAGCGCGGCGATCCCCGACTGGGCCATCGTCATCAGCTCGAGCAGAGCGTCGCCCTCGAGCTCCTCGATCGACGGCACGTGGCGGTAGGGTGAGATCATCAGGTGCCCGTTGTTGTACGGGAACGCGTTGAGGATCGCGAAGCAGTGCTCGCCGCGGTGGACGATGTAGGAGGCGCGGTCCTCATCCGCCTCCGGCTTGGCGCAGAAGATGCACTCGTCGGGCTTGGGCCCCTTGATGTAGTCGAGGCGCCACGGCGCCCAGAGCCGCTGCTCGGTCACGGCCGCTGACCCTAGCGGGCGGGCGGAGCCGGTCCGGCCGCGGGGGCCCGCGCGATCACGGCCATCCGGTCGCGGAAGTCGGGCGCCCACATGCGCTCCGCGACCCCCGCGGCGGAGGCTGCGCCCACGAGCGCCTTCGCGGCGGGAGGCGAGTAGCCGCCGATCCGCTCCAGGTAGTAGCGGACGGTGAACGCCTTCGGCGCGGTGCCGGCCCAGAGCGGCTCCCAGCCGCGGCGGCGCAGCAGCGTGAAGAGGCTCGCGTGCGTGAAGTACTGCACGTGGGTGGGGATGACCGACCACCAGCGCGCGCCCATGCGGCGGGCGAGCCGGCTGCCGGCGTTCGGCAGCGCGAGGTAGACGACCCCGCCCGGGTTCAGCATCTCCGCCATCCGGTCGAGCGCGTCCGCCGGGCGGGGGAGGTGCTCGATCACGTCGCCCATCACGACCGCGTCGAAGCGGCGGCCGCCGAGGTCGGCCTCGAACAGGTCGTCGCGGATCACGTCGAGGCCGAGCCGCTCGCGCGCGTAGGTGGAGGCGAACTCGCTGGGCTCGACGCCGAGCGTGTCCCAGCCGCGCTCGCGGGCCACGGCCAGGAGGAAGCCGACCCAGCAGCCCAGGTCGAGGACGGCGCGGGGCGCGCGGCTGCCTCCGGCCGGCACGAACCGCTCGATCCGCTCCAGCGCGATCCGCGCCGTCTCGCGCTGGCCGGCCTCCTCCTCCACGTAGTCGTCGGAGGCGGCCTCGCCGTACGCCTCGCCCAGCTCCGCCTCGGTCGGGAAGCGGTCGAGCTGCATGTGGCTGCAGGCCGGGCAGCGCACGATGTCGCCGAGGGCCGCGCCGAAGCGGTCGGTGGTGGGGATCAGGTCCTCCGCGCGGGCGTCGGCGACCTCCAGGTGGGGCAGTAGGACCGTGGATGCGCAGGCGGCGCAGGCGGGCACGGGCGTGCATGCTATGTGGCACGCCCCCCGCGGATCGCGTCTTATCCTCCTCGCGATGAGCGAGCCGAGCGAGGGACGCGCGGGGCTTGTGAGCGTGGTCGCGCCCATGTTCGACGAGGAGGGAACCGTCGAGGTCTTCTACGACCGCGTGCGCGAGACGCTCGACGGCGAGCAGTTCGAGCTCGTGCTGGTCGACGACGCGAGCCGCGACCGCACGCCGGAGCTGCTGGACCGCCTGGCCGACTCCGACCCGCGCGTGAAGGTGATCCACCTCTCGCGCAACTTCGGCCACCAGGCCGCGATCACGGCCGGGCTCGAGCACGCGCGCGGCGACGCGGTCGTGATGCTCGACGGCGACCTCCAGGATCCGCCCGAGGTCATCCCGCAGATGCTCGAGCGCTGGCGCGGGGGCGCCGACGTGGTCTACGGCGTTCGCGAGAGCCGCGCGGGGGAGAGTCGCTTCAAGCTGACGACGGCGAGCTGGTTCTACCGGCTCTTCGCGCGGCTCACGCAGCTCCAGCTCGTCGAGAACTCCGGCGACTTCCGCCTGCTCAACCGGCGCGCGCTGGACGCCGTGCTGGCACTGCGCGAGCGCAACCGCTTCCTGCGCGGGATGACCGTGTGGGTGGGCTTCACGCAGACCGCGGTGCCGTACGCGCGCGACGCCCGCCACGCCGGCGAGACCAAGTACACGCTGCGCAAGATGGTGCGCTTCTCGCTCGACGCGGTGGCGTCGTTCTCGTCGTTCCCCCTGCAGATCGCCACCTTCCTGGGCTTCATGTTCTCGTTGATCGCGTTCATCAGCCTCCCGCTGGTGGTGGTCGCCCGGCTGCTGAACATCTACGACGCGGGCGTGCCGTCGCTGCTGTTCGTGGTCCTGCTGCTGGGCGGGATCCAGCTCATCACGGTGGGGATCATCGGCGAGTACGTGGGTCGGATCTACGACGAGGTGAAGGGACGCCCGCTCTACCTCGTGGGCGACACGAAGAACCTGACCGCCGAGCCGCCCGGCGGCGCTCCGTCCGAGCCGCAGCGGATCACGACCACGTAGTGCGGGTCGCGGTTCTGGGAGCGGGGGTCGCGGGTCTCGTGGCCGGTTACAGGCTGACTCAGCGCGGTCACGCGGTGGACGTGTACGAGCGCTGGCCCGGCCTCGGCGGCCAGGCCGCGACGCTCGACGTGGGCGGCGGCCACCTGATCGAGCGCTACTACCACCACCTGTTCACGAGCGACCGCAACATCGCGGAGCTCTACGAGGAGCTCGGTATGCCGGACGAGCTGGAGTGGCGGCCGTCGAGCGTGGGCATGTTCGCCGACGGCGTGGCGTACCCGTTCACGACGCCGCTCGACCTGCTGCGCTTCACGCCGATGTCACTGCCCGCCCGGCTGCGGATGGGGCTGGCGGTGGTGTGGCTGCAGCGGCGCCATCCGACCGTGGACGCGTTCCACGACGTCACCGCTCGCTCGTGGGTGGAGCGGGTCATGGGCCAGCAGGCGTGGGACAAGGTGTGGGGTCCGCTGCTGCACGGCAAGTTCGGCGCGCGGGCCGACGACATCGCGATGGCGTGGCTGTGGGGCAAGCTCACCACGCGCCGCCAGATCAAGGGCGAGGAGGCCCGCAAGGAGCTGCTCGGCTACCCGCGGCGGAGCTTCGAGGCGGTGTTCGAGCGGCTGCGGGACGAGATCGCGGCCGGGGGCGGGCGGGTGCTGATCGATCGCCCGGCGGCGCGGGTGGCGCGTGATGGCAACGGCGGGTTCCTGGTCGCGGGCGGCGCGCCCGACTCGTTCCGCCGCGGGCACGACCCGCGCGGCTTCGAGGCCGACGGCGAGCCCGAGCGCTACGACCGCGTGATCGCCACGCTGCCGAGCGACGTGTTCGAGCAGGTGCTCGACCCGGCTCTGGCCGCCGACGTGGGCGAGGACTACCTGGGGCTCGTGCGCGGGACCGAGTACCAGGCGGCGCTGTGCCTGGTGCTCGAGATCGACCGCCGCTTCGGGCGCTTCTACTGGCTGAACGTGGCCGATTCGCGGCTGCCGTTCATCGGACTGATAGAGCACACGAACTTCATCGAGCCCGAGCGCTACGGCGGGCGCCGCTTCCTCTACGTGGCCAACTACCTCGCGCACGACGACCCGCTGCTCTCGCTCTCGCCTGACGAGCTGCTGCAGGAGTACCTGCCGGGGCTGCGGCGCGTGAACCCGGAGTTCTCCCCCGACTGGGTGGTGCGCAGCTGGCTGTTCCGCGAGCCGGCTGCTCAGCCGATCGTGCCGACCGGCTACTCGCGCCGGATCCCGCCGCTGCGCACGCCGGTGGACGGCCTGGTCCTGGCCAACACCACGCAGATCTATCCAGAGGACCGCGGCACGAACTACAGCGTGCGCCTGGGCGACCAGGCGGTGGATGCGCTGCTCGGCTAGCTCGGCTTGCGGGCCACGACGCCGATCAGGACCTCGAAGTCCGGGTCGTGCACGTCGAGGTCGGCCGGGTCGAGCTCGTCCGCCGCGATGCCGTGGAGCTGGGCGGTGGCGGCGAGCACGTTGCCGTAGCTCGTGGCCTCCACGCCGCCCGGCCCGAACGCCTCCTCGTGCAGGCGCTGGGCCGACTGCCTCGTGAAGCGCCACCAGTCGCCCCAGCTCTCGGCCTCCTCGCGGCAGACGCGCGTGATGCCGGGGACGGTGACGAGGGCCGTGCCGCCCGGCTTGAGGATGCGGTGGATGGTGGCGATCGCGGCGGGGACGTCCCAGATCAGGAGCAACGTCTGGGTGCAGACGACGCAGTCGAAGCTCGCGTCCGGGATGTGCGGGGCGCCGGTCAGGTCGCCGACGATCGTGGCCTGCGGGTTGCCCTCCTCCACGTGCAGCACCTCGACGGCCTCCACGGCGTCGCCGCCGAAGCGGGTCGTGTAGCGGTCCTCGGAGATCTCGAGCACGCGGCCGCGGATGGCGGCGGCGTGGCGCTCGAGGAAGCGATCGATGTAGTGGCGGTCGACGGGCTCGCCGCGCTCGAAGCCGAAGCTTCGGCTCACCGGCCGCGTGGTGGCCAGGTCGCCCAGGTCCAGCGAGCCGACGCGCGGGCGGGTGCGGGCGCGGCGCGCGGCGCGGCCGGCGCGCTCGCCGAGGATGGCGCGGCGGGCGTCGGCCGGGCGGCTGCCGGACTCGGCGCCCGCCGCGAGCGCGTGCAGCAGGGTGCGGGCCAGGTGCCAGGCCAGGCGCTGGGGCGGGTCGAAGGGGGCGTCGATGCGGGGGAGGAGGAGCGGGTCGGTGGCGGGGGTCACGGCCTCGGGCGCGACCGTGAAGCCCGCCTGGTAGCCGGCGGCGCGGGCGGCGGCGGCCACGCGGGCGTCGGCCACGCCGAACGGGTACGCCAGCGAGGAGAGGGGGGCGCCCGCGGCGGCGGTCAGCTCGTCGCGGCCGTGGGTCAGCTCGTGGACGAGCTCGTCGTCGGACAGGTCGGTGAGCACGCGGTGGGCGCGTGTGTGGAAGCCGATCTCGTGGCCGGCGGCGGCGAGGGCGGCGGGGTCGAGGGGCGGGGTCGCTCCGGCGCCCGCTCCGGCGGCGCCGGCGGCGGCGCCCGCTCCGGCGGCGCCAGCCGCGGCGCCCGCTCCGGCCGCCCCGGCGGCCGCCGCTCCGTGCTCCCGCGCTACCTCCGCGAGCTCGACCTCGACTCGCTCGCGCTCGCCGGTCGGCAGGCCCTCCACCGCCGCGCGGGCCTCGGCGGCGCTCATCCCGGGCCGGACCGGAGCGGGGGGCTCGCCACCGGCGTCGAGCACGGCCTGGAGCTGGGCGGACCAGCGGGCGGCGCCGCCCAGGAAGAACGTGGCCTTCGCCCCCGCGCGCTCCAGCAGCGGCAGCGCGAGTGCCGTGTGCGAGGCCAGGTCGTCGTCGAACGTGATCGCGACCGGGAACGGCTCGCCGCGGCGGCGCAGGCGGGCGGCGGCGGCCAGGCGGGCGGCCGGTACCGGCCGGTAGCGGTCTGTGAGGTGGTCGAGCTGGCTGGCGAAGAGGTCCGCGCCGTGGGCGGGCACGAGCTCGCGGGCCGGGTCGCCGGTCCGCTCCGCGAGCCCGTGGTAGACGATCGCGACCCCGGCGCGGAGCGCTGTGCGGCGCAGGAACGCCTCCGCCGCCGCGGTGGCGGGCTCGCCGGCGGCGAGGAGGGCGGCTGTCTTGGGATCGGTCACGCGCCGGCCCGGGTCCGCTCGAGCTCCACGAGCGCCTCCGCCAGCGCGACCGGCCCGCCCGCCGCCAGCGCCATCGCCTCGGCCTGGCCGTCGCCCGCGAGGAAGCGGTCGCGGGTGCGTCGCGCCCAGCGCTCGCCCAGCGGCTCGGTCAGCAGGGGCGAGCCGAGCACGCCCTCGGCGATCCAGTTGCGGAAGCCGGGGCGCTCGTCCCAGCGTGTGCCGAGCTCGGACGGGGTGGCGGTACGGAGGCGGGCGCGGAGGCGGTCGGGTGCCCCGCGGCGCAGAAGCTCGGCGAGCCCGGCGCGCCGCGGCTCCGGCTCGGCCGGCCGCGGCGGCAGCAGCTCCGGCGCGTGCCGCTCCAGATAGCCGCGGTGGAAGCCGTCGGAGACGCGGTCGGCCAGCGGCAGCGAGGCGAGCGCGCGGCCGATCTCGGGCGTGGCGAAGGCGGGGATCATCGGGGCGTCGAGGCGGGGGAGCATGCCACGCAGCCAGCGGCGCACGCGTTGCTCTCCGTAGACGACGTCGAGCGTGCGCCAGCCGGGGCGGCCAGCGGCCGCGGCGGCGTCGACCCAGCCGTTCAGGCTGGCGCGCAGCGCCTCGACCGCCTCGCCGCGCGCGCCGGCGAGCCGCGGCTCGAGCAGCCGCGCGAGTACCGCGACGAGCTCCTCGGCCGAGGCCTCATCGCTCGGCGGCCGGCTGTCCCGGTAGTAGAACGCGCGTCCGACCTCGCCGCCGGCGCCCGTCACGAAGCCGGGCATGGCCGCGGGCCAGCGCAGCCGCGCGAAGCCGACCTGGATCGCGCCCTCGTTCCAGCGGACCTGGCGGCCGACCTCGGCGAACGCCCCGTCATCGGAGAGCCACTCGATCGCGACGAGCGAGTGCGGCATCCCGAGCCGCTCGGCGAGGTCGCGGCCGCCGCGCACGTCCTCCCAGCCGTCCTCGCCCCAGGTGAAGCCGTGTGCGTCCCCGATGCCGAGCTCCCGCAGCGCCACGCCCACCACGCGGCTGTCGAGCCCGGCGGTCAGGCTCACGTGTGGGCGGCCCGGCACCCGCCGCTCCAGCGACTCGAGCAGCGCGCGCTCGGCGTGGGCCGCCGCGTCCTCCTCCGGGACCGGGGCCCAGCGGTCGGCGAGCGGCCAGAGGTCGTCGAGCCGCGCGCCGCTGTCGGCCACGGTCACGCGGATGCCGCCGGGCAGCGCTCGCGCTCCCTCCACCAGGGTGCGCGCCCCGCCCACGAACTCGGCGGCGAGCTGCTCGGGTATCGCCTTCGTGTCCACACGCGCGCGGCCGTGAGCGAGCCAGGCGGCGGCCACGGCGTGCGTGCTCCAGGCGTCGGCGGCGCCGGAGGAGGCCTCGAACAGCGTTCCGGGTCCGCTGGCGCCGGCGACGATCCCGGCGCGCGAGGGCTCGACCGCGAGCACGGCGGTGGCGCCCTCGAGCCGCGGGGTCCCGTCGAGGAGCGCGGCTGCGGAGGCCCGCGCCTCGCCGGAGGCCGGCGGCTCCGCCAAGCTCGGCTCCTCCCCGAACACCAGCGGCTCCGCGAGCGACTCCTCCCGCCCGTCGTAGCGCACGACGCCCGCCACGCCGCACTCGCCCACCCACGCCCACGACGCCCGCCCGCCGTGCCAGCGCGCCAGCCGCTCGATCCGCTCGCGCAGCTCCTCGCGCCCGGCGGCCCGCGGCGTGCGCGCCATGAACAGGCAGCGGTCGAGCGACAACGCTCAGGCGCGCGCGGCGTCGCCGCGCGTGAGCACCGGCTGCACGCCGCCGCTGCCGCGCGGCCCGAGGCTGCCGGCGTGGTAGTCGCGCCACCCGTCGATCACGGCGCGCGCGTTCTCGAGCGGTCGCGGGGCCAGCCGGGCGTGGAACAGGTGCACGGCGAGGAGGCCGAGCTCGCGCCAGGCGTGCCGCACGCGCGGGAGCGGCGCGTGCCGCGCGGAGACCACGAGCGTGTTGCGCATCTCGTAGTACGCGGTCTCGGGCGCGCGCTCGCCGCCGCTCGCGACCGCGACGTGGTGCCACAGCACGCCGCCCGGCACGAACAGGATCCGGTACCCGGCCGCCCGCATCCGCAGCGACCACTCCACGTCCTCGACCTGGATGAACAGCGCGCGGTCGAAGTAGCCGACCTCCTCGATCACGCGTCGCGGCACGAGCATCGCGGCGCCGGTGGCGCGCCCGATCTCGCGCACCGCGTCGTACTGGCCGGTGTCGGGCTCGCCGTAGCCGGTATGGCGGCCGTTGTGGACCGTGCGGGGGTCGAAGCGCGCGCCAGCGTACCAGATCCGGTCGGGGGGGTCGACGTACCTGATCAGGGGGCAGAGCGCCCCCGCGTCCGGCCGCCGCTCGGCCTCCTCGATCAGGGCCGCGACCAGCCCCTCGTCGACGATCGTGTCGTTGTTGAGGATCAGCACGTAGTCGGCGCCCGCCTCGATCGCCGCGCGGATCCCCACGTTGTTGCCCTCTGCGAAGCCGAGGTTCTCCTGGCTGCGGATGAGGACGGCGTCGGGGAAGCGCTCGCGGACGGCCTCGGTCGTGCCGTCGGTCGAGCCGTTGTCGACGACGATCGCCGTCTGGCGCTCCCAGCGCAGGCGCTGGAGCGATGCCAGGCACTCGAGCGTGTCGTCGCGGCCGTTCCACGACAGCACGACGATCGCGACGTGCGGTTGCGCCCCCATGCGCGGCGCAGGCTACCTGAGGCCCCCGGCGGCGCGGGTAGCCTCCCGCTCGCATGCCGGACGTCACCGTGGTGATCCCGACCCGCGACCGCTGGGACGCCCTGGAGCGGACCCTCGCGGGGCTGCGCCGGCAGAGGCTGGGGGAGATCGAGGCCGAGGTCGTGGTGGTGGACAACGGCTCGCGCACGGAGCGGCCGGAGCTGCCGGGCGCGCGCGTGGTGCGCGAGCCGGTGCCGGGCGCCGCGGCCGCGCGCAACCGGGGCGTGCTCGAGGCGCGCGGGCGGATCGTGCTGTTCGTCGGCGACGACTGCATCCCGGCCTCCGACGGGCTCGTGCGCGGGCACCTGGAGTCGCATGCCGACGGCGTCGCGCGGGCGGTGACGGGGCGGATCGAGTGGGACCCCGCCGTCGAGCGGACCGCGGTGATGGACTGGCTCGAGCGCAGCGGCCACATGGTCGACATGGCGCGGCTCGAGCGCGAGGAGCCGGGGCCGGAGACCTTCTACACGGGCAACGTGTCGGTGCCGCGGGAGGCGTTGCTGGACGCCGCCGGGTTCGACCAGCGCTTCTCCGGCTACGGGTTCGAGGATCTGGAGCTGGCGCTGCGGCTCTCGGACCGGGGGGTGGTCTTCGCGCACCGGCCCGACCTGGGCGTGCTGCATTCGCACCGGTACGGGACCGAGCGCTCGCTGGAGCGGATGGTCGCCGTGGGGCGGGGCGGGCGGCTGCTGCACACGCTGCACGACCACCGCCGGCCGCTGCCGGGGCCGCCGGCCGGACGGCGGCGCCTGGCCGCGGGGCGGGCTCTGGCCCCGCTGCGGTCGCGGGAGCCGCCGCCGTGGGCGCCGCTCGGGTTGTGGTTCCGCGCGGCCCATCTGGCCGCGTTCGCCGAGGGCTACCGGTCGCCGCCGCTCGACGACCATCCGTCGCTGCGCGGCTATGAGCGGTTTCCGGCACGGGACCGCCCGCCGGTGAGCGTGGTGGTGCCCTTCCTGGGGTCGGCCGAGGAGGGCTCGGCGCTGCTGGCGTCCCTCGCCGAACTGCGGCTGGGGAGTGGAGACGAGGTCGTGGTGGTCGACAACGGCGGGAGCCTCGCCGCCGAGCCGCCGGCCGCAGGGGCCGAGCCGCCGGCTTCGCCCGCCGCGCCGCCGGAGCCGCCGGCTTCACCCGCCGCGCCGCCGGAGCCGCCGGCTTCGCCCGCACGGCCGCGCGTGCTCCGCGCGCCCGCCGAGCGCTCCTCCTACCACGCGCGCAACGTCGGCGCCGACGCCGCCACCGCTGAATGGCTCCTCTTCCTCGACGCCGACACCCGGCCGCCGGCGTCGCTGCTCGACGACTACTTCCGCGAGCCGATCCCGGACCGCTGCGGCGCGGTGGGCGGGGGCGTGGTCGCCGCGCGCGGGCAGCGCTCGCTCGTGGCGCGGTACGCCGCGTCGCGTCGCTACCTGAGCCAGGCCGCCCACTTCCGCGACCTCCACCGCCCGTACGCCATCACCGCCAACCTGCTCGTGAAGCGCGACGCCTGGGCCGATGTCGGCGGCTTCTTCGAGGGTCTGCGCTCGGGCGGCGACCAGGACTTCTGCTGGCGGATCCAGGACGCCGGCTGGACGCTCGCGTACCGCGAGCCGGCCGCCGTCGAGCACCTGCACCGCGAGCGCCTCGTGCCGCTGCTGCGCCAGATGGCCCGCTACAGCGCGGCGATCGCGTGGATGGACCGCCGCGCGCCGGGCTCCTCGCCGCGGCCGCCCGTCGCGCGGCGGCTGGCGCGCGCCGCGGCCGGCGCCTCGGTTTGGGCGCTCCTGGGTCGGCGCGAGCGGGCCGTCTTCAAGCTGCTCGACGGCTGCGTGGTGCTCGCGGAGGGGGCCGGGTGGCTCCTGAGCAACGACGCTCGGGCGGGAACGGCGGCGGGGGAGCCTCCGGCCGGGGCGGCCCAGCCCTCGCGCCTCGGCCTCGTCGTCGACGAGTTCCCCACGCCCGCCTCCGCGGCGCTCGCGCACTCGCTCCGCCCGGCCGCGATCGAGGCGGCGCGCCGCCCGGAGCGCCCGGATCGCGACGCCGCGCGCGGCCTGCGCGCCCGCTACGGCGAGGACGACGGCGTCGCCCGCCGCGCGGGCGCCCTCCTCGGCCAAGCGGGGTCACTTCCGTCCTCTATAGGGACGCAATCGACCCCGGTCGGCCGGTGGCGGGCGCTGTGGGGGGTCGCGGCGGCGGCGCGGCGGCTTCGAGAGGCGGGCATCGGCGAGATACGGAGCGATTCCGCATCGCGGGGGCGTGCCTCCCTCGTCGCCGCGGTCATCGGGGCCAGGGCCGAGGAGCCGGCCGAAGGCGCGCCATGACCCGCCGTCTCGGCACCTTCGGCCGCGCCCTCGCCGCCATCCTCGCGGGCGCGCTCGCGGTCCGCGTGATCTACACGATCGCCGGCCCCGGCAACGCGTACAGCGAGGGGCCGCTCGGCGACTTCTTCTTCTTCCACACGATCGCCAACCTGATCGCCGACGGGCAAGGCTTCATCGCCCCCTACACGCTCCAGGAGCTCGGGCAGGTGGAGCCCACCGCGGAGCACCCGCCGCTCTGGCCGCTCGTGCTCGCGGCGGCGTCGGAGGTCGGCGGAAACGGGCTGCTCTCGCACCGCCTGGTGGGCGTGCCGTTCGGTGTGGCGACGGTCGGCCTGCTCGGGCTGATCGGCCGCCGCCTGGGCGGCGAGACCGCGGGCCTGGTCGTGGCCGCCATCGCCGCCTGCCACCCGCTGCTGATCGGCGCCGACGGCTCCCTGATGAGCGAGACGCTCTACGGGATGCTCGTGGCCGCCGCGCTGCTGCTGGCGCTGCGAATGCTGGAGCGACCGAGGCTCCCCGAAGCGGCGCTGCTGGGCGCGACGATCGGGCTGGCGGCCCTGACCCGCGGCGAGGCCCTGGCTCTGTTGCCGCTGCTGGTGGCGCCCGCGGCGTGGGTGGCGAGACGAGGGACGCACGGACGCCTGGAGCTCGCGGCCGTGGCCGTGGCGGGAGCGGTCCTCGTGATCGCCCCCTGGACCATCCGCAACTGGACCACCTTCGACCGCCCGGTCCTGATCTCGACGAACGACAGCACCGTCCTCACCGGGGCCAACTGCGACGCCACCTACCGCGGCCGCGACCTCGGCTGGTGGCGGGTCGACTGCCGCTCGCCGATCCGCGAGCGCAACGAGGCCGAGCAGGCCGCGATCTGGCGGAAGGAGGGGCTCGAGTACGCGCGCGAGCACGCGGGCCGGCTGCCGGTCGTGATCCCGGCGAGGGTGCTGCGCACCTGGGGCGTGTACCAGCCGCGGCGAATGATCCGCGAGGCGGAGGGCCGCGACCGCACGATGGAGATGCTCGGCACGATCGTCTACTTCCTGCTGCTCGTGCCCGCCGTCTACGGGGCGATCCTGCTGCGCCGCCGCCGCGCCCCCCTGTGGGTCCTGATGGTGCCGCCGGTGACGGTGACGGTCGTGACCGTGCTCGGCTACGGCTACACGCGCTTCCGCCACTCGGCCGACCTGGTGATCGTGGTGCTGGCCGGCCTGGCGCTCGCGCACCTGATGGAGCGACGGCGCGCCGCTACAGAACCGGCGTCCGGTACCTGACCGCGCCGCGCGCCACGGCCACCAGCTCGACCAGGTCGTACAGCGCGTAGAACGGCGCGGCGCGCGGGCCGCCGCCCTCTTCGGCGCCGCGCCTCAGCAGGTGCCGCGCGTACGGGGCCCCCAGCCACAGCGCGAGCCAGCGCGCGCGGTGGCGCAGCGCCAGCGCCAGCAGCGCCCGCACCAGCAGGTAGTGCGACCCCTTCCAGAAGAGCCCGTAGGTGAGGTGCTCGGCGCGCAGCTCCCGGTGGCGCGCGAACAGGCGGATCGACGGCGTCCAGCGCGCAGCGATCCGCAGCGCCCCGAGCGGCCCCAGCGGCTTGACCGCGTGGTGCACGAGCGCGTCGGGCGCCCACGCGATCCGCGCCCCCGCCGCCTTCGCCCGCCAGGCCAGGTCGGTGTCCTCGCCCACGTACGGGAACGCCTCGGCGTCGAACCCGCGGAGCCGCTCGAGCAACTCCCGCGGATAGAGGATGTTGGCCGCCTGGTAGTACGGACCCGGCCTCTCCACCCACAGCGAGCGCGAGTACGGCCCCAGCTTTCCGGCCTCGCGCGGATCCGGCAGCACCCGCCCCTGCACGACGGCGCCTGGCTGCGCCTCGGCCTCCGCGAGCAGCGCCGCGAGCCACCCGGGCGTGGCCACGCAGTCGTCGTCCACGAACGCCACGAGCGGCGCGCTCGCCAGCGTCCAGCCGTCGTTGCGCGCCGCCGACGGTCCGCCCGCCACCTCGCGCCGCACGCCGCGGAAGCGCAGCGGCGGGTCGGTCTCGCCCTCGGTCTCGCGCCGCACCAGCTCGGCCGTACCGCGCACCGACCCGTCGTCCACCACGATCACCTCGAACTCGTGCACCGCCTGCTCGCGCAGCGAGTCGAGCAGCCTGCGCAGCCGCCCGGGCCGGTCGCGCGTGGCGACCACCACCGACACCCGCGGCGTCTCTCCGGGCTCGTCCAAGGTGCGCGTACGCTACGCGCATGTCCGACCGGAGCCCCGAGATCGCCGTGGCCGTGCCCTCGCACGACCGCCCGCTGCGCCTGCGCTGGCTGCTCAACTCGCTCGAGGAGCAGACGCTGCCGCGCGAGCGCTGGGAGGTCGTGGTCGGCCACGACTCGGGCGAGGAGACGCGCGAGCTGCTGCGCACCCATCCGCTCGCCCGCGACGGCACGCTGCGCGAGGCCGCCGTCCCGCCCGGCACCGGCGGCAGCGGGGACCACCGCAACCTCGCCTGGCGCGCGGCGCGCGCGCCCGTCATCGCGTTCGTGGACGACGACTGCCGCGTGCCGCCCGACTTCGTGGAGCGTGCGCTCGACGCCGCCCGCCGCCACCCCGGCGCCGTCGTGCAGGGCCGCACCGAGCCCGACCCCGACGAGCTGCACCTGGAGCGCGCCGCGCCGCACACCCACACCAGGCGGGTCGACCCCCCGACGGTGTGGGCCCACGCGTGCAACATCATCTACCCGCGCGAGCTGCTCGAGGAGCTCGGCGGCTACTGGGACGAGCCCGTATGGGGCGGCGAGGACACCGACCTGGCGCTGCGCGCCCAGCGCGCGGGCCGGGCGTACGTGGGCGCGCAGGACGTGCTCGCCTACCACGCGGTCGTGCCGCACTCGTTCCTCACCGCGCTCAAGTGGGGCTTCCGCTGGGGCGACCTCGCGCTGATGGTCAAGCGCCACCCCGAGCTGCGCGAGCACCTGCCGATGTGGGTGTTCTGGAAGCGCACGCACGTGTGGCTGGGACCTGCGCTGATCGGCGCGATCCTGGCCCACCGCAGGGGCGCCCGCTTCGCGGCGCTCGCGCTCCCGTACGTGCTGCACGCCGCGCCGCAGGAGTACGGCACCGGCCCGCGCGGGCGGATCCGGGTGCTGGCGGAGCTGCCCGGCCGCGCGGCCGTCGACGTGGCCGAGATGATCTCCCTCGCCCGCGGCAGCGTGCGCTTCCGGACCTTCATCCTGTGACGGACGGCGCGCTGCGCCCCGCGCTGCTCGCCCCGTCGTTCTTCCCCGAGGTGCGCCGCGGGGGCGAGCGGATCGTGCGCGAGCTGGCCGACGAGCTGGTCGCCCACGGGCACCGGCCCTGGTTGATCACGAGCCACCCCGGTCGCCCCTCGCACACCGTCGAGGACGGGCTCGAGGTCACGCGCAACTGGCGCCCGCCGGCGGGGCGCCTGCGCCGCCGGGAAGTCGAGGACCACCTGACGCACGTCCCGCTCAGTTACCTGACCCTTGTCCGCGGCCAGGCGGCCCTCTCCCATGCCACGTACCCGACAGACGCGCTCGCAAGCACGCGCTGGTCGGCGCGCACGGGGCGGCCCTCGATCCTCACCTACCTGGGCGTGCCGCACCGGCGCGGCATCGCGACCCGCCGCCACCGCGCGGAGATCCTCCTGCGCGCCGTGCGCGGGTCCGACGCGGTCACCGTGCTGAGCCGCACCGCCGCGGACGCGATGCGCCGCTGGGTGGGCGCCGAGGCGCGCGTGATCCATCCCGGCGTGAAGCTCGATGCGTTCGCCCCGGGTGGCGTGCGCGACGAGGTGCCGACGATCGCCTGCCTGGCCGACCCCACCGCGGAGAACAAGCGCGTGCCGCTGCTCGTCGAGGCGTTCCTGCGGCTGCGTCGCGACCGCCCGGACGCGCGCCTGCTGCTCATGCGCCCGGACGACCCCGTGCTCGCGGCGCGGCTCGCGGCGCCGGACGGGGTGGAGCTCGTCTCGCCCGGCTGGCGGCCCGAGGCCGTCGCCGAGGTCTACCGGCGCGCGTGGATCACGGCGCTGCCGTCGTGGGGCGAGTCGTTCGGGATCGTGCTGGTGGAGTCGCTCGCCTGCGGTACTCCGGTGGTCGGCAGCGACCTGGGGGCGATCCCGGAGGTGGTGGACAGCGAGTCCGTCGGGCGGCTCTTCAGCGGAGACTCGCCGGAGGCGGTTGCCCGCGCGCTGGCCGAGGCGCTGGAGCTCGCCGCGGATCCCGGCACGGCCACCGCCTGCCGCGCGCATGCGGAGCGCTTCTCCACCCAGCGCATGGGGGAGGAGTACCTCGCCCTGTACCGCGAGCTGCTCGAGCGCTGAGCGCGACCTCGGAGCGCTGAGCGCAACCCTGCGCGCGCCCGCGGGTTGAGTCACGCGAGGACTCGCGTGCACCGCTCGATACGGATCGTGCTGGCAGTCGCGACCGCCGCGCTCGCGGCGGCCCCGTCCGCCGCTGCCGCGCCGGCGCTGCGCGGCTCGGTGATCGCCGACGACATGGCCACGTTGAGCCGATGGAGCATCAGCGGCCGCCCGTCGCGGCGGGCGCTGAAGATCGAGTCCGGCCACACCTACGCCATCGACGGGCGCGCGCTGCGGCTCGGCACGGGCGGCTCGATCCGGCGCGCGCTGCCGCCGCGGCCGTGGTCGCTGTCGCTGGACGTGCGCATGCCGCGCCACGGGATCCTCCGCATCGACCTGGGCGGCGAGCCGCTCGTGCTCCAGCAGCGCGCCGACGGCACGCTGGTCGCCGGCGCGGGGGAGAGCACGGGCGCCACGCTCCCGCGGGGCTCCGCCGGGCCGGGCGGCTGGCACCACGTCGAGATGGCGGGGTTCGATCCGGTCGATCTGCACGTTGACGGCACGCGCGTGCCGAACCAGATCAGACCGGGGCGCCGCATCGGCGTTCGGACCCTGCGCCGCACCGCCGACCTCACCGGCCTCGTCGCGACGCGCCGAGACGACCGCCGCGCGCTCCTGCTGCACCGCCTCGCGAGCATCCACGCCCGCGCGCCCGCCCGCCGCTTTCCCATCGGTTCCGACGCCCAGGGCCGCCTCAGGTTCGAGGACGGTCCGTCGAGCGGCTTCTGGCCGGGCTCGCTCTGGCGGGCGTACGCGCTGACCGGCGCACGGCTCTTCCGCGACTGGGGCGAGAAGGCCACCTGGGACCAGTTCGGGCACGAGCCGCCGCCGCACGTCCAGCAGGCCGGCCTGCGCTTCCTGGAGTCGTCCGGCGGCGACGAGCTCGCCACCTGCCGCCCGCGCCGCGGCCACCGCTGCCGCGTGATCCGCAAGAGCGTCGGCAAGACCGCGGGGTCGCTCTTCGGGATGACCCAGGGCAATCCGGGCACATGGGCGCTGCCGACCGTGATCTGGCCCAACCGCTGCGCCACCTGCGCGTCGGCCGACGAGGTCGAGATCCGGATCGACTCGATGATGGACATCGGCATCGTGGAGCAGAACGCGCTCGCCGCCGAGCGGTCGCAGGACGCCGAGACCCACGCGACGGCCGTGCGCAGGCACGCCGAGACGGTGGCGCGGCTGCTCGTGCGCGAGGACGGCTCGACGATCGAGGCCGTGCGGGCCAACCGGCTCGACGGCACCGTGCTCGGCTACCCGCGTACGCACGCGGCGAACGAGGGGAGCGTGTGGGCGCGCGGGCAGGCGGGCGCGATCTACGGATTCGCGCGCTCCGGGCTGGCCCTCCGGCAGCCCGCTTTCCTGGCGACCGCGGAGCGAGCCGCGCGCTACCTCGAGTCGCGTCTCCCGCCGTCCCCCCGCATCCCTCCCGACGATCTCGCCTCGGTCGACGGCCAGCCGTGGGACACCGGGGCCGGCGCGCTGGCGGCGGCCGGGTTGCTGCGTCTGTCCGATGCGTGCGAGCGGATCGCGGGCGTGTGCGCCGACGGCGCGCGCTGGGACGCGCTCGGCCGCGCGGTGCTGGACGCCGTGCTCGCCCGCGTCAGCACGTTCGCGCCGCTCGGCGTGCTGCCCGAGGACGCGTACGAGCGCGGCGGCGACGCCGGCGAGCATCTCCTCGGTGCGGACTTCGCGCTGGAGGCGATCGCGCGCGCCGCGCGCTGACGCCGCCCCGGCCGCCGCCGCGCCGCTACAGCCAGCTGCGGTGGCGGAAGTAGCCGAGCATGCTCGCGAGCAGCGCGACCATCGACCCGACGATGATCCAGAAGGCGGCCTCCGAGTCCTCGCCGGGCACGCCTACGTTCATGCCCCACAGGCTTGCGAGCAGGGTCAGCGGCAGGATCACGACGCTGAAGGCGGTCAGCACGCGCAGGACGTCGTTGACCCGGTGCGCCAGCACCGACTCGTTCGTGTCCTCGAGCGCCTCGATGACCTCCTTGTAGTTCTCGAGCATGTCCCAGATCCGCTCGGAGGCGTCGACCACGTCGTCGAAGTAGAGCTCGTGCTCCTCGATCAGGAAGCGCTGCTTGGCCTTCTCGAGATCGCGCAGCACCTGGCGCTGGGGCCGGATGATCTTGCGGAAGTTGATGATCTCCTGCTTGACGTTGGAGATGTCGCGCACGACCTCCTCCGAGCGCCCCTCGAAGATGTCCTCCTCGATCCGGTCGAGCTTGTTGCCGACCTTCCGGAGCATCGGGAAGCAGTAGTCGAACGAGTCGTCGACGATCCTGTAGAGCAGGTAGCCCGCGCCCTGCGAGAAGAACTGGTCGCGCGTATCCTCGGACACGCGGCAGCGCTCGAAGAGGTACTCGACCGGCCGCAGCGGCACGTTCGGCAGCGTGATCAGGTAGCCGGGGCCGATGAAGATGTCGAGCTCGCCCGCGTTGAGCCGGCCGATCGTCTTGTCGAACACCGGGAAGTGCAGGACGATGAAGAGGTAGTCGTCGTACTCGTCGATCTTCGGGCGCTGGTTGCGCGAGCCGACGTCCTCGTAGTCGAGCGCGTGGAACTCGAAGTGCTCCTCGAGCCAGGCCCGGTCGAGCGGGCCCGGGCGCTCGATGTTGATCCAGCGCAGGCCGCCGTGCTCGACGACCTCGACGTTCGGCTCAGCGGCGGGCTGCGGCGCGTGAGCGTCGACGCGTGCCCGTGACCGGCTCCTCAGGCGTGGCTTGGGGAGGTTCGGCATGGTCCGGACTGAGCGGGTCGTCGACGTTCACGGGCATGGGGTTGAGATTCTACGGGGGGCGCCGGAGACCTGGCAGCGGGCGGGCGGTAGCTTGCGCGCAGTGACGCCCGGCGATCACCTCAGCCCGCGACCGCTCGCGCGGCCGGCGCTGCCGCGGCCGGACGGGATGACGCCCTACCTGCTGCGGCGGATCGCACGCACGGACGGCGAGCAGCGCCGCGCGCACCTGCGCGAGCTCGGGTTCCGGATGCTGCGGCGGGTCACGCCGTCGGTGGTGGTCGAGGACCGCGGCATGCGCATCCACGTGCAGACCGGCGACCTCGAGATGAGCCGCCTCGTCTACATCTTCGGGCTCTTCGACGAGGACCTCGTGCGGCACGCGCTGGGCGTGCTCGGGCGCGGGCTGGAGGGCCGCGACTTCGTGGACGTGGGCGCGAACATCGGGACCACCACGCTCGCGGCCGTGCGTTGCGGGGCCGAGCGCGTGGTGGCCGTGGAGCCCGCGCCGGCGAACGTGGCGACGATCCGGCTGAACGTCGCGGACAACGGGCTCGGCGACCGGGTCCGCGTCGTCGAGGCGGCCGCCTCCGACCGGGACGGGTCGGTCACGCTCGACCTGTCGCCGTGGAACTCCGGCGACCACCGGGTGCGCACCGGGCGCGAGCACGAGGAGGCGGCGGGGTCGGTGGAGGTGCCGGCACGCACGCTCGACTCGATCGTGGATGACCCGGACCGCGTCGGCCTCGTCTGGGTCGACGCGCAGGGCCACGAGGCGCACGTGCTGGCCGGGGCGGAGCGGGTCGTCGAGGCCGGCGTCCCGTGGGTCGTCGAGTACTGGCCCTACGGCCTGGAGGCGGCGGGCTCGCTCGACCGGCTGCACGACCTGGTGGCGGAGCGCTTCGGCCGCTTCGTGGACCTGCGCGCGGGCGGCGGCGAGCGGCCGGCGGGCGAGGTCGCGAGCCTCGCCGGGCGCTACGGCGGGGTGCAGGGCTTCACCGACCTGCTGCTGCTCCCGTGACGCCGAGCGTGCTCGCCCGTGCCCGCGACCGCCTCGCTCTGCGCCGCGGCGCTCTCCACGAGCGTCGCCTGCAGGAGGACTTCCAGCGCAAGGTCGGGCGGCCGGAGCTCGACCGCTGGTTCACCGAGCGCCACGGCGGCGTCGTCCTGCACGGACCGTTCGCGGGGCTGCGCTACCCGCCGCAGGCCGCGCCGCGCGTGCACCACCTCGTGGCGAAGCTGCTCGGGTCCTACGAGGCGGAGATCGCGGACGTGGTGGCGGCGCAGATCGAGCGGCGCCCGCCGGTCTTCGTCGACGTCGGCGCGGCCGACGGCTACTACGCGGTCGGGATCGCGCGGGCGAGCCCCTCGACCGAGGTGCACGCGTACGAGATCGATCCCGTCGCGCGGCGCGTGCTGCGCGCGACCGCCCGTGAGAACGGGGCCGAGGTGAAGGTGCACGGCCCGGCCAACTCGCGGCGGCTGGCGGAGCACCGGCTCGACCGGGCCTTCGTGCTGAGCGACTGCGAGGGGGCGGAGCTGGACGTCCTGGCCGCCGAGGCGGTGCCGGCGCTCGCCACCGCCACGCTGCTCGTGGAGCTGCACCCGCGGGGCGGCGGGGCCGGCGGGGCCGCCGAGGAGGGCGGGGCCGCCGAGGGCGACACCGGCCCGCCGCTGCGCGAGCGCTTCGCGGCCACGCACGAGGCGCGCGAGATCCAGCCCGGCCCGCGCGACCCCGCCGCGCACCCCGAGCTGGCCGATGCCCCGCCCGAGCTGCGCGAGCACGCCGTCGAGGAGTTCCGCTTCGGCCGCACGAGCTGGCTGCTGCTGGAGCCGCGCTGAGCCCAGATGCCACGCGCGTTGTCAACGCATTGAGCAAGCTATGCGCTGGAGGACGCTTCTTCGGCCTGCCATCCAAACGGATCGAGGAAGAATTCCGCCTCGCTCACGCCGAGCTGTCGGAGTACCGCCTTCCTGACCCTACGCGGCAGTGCTTGGTAAAACCCAAGCGCAATCCCTTGTGCCTCGTCGATCCGTCCGACGGCGCGATACGCGGCGGTAAGGGCTCTAAGCGTTAGCTCCGGGTTGACTGGCGGCGGCTTACTAAGCGCTCGTTCGAGGTAGGGGATAGCGTCGACCGGCCGTTCCAGGGCCATATACCCGAACCCCGTGCTCGCATTTGCGAAGAAGTCGTCAGGGGCAAGCCGAAGCGCCTTCAGACCGACGCGAACGCGTTCGCTTCCGTCGGCCAGATCGTCAGCCTCCGCATAGGTCCACAGCGTCAAACAGGAATTCCAGAGCGACAAGTGGTCTGCACCCGAGTCGCCCGCTCGTTCGAGCTGCTCCGCCGCGGCCTTTACATCCCCTGTTTCACCTAGCGCATGAAAGGCTTTCCCGGTTTCAAGGATCGCCAGAGCCGGCAGCGGAAGGGCATCACGCATGCTCTCGGCCGCCGTGATCGCCGCTAGGGACGCCCCCTCGTTGTCCGCAGTTGTCGCGGCTGCAACCAACAAGGTCCCTTCGATCGAGCGCGCATGCTCTGCCGGGAAGATGTCAGTCGTCATCTGCTTTGTCGGGAATTGATGGTCACTGGGCAGCACGCTGTGCTCGGGCTGACTCAGGCCCCACTCGAACCCATGTGCTTCCAAATTTCCCTCTTCGTCCTTATCGAGTAAGCCCGTCTCTTGGGGCCAGCGGAGGAGCATCCATCCCTCCCATCGAGCATGGCCGTCGACTAAGAGACCGGTTCCCGATATGACAGCCAGCGCACTGGTCCAGCGCAAAATCCGTCGGGCGTGTTGTTCCTTCATCGGCGCTGACATCACGCATAGATCCAGCCCGTGGGCGAGAAGGCTGTTTCGCCTTAAACGTCGTTCGACTTCGCGAAGGTGGACGGTTGCTATCGATCCGTGCTCGAGGTTCTGATTCGTGAAACGCGTCAGGAAAACGACCGGATGATCGCTAACCCGGCGTGCGCGACGCCACGTAAATGAACCCACCCCGGCGAAGAAAGCGGCGACTAGAAGACCTGCGATGAGCGCTAGCGGAAGTCCGAGAATCGCGCCGATCGCAGACGCAGCGACGAGCGACCCGAATGCGGTGTACCAGGCGATGGGCGAGAGAGCAAAAGGTCTTTGCCGAGCCCAGGCGAAGGCCGCAAATCCCGCACGGGATCACGAGGCTGGTTGGCCGCATAGACAGGGCGTTATCGGCCATGGCTGGCACCCTAGTGTGCGTCTCAGTCAGTCGAGCTACGCGGCAAGTGCGTGGAGCCCGTTCCCCACGGCCTTTCGCCCCCGCTACGGTCGCCGGCCATGGACCGAGGCATGCGCCGCTTCTGGGACCGCCGCGCCGAGGAGGACGCGTTCTTCTTCGTCGACACGCGGCTCGACTACGGGGACCCGGACCTCGACTGGTTCTGGCACGAGGGGGACCGGATCCTGGACGAGACGCTCGCGCAGCTCGGGGTCGCGGTGGGCCCGGGCGACGAGGTGGTCGACGTCGGCTGCGGCGTCGGCCGCTTCACGCGCGCCCTCGCGGCCCGTGCGCGCCACGTCCGCGGCCTCGACGTGTCGCCGCGGATGCTCGAGCTGGCGCGCGAGCACAACGCCCACCTCGGCAACGTCGAGTGGATCCAGGGCGACGGCACCACGCTCGCCCCGCTCCCGGACGCGAGCGCCGACGCCTGCTTCTCCTACGTCGTCTTCCAGCACATCCCGGACCCGGCCGTCACGTACGGCTACGTCCGCGAGATGGGCCGGGTGCTGAGGCCCGGCGGCTGGGCGGCCTTCCAGGTCTCCGACGACCCCGGCGTGCACCGGCCCCGGACCGCGGCGGAACGGGCGAGGTCGGCGCTGGCCGGCCTCGCGCGCAGGGGCCCGCGCGGCTGGACCCGGCCCGAGTACCGCGGCTCCGCGGTGGACCTCGACGAGCTGCGGTCCGCGGCGGCCTCCGCGGGCCTCGAGATCGAGCGCATCGACGGCGCCGGAACCCAGTACTGCCTGGTGCTGGCGCGCCGCCACCCGGCGCGAGGTTGAAGGCATCCGCAGAGGCTGTATCCTTCGCGTTCGACATAGCCGTTCGCATCTAGAGGGGTGGAGGGACATGGCCCTAAGAAACCCCGGCAACCATCCGCACGCGGATACAGGTGCCAATTCCATCAGACCGCCAAGGCAAACGGTCTGAGAGATGTGGCAGAGCGTCAGCTCCGTCACAGCGAAAGGCGGAGACACGGAGACGCTATAGGAGGCTGTGAATGCCGGCTGAGGCCCTTAAGTGCAAGGAATGCAGTGAGACGTATCCGCTCGAGGCGCTGTTCGTCTGCGACCGGTGCTTCGGACCCCTCGAGGTCCAGTACGACCTGAGCGGGCTCGACCCCGCCGAGACCCGCCGCCGGATCCAGGCCGGGCCTCAGAACATCTGGCGCTACGCCGACTTCCTGCCGTTCGAGCGCCCGCCGCGCTCGGCGCTGGGCGCGGGCTCCACGCCGCTCCTGCGCGCCGACCGGCTGGCCGAGCGGCTCGGACTGGGGGAGGTCTGGGTCAAGAACGACGCCGCCAACCCCACGCACTCGTTCAAGGACCGGGTCGTGACGGTCGCGCTCGCCAAGGCCCAGGAGCTCGGCTTCCAGGTCGTGGCCTGCGCCTCCACGGGCAACCTCGCCAACTCGGTGGCCGCCCACGCGGCCGCGGCCGGCCTCGAGTCGTACGTGTTCATCCCGTCCGACCTCGAGGAGCAGAAGGTGCTCGCCACGGGCGTCTACGGCACGAACCTCGTGGCCGTGCGCGGCTCCTACGACGACGTGAACCGGCTCTGCACCGAGCTCACGGCCGACCACGAGGACTGGGCGTTCGTGAACGTGAACATGAGGCCGTACTACTCCGAGGGCTCCAAGACGCTCGGGTTCGAGATCGCCGAGCAGCTCGGCTGGGAGCTGCCCGACCGGGTCGTGTGCCCGGTGGCGTCCGGCTCGCTCTTCACGCGCATCGCGCGCGGGTTCGAGGAGTGGCTCGAGGTGGGCCTGCTCGAGGGCGAGCTGCCGGCCTTCAACGGCGCTCAGGCTGAGGGCTGCGCGCCCGTGGCGGGAGCCTGGGAGGCGGGCACCGACGTCTGCCGCCCGGTCCGCAAGCCGGAGACGATCGCCAAGTCGCTCGCCATCGGCAACCCGGCTGACGGCCCGTACGCGGTCGACCTCGCCAAGCGCTCGGGCGGCTCGATCGAGGCCGTGACCGACCAGGAAATCCGTGACGGCATCCGCCTGCTCGCCGAGACCACCGGCATCTTCACCGAGACCGCCGGCGGCACCACGACCGCGGTGCTCCGCAAGCTCGCCGAGCGCGGCGACATCGGGGCGGACGAGCGAGTCGTGCTGGTGATCACCGGAGAGGGCCTGAAGACGCTCGACGCGGTGCGCGGCACGTTCGAGGTGAACGAGATCGACCCGAGCGCGCGGGCGTTCGAAGAGGCGTTCTCGCCGCCGGTCGCGGCCGGTGCGTAGGATCCCCGGCGTATGAGCATCACCGTCAAGATCCCGACCCAGCTCCGGGCCGTCACCGGAGGCGAGGCGGAGGCCAGCGTCGAGGACGCTCGCACCGTGGGCGAGGTCCTGGATGGTCTCTACGACCGCTACGACGGGCTCCGCGACCGCATCGCCGAGGACGGCGACCTGCGCCGGTTCGTGAACGTGTACGTGGCGGGTGAGGACATCCGCTTCCTCGACGGGCTGGACACGCCTGTCGAGGACGGCGACGAGGTCACGATCCTGCCCGCCGTCGCCGGCGGCTAGCCCCGGCGCGCGCGAGAGCTGCCGGCGGCCGACTACCTCAGCGGGCTCTTCCTCTTCCTGGCCACCAGCGGCTCGGCGGTGGTCGCGGGGCTGATCGTGCAGCGGCGGCGGCTGCCGCACCTGGCTGGGGCCCCGCGGTTCGTGGCGGGCGGCGTGCTCGCGTCCGCGTGCGTGATCGCCGTGCACATGCTGCCGGGGGTGCTCGGCGTGCTGTCGCGCTGGAGCGCGCTGGCGGCGGCGCTGGCGCTGCTCGGCCTCGTGGCGTGGCGGCTGCCGCGCACCCATGGGGCACCGGCGGTCTCGCCACCGCCCGACGAGGGCGAGGCCGGACCGGTCTCCTGGGCCATCGCCGGCGCGGCCGCGGCCGCCGTCGCCCTCTGGCTCGTGGCGAGCGCCTGGAACCGCACCGTGCTCCCGCCCGAGTCGATCGACACGCTGTCGTTCCACTTCCCGGTCGTCGGCAAGTGGATCCAGGAGGGCACGTTCTGGCGCGTCGACCAGTTCGCCCCGCTGCTCTGGAACGGGAACTACCCGCAGACGGGCGACGTCGTCTTCCTCGCGGCGATCCTCCCGTGGCGCAACGACTGGCTGGCGGGGGCGGTCAACCCGGCCTTCATCGCGCTCGCCGGCGTGGCCGTGTACGCGATCGCGCGCGAGCTCGGCGCGCTGCGGCCGGCGGCGCTGCTCGGCGGCGCGCTGTTCGCCGCGCTGCCGGTGGTCGCGTTCGCCGCGAACGGGGAGGGGATGACCGACTCGCTGATGTTCGCCTGCCTCGGCGCGGGACTGCTGTTCCTGCTGCGCCACGAGCGGGGCGCGCCGCGCTCGGAGCTGTGGCTCGCGGCGCTGGCGCTCGGGATCGCGTTCGGGACCAAGTGGTACGCGGCATGGGCCGTGCCGGCGGTGGTGGCGGTCTGGCTCGGCACGCGGCTCCTCGCGCGGCGGCCGGTGCTGCGCGAGGGCGCCCTAACCGGCGGCGTGATCGGGGTGGTCGGCGGGTTCTGGCTGGTCCGCAACTGGGTCGAGAGCGGCAACCCCGTCCTCCCGGTCGAGGTGAGGGCGCTGGGCGTCACGCTCTGGGACGCCCCGCGCGACTTCGTCCGCGAGTGCGCCGGCTACACGATCGCCCACTACATCGGCGACCCGGACCCCTGGACCGAGCACATCCTGCCGGTGTACCGGGACGGCTACGGAGGCCCGGCGGCGGCGATCGGGATCGGGCTGCTGGCGGCGGCGTGGCTGGCGCTGCGCGCGAAGCGGCCCGGCCCCGGCGAGCCGCCCGGCGCCGGCACGCCGCCCGGCGCCGGCACGCCGCGCGGCCCCCTCGCCGCCGGCGCGATCCTCGCCGCGCTCCTCGCCGCGGGCTACGCGCTCACGCCCTACAGCGCCTTCGGCCCCGAGGGGGAGCCGCACACCGTGGGCGCGAGCATCCGCTACCTCGTGCCCGCCCTGCTCGTGGCGGCTCCGCTCGCCGCCTACGCGCTCGGCCGCGCCGGGCGCCTGCGCGTGGCGCTCGAGCTGCTCGCCCTCGCGGCCGTCGTCCACGGCATCGAGCGCGGCTTCGACGTGCCGCTGCGCGTCGTCGCGCTCGTGCTCGTCGCGCTCGCGGCGGTGGCCGCCGCGGGGTGGGCCGCGCTCCACCTCACGCGCCGGATGCCCCGGCGCGCGCGAATCCGCGTCCTGGCCCCACTCGCCGCCCTGGCGGCCGTCGGAGCCGTCGCGATCGGCCACGCCCGCCAGCGCGAGTTCAACGACGGCCGCTACGCCTCGGCCGACGCTCCCGTCGCGGCCCTGGCCGAGCACGCGCCCGAGGGCAGCCGGATCGGCCTGGCGGGCGTGTGGGGCGTGGACGTGGTGGCGCCGCCGTGGCCGGCCTTCGGCGAGCGGCTGCGCAACAGGGTCGAGTACGTGGGCGAGACCGTCGACGGCCAGCTCCGCGAGTACGACGACCGCCAGCGCTGGCTGCGCGCCGTCGGAGGCCTCGACCTCCTGCTCGTGGGGCGCGGCGGATACAGCTCCGACTGCCCCGTTCCCGGTCAGAGATCCGACGACGACCGCTGGGCGCGCGAGGCCGGCTTCCAGGTCCTGGCGCGCAGCGACCACCTGACGCTCTACCGCGTCACGCGCGGCTCCTAGGATCCTCCGGGTGGGAAGGTCGCTGACCGTCGTCGCGGCGTTGCTGGTCGCGCTGGCCGCGGCGGCCCCGAGCGCGGGCGCGGCCGAGCGCAGGGTCCCGGTCGGGTTCCACGGCGTGGACTTCGACCGCGAGGCCGCCTGGGCGCCGGCCAAGGTGCAGACCGCCATGTGGGGCGAGATGACCCGCACCGGCGTGGAGTCCGCCCGCGTGATCTTCGACTGGAGCGAGGCGCAGCCGCAGGCGGTCCTGGCGCCCAGCTTCCACGAGACCGACCCGCTCGTAGCGAACGCCGCCGCGCAGGGGATCGAGCCGCTGCCGGTCGTGATCTACGCGCCGCCGTGGGCGCGCGAGGTGCCGTCGAGCAAGGCCTCGGCCCCGAGCGACCTGACCGCGTACGGCGCGTACCTGCGGGCGCTGGTGAAGCGCTACGGCCCGGGCGGCACGTTCTGGGCCGAGCATCCCGAGCTGCGGGCGCAGCCGATCCGCGCCTGGCAGGTGTGGAACGAGCCGGACATGGAGTACCAGTGGACGCCGCAGCGCGACTGGCACCAGAAGTACGGGGCGCTCGTGCGGGCGGCGGACGCGGTCCTGTCCGAGGCCGATCCCGGGGCCCGCCTCGTGCTGGCCGGCCTGACGAACTTCTCGTGGCGCGAGCTGCGGACGCTCTACGAGCGCGGCGAGGTGCGCGGGCACTTCGACGTCGCGGCCCTCAACGCGTACACGCGCGATCCGAAGAACCTCGTGGAGATCGTGCGCCGGGCGCGCAAGGTGATGGACGTGCGCGGGGACCGCAAGAAGGCGATCCGCGTGACCGAGTTCGGCGCCTCGGCCTCGCTGGACCGGCTGAAGGTCGGACGCGACCAGGACCACCTCCAGACCACCGACCGCAAGCTCGCGAAGCTCGTCCTCGGCGCCTACGACGCGCTCGCCGCGAACCGCAGGCGGCTGCGGATCGAGCGCGCGTACTGGTACACGTGGGCGTCGCACTACGAGGTCCGCGACGGGGCCGGGATCTTCGACTTCACCGGGCTCGTGGCGTACAGGGAGAACGCGTCCGGCTGGTCCGCGCGCCAGGCGCTCGGGGCGTACCGCAAGAGCGCGCGGCGGCTTCAGGGACGCTGAGTGTCCAATTCCGGGCGAGCCGTTCGTCCAAAGGGCGACGATTCCGACCCAGGAGGTAGCTCGTGAAGTACATGCTGCTGATCCATCAGGCCGACACGCCCACTCCCCGCGACCCCGAGGCCTGGGCCGCGCTGCCCGAGGAGGAGCAGAGGGCTGTGTTCGCCGACTACCAGGCGATCAACGAGACGCCGGGCGTCACGCCGGGGCTCCAGCTCGACGAGCCGTCCGCCGCCACGACCGTACGCGTCGAGGGCGGCGAGGTCATGACGACCGACGGCCCGTTCGTGGAGACCAAGGAGGCGATCGGCGGCTACCTCGTGTTCGAGGCCGAGGGCCTCGAGGCCGCCGTGGAGCTGGCCGCGCGCGTGCCGGCCGCTCGCCTGGGCGGCGCGGTGGAGGTGCGGCCGGTCGTGGAACGGTGATCGAGCTCAGGCCGATCGGCCGGGTCGAGTCCCCGCTGACCGATCTCGCCGATGCGCCGAAGCAGGGCGACGAGGGCGCCCCGGACGCCTGGCTCGTCCTCGATCCGCACGTGGCCGCCGGGCTCGACGGGCTCCACGCCGGCGACCACGTGATCGTCCTGACCTGGCTCGACCGCGCGGACCGCGACGTGCTGGCGGTGCACCCGCGCGGCGATCCGGGGCGCCCGCGGCAGGGCGTGTTCAGCACGCGCTCGCCGGCGCGGCCCAACCCGATCGGTCTGCACCGCGTGGAGCTGCTCGCGGTCGAGCCGGGCCGGCTGCGCGTGCGCGGGCTGGAGGCGCTGGACGGAACGCCCGTGCTCGACCTGAAGCCGGTGCTGAGCGCGGACGCCGGCGAGCGCTAGCGTGCGACCAGCCGGTGAATGGCGATGCCGTCGCGGCGCGCCGTGGTGACCGACCAGCGCTCGCGGGCCCGCGCCAGGAACGCCTCCGCCGCCGGGCGGCCCGGGTCCGCCAGCAGCACCTCGCCGCCCAGGCGGGCGAGGAGCGCGAGCAGCGTCGCCACGCTCGCGCGCTCGTAGAGGACGTCGGCCGCCAGCACCAGGTCGAAGGGGCCGCGGGCGGCGAGCGCATCGGCGGCGTCCCACTCAACCCGCGCCACCTCCACCCGCACGCCGTTCTCGGCCGCGTTCCGCTCCACGAGCTCCAGCGCCTCGGGCTCCTCGTCCGTCGCGAGCACGGCGGCGCCCGCCCGCGCCGCCACAAGGCTCGGCACCCCCAGGCCGGAGCCCAGCTCCACCACGCGCAGCCCGTCGAGCCGCCGCCCCGCCAGCTCGCGCCCCAGCGCCACCCCGCTGCGCCACAGCACCGACCAGTACGGCACGAGCGGCGCCCATTCGACCGGCCCGTCGTCGGGCAGCTCGGCCGCCTCGGCCGGCTGGCGCAGCCGCAGCTCCCCCCCGTCCGGCAGGGAAATCCGCTGCCACCGATGAGTTTCCGAGCGCTCCACGGTCACAGGGTGCAGTATTCGACCCAGCCCCCCTCCGGAGGAGACCCAGATGGCCATCCAGCAGAAGCTCGTCCCCAACCTGTGGTTCGACACCGAGGCCGAGGAGGCCGCGGAGTTCTACTGCTCGATCTTCCCGAACTCGCGCATCCTCGGCAGCTCCCGTTACACCGAGGACAGCCCCGGCGAGACCGGCACCGTGATGACGGTCGAGTGGGAGATCGAGGGCACGCGCTTCGTAGGCATCAACGGCGGACCGCTGTTCAAGTTCAACGAGGCCGTGTCGTTCATGATCTCCTGCGAGGACCAGGACGAGATCGACTACTACTGGGAGAAGCTCATCGCCGGCGGCGGCGAGGAGGGTCCCTGCGGGTGGCTCAAGGACAGGTTCGGCCTCTCCTGGCAGGTCACGCCGAAGGGGATGGACGAGCTGTTCGGCCACCCCGACCCGGACCGGGCGAACCGCGCCATGAAGGCCATGCTCAAGATGAAGAAGCTCGACGTCGAGGAGCTGCGCCGCGCGGCCGACGGCGTGCCCGCCTGAGCGTCCCAACCGGTACCGTCGCCTGCCATGGGCGGCGGTCCGGTCTTCTGGTTCGACTTCAACTCACCGTTCGTGTACCTGGCGGTGCACCGGGTCGACGACCTGCTCCCCGACGCGGAGTGGCGGCCGTTCGCCTACCCGTTCCTGCTGGGGCAGCGCGGCCGCCTGGAGGAGGCGGCCAAGCGCGATCCCGAGGTGGCCTTCGCGGCCGCCCGCCCGCGCGCGCAGGCGCTGGGGCTGCCGTTCAACCCGCCCGAGGGCCTGCCGCACACGACGTGGTCGCTGCCCCCGCTGCGCGCCGCCGTCTTCGCGGGCGAGCGCGGCCGCCTGAAGGAGTTCACCCGCGCGGCCTTCGGCAAGGTCTTCGGCGAGGGCGTGCCGCTCACCGATCTCGACAACGTGCTGGCGGCCGCGCGCGAGGCCGGGCTCGACCCGGGCGAGGTGGCCGAGGCGATCGAGCGGCCGGACGTGAAGCAGCGCGTGAAGGACAACACCGAGGCCGCGCTCGAGCGCGGCGTAGACGGCATCCCGACCTTCGAGGTGGCGGGCGAGCTCATCTGGGGCGACGACCGCCTCGAGGAGGCCGCCGCGCTCCACCGCGGCTAGCCGCCGGCGGCCAGCGCCAGCTTCTCCGCACGTGGGAGCCGCTTGATGCGCGCCTCCTCGCGGCGGGCGGCCAGGTGGTCGGGCAGCTCGAACACGGCCGCCACCTCGGCCGGCAGCCGGCGGGCCACGTAGCGCGACCCCTTGCCGCTCCGATGAACGGCCAGCCGCGCCTCCACGTCGTAGGTCCAGCCGCAGTAGAGCGAGCCGTCCGCGCAGCGCAGCAGGTACACGTAGGCGGGGCGCTCGCTCATGCGCCCGTGTTCGCCGCGGCCAGCTCCAGCTCCTCCGCGACCGCCTTCTCGAAGCCCTTCGGATCGATGCCCGCGGCGGTGGCGCGGCCGCCCTCGACCAGGCGCAGGCGCAGCGGCTCGTCATCCGCCAGCCGGCGCACCGCCGCCGCCAGCGCCGCCGGGCCGTCGTCGGGGTCGATCACGAGGCAGTTCTCCTCGTGGCGCAGGTACTCGGCAGGCCCGCCGCGCGCGCTCGCCACGACCGGCGTCTCCGCGGCCATCGCCTCGAGCGGCACCAGGCCCCATGGCTCGTGCCAGCGGACGGGGAAGAGCAGCGCGTCGCAGTTGGCCACCGTGGCCGCGAGCTCCTCGCGCGGTACGTCGTCGAACGCCACGCGCTCCGGAGCCGCCAGGGCCTGCAGGCGCGCGAGCTCCTCGGGGTCGCCGCCGCCCACCACCGTCAGCATGGCTCCCTCCGGCAGCTCGGCCACCGCCTCGATCGCCAGGTCCACGCCCTTGCGCCTGTCGATCCGGCCCAGGTACAGCAGCTGCCAGCGCCAGGGCGGGTGCTCCCTGACGGCCGCGGCCTCGGCGAAGATCCGGTCCGGCCCGCGGTGCGCCACGCGCGAGCGCCGCCGCTCGAGCCCGACCCGCTCGGCGCGCGCCTCGAGCTCGTGGCTGAGGAACACCCACGAGCCGATCGCGGCGGCCGGGTCGGGACGCGTCGGCAGCCGCGTGACCGCGCCCACGGCGCGCGCCAGCCGCGGCCGCCGGCCGAACGCGCGCGTCCAGGCGTCGACCTCGGGCGCGTAGGCGAACCAGTCGTCGCACATCGCCGCCACCGACGGGATCCCAGCCGCGCGCACGTGCTCGATGAGCGACAGCGACATGCCGCCCATCGACCACCAGGCCACGGCGTCCGGGCGCACCTCGCCCAGCACTCGCCCCAGCACCCTCGCGTTGTGGCTCTCCACGGCCAGTCGCTCGCGGGCCGAGAGCCGGGGGAAGCGATTGCCGCGCAGGTACCAGCGCAGCTCGCGCCAGACGGGGAAGCCGGGGTCCAAGCGCGGCTCGGGATCGGGCACGGTGAAGTCGGTCGCGAGCACGGCCACCTCGTGGCCCGCGTCGCGCAGCAGCTCCATCGCCGACTCCCAGATCAGCTCGTAGCCGCCGTGGTGGTGCGGCGGGTACATGCTGCCGATCGCGAGGATCCTCACGGCGCGGCGGGCGGACGCTCGGCGGGGCGCTGGACGACCGCCGCCGCCAGCAGCAGCGCGATCAGCGTGACCGACGGCATCTCCCAGTCCCAGTCGAGCCCGGCGTGCACCGCGAAGGCGCCCAGCACCGCGGCGGCGGCGGGCATCAGGGGATCGTCCGGCGCGGCGCGCCAGCGGCGCCTGAGCCCGGCGGCCACGGACCCGAACAGGGCGGCGAGCAGCAGGAACCCCACGAGTCCCAGCTCCGCGAGCGTCTCGATGTAGAGCGAGTGCGCGTCGAACGCGAAGACCCGCGAATCGCGCTCGCGGATCCACTCGACCTGGAAGCTAGCTGCCCCGACGCCCGCGACCGGATGGTCGGCGAACGACCCGAGCGCCACCCGCCAGTAGTCGCCGCGGTAGGTCTTGAGGGTGGTCACACGGGCCGCGCCCTTCGAGATCTCCTCCGTCCGCTCGGCGAAGAACGAGACCGTGAAGCCGGCGGCCAGGGTGAGGACGACGGCGGCGGCGGCGAGCGCACCGCGGGGGGCGGTGCGGAGCGGGCCGGCGCCCGCGCGCGTCCGCAGCAGGAACAGCACGGCGAGCCCGGCGACCACCGCGGCCCACGACGCCCGCGAGTACGTCAGGTAGCACGCCAGCGCGCACGGCACGGCCGCCGCGCCGGCGGCGGCGCGGTACGCGGCCGGCCTCCGGCCGTCGGCCGCCGCCGCCAAGCCCAGCAGCACGCCGAATCCCGTGAAGATCCCCATGGCGTTCCAGTAGGCGAGCGGCTGGTGGAGCCGGTCGCCCGCGAGCTCCTCGGGCTTCACGTCCACCACGCCGGGCAGCAGCTTGCCCGCGAGCGCGTAGAGCGCCACCACGACCACACCCCACAGCAGCACGTCCGGCACGAGCGCCCGCAGCCGCGACGCCCGCATGGCCGCCACCGCCAGCAGGAAGGCCGCGGCGTAGAAGACCACGCGATCCGCGTCGTTCACCGCGTCGCCCAGGGCCCGGCTCCACTGCGTGGAGAGCGCCGTCCAGCCGGCGAAGCCGGCCATCGACACGACCGCGGCGAGGGCGGCGCCCCGCTCCACCAGCGGCCACGGCGCCACCACCGCCACGACCCCCAGCAGCACGAACGCGACCACCGCCGCGACCGCCTGGGTCGTCACGTCGCTCCCGCCCTCGTCGAAGGCCATGACGAACGGGCTCGCCAGCGCCGCGAACCCGGCCACCCATAATGCCCCGGTGCCCACCCGGTCCCTGGTCCGAGCAGGAGTGGCGGCGCTGTGCGTCGCGGGCGTGGTCGCGGGCGTCGTCACCTACCGCAGCGAGAAGCGGATCGAGGACGCCTTCGTCGCCACATTCGACCGCGAGGCGCTCGACCGGGTCGACCGCCTGTTCGAGGAGTCGAAGCCGCTGAACCCGGGTGCCGCGCGCGAGGTCGCGCTTGCTCGTATGAGCTACCTGCGCGGCGATCCCGAGCGGGCCGAGGAGCTCCTCCGGGAGGCCGCCGACCTGGAGCCGCAGAACATCCGCGTCTGGCACCTCGGCACCCGCATCGCGCTGGGCCGCGGGGACCTCGCCGCGGCGGAGCGCCGCTGGGCCCGCGCCCGCAGGCTGGATCCACAGCTCCCGCCGGCACTTCCCCCTCCGCTGTGACCGCGCCCGGCACCCGCCTGAGCCTACGGGGCCGCCGCGCTCTGTGGCTGATGATCGCCGCCGGCCTGCTGGCGCGGCTGATCGTCGCCGTCGTGACCAACACGAACACCGACGACTTCGACTCGTTCGACATCGTCCGCACCGGATTGCGCGAGGACCCGCTGCACGTCTACGAGGACGTGCCCGCCCTGCGCTGGCCGTACCCGCCCGGCTACTTCCCGTTCGTCGCCGCCTGCGCCGCGATCGACTCGGCCATCGGGATCGACTTCCGCCACCTGCTGCGGCTCGGCCCGATCGCGGCGGACATCGGCATCGCGGCGCTCGTGCAGTACGTGCTCGGCATGCGCGGGGCGAGCGAGCGCATCCGCCTGGCGGGCGCCGGTCTCGTGCTGCTGGGCCCGGTGTTCCTCGGCGTCGCCGCCTACCAGGGGCAGGTCGACTCCGTGGCGATCCTGCCCGCGCTCGCGGCGCTCGCCGTCTGGCTGCGCGGCGGCGAGCGCCGGGCGCTGCACGCCGGCCTCCTGATCGGCCTCGGCGGGAGCATGAAGACCGTCCCGCTGTTGATGGTGCTGGCGCTGGCGCCGTCGGTGCGGAGCTGGCGCGAGCTGGTCACCCTCGGCACCGCCGCCGCGGCCGTCCCGCTCGCGATGCTCGCGCCGTTCCTGATCGTGGACGCCGGCTCGGTGATCGACCACCTCAACTATCGCGGCTTCCCGGGTCTCGGCGGCCTGAGCCTGGTGGCGACGCCGCAGTTCCCCCTGTTCTGGCAGGCCGGTCACCTCCCGCCGGCGGGGGAGCAGACGTTGTTCCTGCTCGACCACGGCAAGCTCATCACCGCCGCCGGCCTGCTCCTGGCCGCCGCCGTGCTCGCTCGCTTCCGCCCGGACCCGCTCGGCGCGGCCGTGATCCTGTGGCTCGCGGTCTGGGTCTTCGGCGTGAACTTCTTCGCCCAGTACCTGGTCTGGGGGCTGCCGTTCCTGCTCGCGCGCGGCCAGCTCCGCGCCGCCGCCGCGATCCAGCTCCTGGCCGGACCGGCGGTGCTGGTGCTCTACCTGGAGCGCTCCGAGGAGTGGCTCCTGTGGTCGGTCTACACGATCCCGATGATCGCGCTCTGGGTGCTGTTCGCGGTCCTGCTGGCGCGCGCGGTGCGCGAGTACGCTCGCCCGGTGCCGGAAGCGAGCCGCGCGTGAGGTGGAAGGGCGTGCCGGTCCTCGTGACCGGAGCGCAGGGCTTCGTGGGCTCGTGGGTGGCCGAGCGGCTGCTGGCCGAGGGCGCCCGGGTGATCGCCCCGCGCCGCGATGCGGCGGCCGCCTCGCGCTTCCGCACGGAGGGGATCGAGGAGCGCTGCGACCTCGTGCGGCTCGACGTCTCCGACTACGCCGAGGTGCTGCGCGTGCTGCAGGAGCACCGCGTGCGGGCGGTCTTCCACCTGGCCGGCCAGTCGGTCGCGGAGGCGGCCGAGCGCGCGCCCTACCCGACCTGGGAGGCCAACGTGCGCGGGACCTGGACTGTGCTCGAGGCTTGCCGGGCCGCGCGTGAGGCGGGGGAGGAGATCGAGCGGATCGTGGCGTCGAGCTCCGCGCGCGCGTACGGGCAGTCGCGCGCCGAGCCGTACCGCGAGGACGAGCCGGTGGCGCCCACGCATCCGTACGCGGTGTCGAAGGCGACGGCCGACCTGATCGCCCGCTCGTACGCGATCACGCACGAGCTGCCGGTGGCCGTCACCCGGATGGCGAACGTGTACGGCGGCGGCGACCTCGCCTTCACCCGGCTCGTGCCGGGCGCCTGCAAGGCGCTCGTGGACGGCGACCGCCCGCAGCTGCGCTCGGACGGTACGCCCGAGCGCGAGTCGCTCTACGTGGAGGACGCGGTCGACGCCTACATGGCCGTGGCCGAGTCCCTCGACGACCCGGCGATGGTCGGCCGCGCCTGGAACGCGGGCAGCGGCGAGGTGCTGCCGGTGATCGAGGTGGTGAGGCGGCTCATCGCGGTCGCGGGAGCGGACGTGGAGCCGGATCCCAGGGGCGAGCCGATCGACGGCCTCGACCGCCAGGCCATCGACTCGACGGCGATCCGCGAGGAGCTCGGCTGGGCGCCGCGCTGGAGCCTGGACGAGGGCCTCTCGGCGACCTGGGAGTGGTACCGGGCGCGGCTCGGCTAGGCCGAGGCCGGCCCGAAGTCCACCCGGAACATCACCTCGTCCACGAAGCACCAGCACCAGTCCTCGCCGGGCTGCGCCGACGCGATCACCGGGTGGTCGCACTCGGCCGCGTGCTTGCGCGAGTGGCGGTTGGGCGAGGAGTCGCAGCAGCCGACCTTGCCGCAGGTCAGGCAGGCCCGCAGGTGGACCCAGCGGTCGCCGGTCTCGAGGCACTCCTCGCACCCCTCGACCTCCTCGGGCGGGACGAGCTCGATCCGGTCGGTGTGCGAGCACCTGTCGGCGGCCATGGCGGCTCCTAACCTAGCCGCCGCACGACGTTCTCGATCAGCCGCAGGCCAACGTCGCGCCGCGTCGTCATCAGCGACTCGGGATGGAACTGCACCGCCGCCACCGGCAGCTCGGCGTGCTCCACGCCCATGATCACGCCGTCGTCGGTCTCGGCCGTCACGCGCAGCTCGTCGGGCAGCCCGTCGCGGTCTGCGTAGATCGAGTGGTAGCGCCCGGCCTCGAAGCGCTTCGGCAGCCCGTCGAACGTCCAGCCGCCGCGAACGTCGATCACCGACGACTTGCCGTGCACGGGGTAGTCGAGCAGATCGAGGCGCCCGCCGAAGTGCTCCACGAGCGCCTGCAGCCCGAGGCACACGCCGAAGAGCGGCAGCTCGCGGTCGAGCGCGAGTGAGATCGCGCGGCTCACGTCGAAGTCGCGCGGCGCGCCCGGGCCCGGGGACAGGAAGACGAGGTCGGGCGAGACGCGGTCGAGGGCGTCGCGGAGCGCGTCCTCGTCGGCGCCGCGCACGGTCGTGACCTCCGCGCCGGTCTGGCGCAGGTAGTTCGCGAGCGTGTGCACGAACGAGTCCTCGTAGTCGACCAGCAGGATCCGCCGCCCGGCGCCGGCCCGGGGGTCGAGGTCCTCGCCGCCGGCGAGCGCCTCGTCGACCCCGCGCGGGCGCCTGAGCGCGTCGATGAACGCCGACGCCTTCAGCTCGGTCTCGCGCTCCTCGGCGGCGGGGTCGGAGTCGATCAAGAGCGTCGCCCCGGCGCGGACCTGCGCCACGCCGTCCTTGATCCGCGCGGTGCGCAGCGTGAGCCCCGTGTTCATCCCGCCCGCGAAGCCGACCATCCCGATCGCGCCGCCGTACCAGCCGCGCGGCGAGCGCTCGTTCTCCTCGATGAAGCGCATCGCCCACACCTTGGGCGCGCCGGTCACCGTCACCGCCCACGCGTGCGTGAGGAACGCGTCGAGCGCGTCGAAGCCCTCGCGCAGGTAGCCCTCCACGTGGTCGACCGTGTGGATCACCTTCGAGTAGACCTCGATCTGCCGCCGTCCGAGGATGCGCACGCTGCCCGGCTCGCAGATCCGCGACTTGTCGTTGCGGTCCACGTCCGTGCACATCGTCAGCTCGGCGGTGTCCTTGGCCGAGTTCAGGAGCTCGAGGATCTGGTCGGCGTCGCTCAGCACGTCGTCGCCGCGCGCGATCGTGCCCGAGATCGGGCAGGTCTCGACCCGCCGGCCCTCCACCCGCACGTACATCTCGGGCGAGGCGCCGACCAGGTACTCGCGCTCGCCCAGGTTCATCAGCGCGGCGAACGGCGCGGGGTTGCGCTCGCGCAGCCGCCGGAAGACCTCCGACGGCGGGTCCGGGCAGGGCTCGAAGAACGTCTGCCCGGGCACGACCTCGAACAGGTCGCCGCGCCGGAACGCCTCGTGCGCCTTGCCGACGAGCTGCGCGAACTCGCCCGGCTCGTGGTCGCTGCGCCGCGGCGGCGGCTCGGTCGTGCCGCTGTATGGCTCGTCCCGGCCCTCGCGCGGCAGCCCGTCGGTGCTCGCGCCGTCCACGGCGAAGTCGTACAGGTGGCGCTCGGCCAGATGGCGGTTGTGGTCCACCACGACCAGCTCGTCGGGCACGAACACCACGAGGTCGCGCTGGTCGCCGGGGCGGGGGAGGCGCTGCTCGATCGGCTCGAACTGGAACGCGAGGTCGTAGCCGAAGGCGCCGTAGAGGCCGTGGTGCGTGTCCTCGGGCGAGCGGAACAGGTCCACGATCGCGCGCAGCACGCTGAACACCGACGGCTGGCGGCTGCGCTCCTCCTCGGGGAAGCGGCCCTCGGGCTCGGCGACGACGGCGGCGAACCCGGCCTCGCCCGCCGCGCTCACCTCCTCGACCGCCTCGGCCGCGCTCACCGCGCGCTCGATCGCCGGCAGCAGCACCCGCCCGCGCTCGTTGAGCGCCTCCACCGTCACGTGCCTCGCCCGGCTCGTGATCATCAGTGGCGGGTTGGCGAAGCCGATGTCCCAGCGCGTGTAGCGGCCGGGGTACTCGTAGCGCGAGGCGAGCAGCACGCCGTGCCGCGAGTCGAGCTGGTCGACGATCTCCTCGACGGCGGCGTCGAGCGCGACGCGCTCGGTCGTCCGGCGGACGTCGATGCCGCCGCCGGTGGTGTAGGTGGCCTCGTCGCGGGCGCTCACGCCCTCAAGCGTACGGCCGCCGCAGCGGCCCGGCGCGAGCGCCCGCGACGGGCGCGGCAGGCTAGCTGCCGAGACGCGACTGGAGGAGCTTCTTGCCCTCCTCGCCGCCCTTGCGGCTGGCGCCCTGGGCGCGGCGGAAGAAGTCCGCGAGCTCCGTGTCGCCGTCACGGTCGGCGTCCTGGATGTACTCCTCGAGCCGCAGAGCGTTGCTGAGCGACTGCTCCGTGAACCAGATGATGTTGTAGGTCTTGTCCTTGGTGCCGGTCGTCTGGCCGGTCTCTGAAGATCCCATGTGTCTCCTCCTGTCGGTTGTCTCTCTGGGTCCTACCCGGGCAGCAGACCCGAAACACCGTTTGGCCTCCGCCCGGAGGGGGGATCTAGCGCGCGTGCGACTTGTCCTCGCGACCCTGGCCGCGCTGGCCCTCGCCGCGCCGGCCGCCGCGCCCGCGCAGCAGCGCACCGAGCAGCCGGTCAAGTCGGCGGCGGCCGACGCGAAGCTGGTCCGCGAGTCCTACGTCCGGCTGCACGACCCGCTGCCGGCGGGCACCGCCCCGCACCCCGCCGAATGCGACTGGATCTCCTACGTGCGCTGGCGCAACGCGAAGGGGCCGTCCAAGCCCACGAAGGCCCACTCGGTCGTGGTGCTCATGCCCGGCTTCCTCGCGGGCGGCAAGGGCTTCGACCAGCTCGCCCGCAACACCGTGCGCACGGCGGCCGCGCGCGGGCGCAACGTGGAGGTCTGGGGCCTCGACAGGCGCGCCAACTGCCTCGAGGACCGGCACGGCATGGTGGCCGCCGCCCGGGCGCGCTCGATCCTGCCGGCGATGGACTACTACTACGGCGGCAAGGAGGTCGACGGCCGCCGCTTCCCGGGCTTCACCTCGCCGCAGGACGCCAAGTTCCTCGAGGACTTCGGCGTGGAGCGGACCGTGCGCGACTGGTACACCGTCCTCGTCCGCGAGATGCCGGGCCAGAGCCGCAGGGCGAAGCGCGTGATCTGCGGCGGCCACTCGCTCGGCGGCCCGCTCACGGCGGCGTTCGCGAGCTTCGACTTCGACGGAGATCCGGAGACCACCCGCGACGCGGGCTACAACCAGTGCGCCGCGCTCGTCGGGCTCGACACGACCGTGGAGCTCGACGGCTCCGGCGGCGGCGCGGCCGGGGCGGGCGAGGCGCTCGAGGCCGCCTCCCGCAGCGGAGCGGCGCCGTTCGTCAACGCGCCGCCGCTCACGCCGGGCGTGATGCAGCTCCCGTCGATCGCCGGCGTCGGCGCGTTCTTCACGCCCGACGCCGAGTCGCCCCTGAACAAGCTCGTCCCGAACACGCCCGAGTACGAGATCACGCTGCGCGCGCTCTACTCGCGCGACGCGGCCCACTTCGCCACCGGGCAGCCGTCGGCGCGCGACTACCGGCTCACGCACGGGGTCGTGCTCGGCTCGGTCTTCGACGACAACTCAGCGGGCCTCAGCTTCCTGCGCTCGAGCGTCGGCTTCCTCAGGGGCGGTCCGATCGTGGAGAAGAACTTCCCCACGCCCAACCCGACGCTGGCGCTGACGGGATCGACCGAGCCGCTCTACCACTGGCAGGACTACACGGACGTCCGCGAGATCGCGCTCAACTCGCGCGGCGAGCCGTTCACCTCGCGCGACAGCGAGGTCTCGAGCATGCGCGACCTGGCGCGCACCATGTTCGAGGCGCCGTCGAACTTCATCGAGCAGTACTTCCCGGTGCGGATCCTCACCGACGTGGCCGCGGCCGAGGGCGGCGACCGCAGCGGCGACCTGGCGAACATCCGCCACGACGGGCCCTCGATGAAGCCGATCCTGCTGATCCAGGCGGCCGACTCGGGCGACAACGACGCGCCCGACAGCGGCCCAGCCTACGTCACCCCCACCAAGCCGAACGACAAGCCGCTCTCGCGCGAGATCGTGATCCCCGGCTACAACCACCTCGACGTGATCACGGCCGCCCGCAGCCAGACCGACGGCCACGCCGAGGCGTCGAGCCAGAAGCTCGCGCTGTACGTGATGAAGGCCGTGCCCGGGCGGCGCTAGGCGCTGAGGCCACCCGCGGTCGCGCGCGGCCGGCCGCTCAGTGCGGCGCGCGCACGACGAGGCTCGCGCGGCTCGGCGTGCTGCCGGCGGTGTCGCCGTTCTGCGACGCGATCGCGAGCGTGACCCGCCGGGTCTTCCGCAGCTTGCGGAACGCCTTCGCGGTGAGCGTGAAGCGCACGGTCGCGTGGCGCCCGGCGGCGATGTCGTACGGCAGCGTCGAGGTGGTGCTGCCGAGCGTCGAGGTCCCCGTGCAGCGGCGCTCGCTGCGGCCCGGCCAGTTGCCGGGGCAGAGCAGCTTGATCGCCACCGTCCCCTTGCGCGAGGCGCGCGTCTCGTCCTGGAGCGGGATCGCGGCGCGGGCGCGCGCGGGCCCGGCCGGCGGCAGCGGGTCCTGGAAGATCACGAGCCCCTTGCCGTAGTCCTCCGGGTGCTGGAAGGCCGTCTGGAAGCCGTAGTCGTGCTCGGGTTCGTCGGGACCGGTGGCGGGCGGCGGCTTCTCGACCTTCTGGTCGGTCATCGCGCTCAGCAGGCGGCGGTAGGTCTCGTACTCCCAGTTGGTCTGCCCGGCCGGCACGAGCGCCGGGTCCTGACCGGTCCGGACCACCATCAGCCCGAGCGACGGGAACGTCGTCACGCGCTGGCCGAACAGCCCCGAGAACTGCCACATGTCGGCGGGGAACTCGGGCCAGTCGCGCGTCTGCTTCACGCCGCGCTCGGTGATGGTCGGCGAGATGCAGGGCTTCCCGGCGTTCAGCCAGTGCAGGAAGCCGTAGCAACCGTTGGTCTTCGAGGGCGTGAGCGACTCGCTCACGTAGCGCTTGGCCAGGAGCCGCCTGCCGTTCCACATGCCCTTGCGGCGCAGCAGCTCGCCGAGCTTGCCGAAGTCGTCGGGGCGCATCTCCACGCCCGTGAAGCCCTGCACGCGGTGCGCGTTGTCGCGCTGCCAGTCCCAGGTGCCGCGCTCGATGCCGAGCGGGTCGAGCAGCTCGCGCTGCGCGAAGTCCTCGGGGTCCTCGTCCACCGCGCGGCCGATCGCCTCCGCCAGCAGCGCGACCGGGCTCTGGGCGTACTCGAAGTACGTGCCGGGCGGGTGGTCGACAGGCAGCGTGAGCGCGTCGTGCACCCGGTCGGGCATCGTGAAGATGTTGTAGTCGCGGAACCCGTTCCAGTGCAGGCCGCTGCTCATGGTGAGCAGGTGGCGCAGGGTGATCTTGCCGTGGGCCTCGTCGGCCTCGGGCACCAGGGCGCCGACCGGGTCGTCGGGCGAGATGTAGCCGAGCGACATCGCGCGGCCGAACACGAGCGACGTGAACGACTTGCCCATCGACCAGCTCTCGAAGGTGGTGTTCCGGTTGGCGGCGGCTGCGCGGTCCTCGCCGACCAGGCAGCCGTGCCGGTACACGCGGACCGCGTACGACGCCTGCGTGGAGGCGTAGTCGATCGCGTCCTGGAGCTTGGCCGCGTCGAGCCCGGCCTCGGCGGGAGTCGCGCGCTGCCACTCGTCGGCACCCGGCTCGGCGCACGTCTTGGCCGCCTGCGCCGGCGCCGCCGTGGCGAGCGCGGCCAATGCCGCTGCGAGTGCGGCTCCTCTCCACCTCATGACGTGGACGATAGTCCGCGCGCTCGCCGGGTGTCGCCGCTTTACCGGCGTGGTGACCACACTGGCGCTGTGCCCCCGGTGAGGTAGCGCTGGCGCCCGCCGCGGTCGCTCGTCACGTACAGGCTGCCGCGGTTGTAGCCCCTGCCGCGCTCGTAGACGATGTGGCGCCCGTCCGGCGACCAGGCCGGGTTGAAGACCTGCGTGTGGATCGGCCCCTTCGACTTGATCGGCGGTGAGACCCAGCGGGCGAAGGTGCCGTCCCTGCGGAGCACCGCGATCCGGTCGCCCGCCGCGACCGCGATCGCCCGGCCGCCGGGCGACCAGTCCGGGTCGCGCCCGCCGTCCTTGGTGGCCGGGAAGCAGCGCTGTCCGGTGCCGTCGGGGCGGATCGCGCAGAGTGCGGAGCCGTTGTTCGCGTTGTAGAGGATCGTCTTGCCGTCGGGCGACCAGCTCGGAGCCTCGGCGTAGAGCACGAGGCGCCGTGTGGCGCCCGTGGCGACGTTGACGACGTCGATGTAGGGGTCGTCTTCGTCGTTCGTGAACCTCACGGCGATCTCGCGCCCGTCCGGGGACCAGGCCGGCTCCCCGCCGCCCGGGATCTGGCGAGGGTTGGTGCCGTCGGCGTTCGCCACGTAGAACCCGTCGTCGCCCAGGTAGGCGACGTAACGGCCGTCGGCCGAGTACGCGGGCCAGCGGCCGTCGATAGCGGCGTTCCGCACCTTGCCGCCGCTCGGGGCGATCGAGTACAGGGTCCGGTCGTCCTGGCGGTCGAGGCTGAAGAAGACGATCGGCCCCGGCTTGCCCGGGAAGGTGGCGTGCGCCGCGGGTGCGGCGGCGAGGGCGGCCAGTCCGGCGGCGAGGGCGAGTCCGAGTCGGTTCATGACCACTCAAACCCGCGCGAGCGGCCAACGGCTCGGTCTACGCGCCCGGCAGGATTCGAACCTGCGACTTCTGCCTCCGGAGGGCAGCGCTCTATCCACTGAGCTACGGGCGCCTGGGGGAGCCAGTCTAGTCTCGCGCCCGTGCTGATCGCCATCATCTCCGACACCCACCTCCCGCGCGGCACGCGGCGGCTTCCGGACGATTGCGTCGAGCGGATCCGCGCGGCCGACCTGCTCGTGCACGCCGGCGACGTCAGCACGCCCGAGGTGCTCGCCGAGATGACGGAGCTCGGCCCGCCGGTGGCGGCGGTGCACGGCAACGTCGACAGCGAGGAGCTGCGGCGGATGCTGCCCGAGACGCTCGTGGTGGAGGCGGGCGACGCGCAGCTCGCGGTGATCCACGACGCCGGCCCGCGCACGCGTCGCCTGGAGCGCATGCGCGCGCGCTTCCCGGACGCGGACGCCGTCGTGTTCGGCCACTCCCACATCCCGCTGCACGAGGAGCGCGACGGCTTCCAGATCTTCAACCCGGGCAGCCCGACCGACCGCCGCCGCCAGCCGCGGCACACCATGGGAATCGCGCGCACGGTCCGGGGCCGGCTCGTCTTCGAGCACGTGAGCCTCGACTAGATGCCCCGCTCCATCTAGGTTCCCCGCGATGGACCTGGACGTCCTCTTCGTCGGAACCGCCGGCTCGGCTCCCACCGCCCGGCGCGGCCTGCCCGCCACCCTCGTGCGCCGCGGCGGCGAGCGGCTGCTGTTCGACTGCGGCGAGGGCACGCAGCGCCAGCTCCTGCGCTCGGGTGGGCTGCTCGACCTCGAGGAGGTCTTCCTGACCCACTTCCACGCGGATCACATCCTCGGTCTGCCCGGGATGCTCCGCACGTTCGGGCTGCGGGGCCGGGAGAAGGTGCTGACGATCTACGGGCCGCCCGGCCTGCGCAAGCTCGCCGGGGACCTCGACCCGCTCGGAGGGCGCCCGAAGTTCCCGGTCGACTGGATCGAGCTGGCCGCCAACGACGAGCTCGAGCGCGACGGCTACAGCATCGCCGCCTTCAAGGTGCCCCACCGCGGCCTCGCCTACGGCTACGCGCTGGTCGAGAAGGAACGGCTCGGCCGCTTCGACGAGGCCCGCGCGATCGAGCTGGGAGTCCGGCCCGGACCGGACTTCGGCCGCCTCCACCGCGGGGAGCCGGTCCAGGGGTCCGCGGGCGAGGTGCGGCCCGAGCAGGTCGTGGGCGAGGCCAGGCCGGGACGCAAGGTCGTGCTCGCGGGCGACGGGCGCCCCAGCGAGATGACCGTCGCCGTGGCGCACGGCGCGGACCTGCTCGTCCACGAGGCGACGTTCGGCGACGAGGACGCCGAGATCGCGGTCGACCGCCGTCACTCCACCGCCCGCGAGGCCGCCGAGGTGGCCCGCGAGGCGGAGGTGAGGCTGCTCGCGCTCACCCACGTGTCGGCGCGCAGCGCGCCGAGGGCGCTGCTGGACGAGGCCACCGCGGTCTTCGAGCGCACGATCCTGCCGCGCGACTTCGACCGCGTCGAGATCCCGTTCGCCGAGCGCGGCGAGCCCGTGCACGTGCGCCGCGAGGACGCCAAGCCGCCCGAACGCCAGCAGTAAAGGGACCCCCCGGGCGGGAGTGGTCACTTCCGTCCTCTATGAGGACGTTTCTGACCCCGGTCGGCGATCGAGCCGCCGGAGGCGGTGCTACGGTCCCCGCCGTCACCTTTAACCCGGTCCTGTGAGGCCAGGAAGGAAGACTTGAACGACGAGAAGGTCGTCCTCGACGCCGAGGACATCAGGCGCACGCTCGTGCGCATATCCCACGAGATCGTCGAGCGAAACGCAGGCGAGCCCGTGGCGATCGTCGGCATCCACAGGCGCGGCGCCGTGCTCGGCGCCCGCGTCCACGAGCTGCTCACCGAGCTGAGCGGCGACGGCGTCCCGTACGGCGACGTCGACATCAGCTTCTATCGCGACGACCTGGCCACCCGCAGTCCCGACCGCCAGCCGGTCGTGCACGCGAGCCACATCGACTTCCCGGTCGACGGGGCCACGATCGTCCTCGTCGACGACGTGCTCTACACGGGCCGCACGGTCCGGGCCGCCATCGACGCCGTCTTCGACTACGGCCGCCCCGAGCGGGTGCAGCTCGCGGTCCTGACCGACCGCGGCCACCGCGAGCTCCCGATCCGGCCGGACTACGTCGGCAAGAACCTCCCCACGGCCCGCAACGAGCGCGTGAACGTGCGCCTCGAGGAGCTCGACGGGGTGGACGAGGTCACGATCGCGACGCAGGGCGCGGAGGTGCTGGCATGAGGAAGGACCTGATCTCGATCGACGACCTCACGCGCGAGGACATCGAGCGCATCCTCGACCGGGCGGAGAGCTTCGCCGAGGTCTCCGGCCGCGAGATCAAGAAGGTGCCCACGCTGCGCGGGCGCACAATCGTGAACCTCTTCTACGAGTCCTCCACCCGCACCAGCTCCAGCTTCGAGCTGGCCGCCAAGCGCCTCAGCGCGGACCTCGTGAACATCAAGTCGGTCGGCTCCTCGGTGGACAAGGGCGAGTCGCTGAAGGACACGGTCCAGACGCTGTCGGCCTACGACCCCGCCGCGATCGTGATCCGCGCCCCGCACGCGGGCGCCGCCGAGCTGGTCGCGCGCTGGAGCGCCGCCTCGGTGGTCAACGCCGGCGACGGCAAGCACGAGCACCCGACCCAGGCCCTGCTCGACGTGTACACGCTGCGCCGCCGCCTCGGCCGCAGCCTCGAGGGCCTGCGCATCTGGATCGTCGGCGACGTGCTGCACAGCCGCGTCGCGCGCTCCGACATCCTCGCCTTCACGCGGATGGGCTGCGAGGTGACGGTCTGCGGCCCGCCCACGCTGATCCCGCGCGGGATCGAGACGCTCGGCTGCGAGGTGCGCTGGTCGCTCGACGGCGTCGGCGAGGCCGACGTGATCTACGCCCTCCGGATGCAGAAGGAGCGGATGAGCGGCTCGTTCGTCCCCTCGCTGCGCGAGTACGCCGCGCGCTACCAGATCGACGGCCGCCGCCTCTCGCCGAGCCAGCTGCTGATGCACCCCGGCCCGGTCAACCGCGGGGTGGAGCTGGCCGGCGAGGTCGTGGACTCGCCCCAGGCGCTGATCGTGCAGCAGGTCGAGTCGGGCGTGGTGGTGCGGATGGCGGTGCTCTACGAGCTGCTGGCCGGCGGCGGCGGGGGCTCGCAGGCCGCCCGCTTCAGCCGGCCCGGCGCCACGACGGAGCCGCAGCCCGCATGAGCGCGCCGCAGCTCGACCTCGCCGTCGCGCCCCCCGGGGACGTCCTGATCCGCGAGGCGCGCCTGCTCGACCCGCGCGCGGGCATCGACCGGCCCGGCGACGTCCTCATCCGCGACGGCCGGATCGCCGAGCTGGGCGAGCCCGGCACGCTGGAGGCGCCGGACGGCGCCGAGACCGCGGAGGCCGCCGGCCTGCACGCCATGCCCGCCTTCGTCGACCCGCACGTGCACCTGCGCACGCCCGGCCGCGAGGACGAGGAGGACATCGCCTCCGGCACGCGCGCCGCGGCCTCGGGCGGCTACTGCGCGATCCTCGCGATGCCCAACACCGACCCGGTGGTGGACTCGGCGCCGGTCCTGCTCTCCCTGCGCGAGCGCGCGCGCGTGGAGGCGCGCGTGCCGGTCGGCTTCACCGCCGCGATCACGCGCGGGCAAGAGGGCGAGCTGCTCACCGAGATGGCCGAGCTGGCCGACGCCGGCGCCTTCGCCTTCACCGACGACGGGCGCCCGGTGCAGAGCGCCGGCGTGCTGCGCCAGGCGCTCCAGTACCAGCGCCTGGCCGGCCGGCCGATCGCCCTGCACGAGGAGGACCCCACGCTCTCGGGCGACGGCGCGATGCACGAGGGCGCGATCTCCGCGCTGCTCGGGCTTAGCGGCATCCCGTCGATCTCCGAGTCCACCGCCATCGCCCGCGACGCCGCCATCGCCGGCTACGAGGGCGGCCGCATCCAGGTCCAGCACGTCTCGGCGCGCGAGTCGGTCGTGGCGATCGAGCGCGCGAAGGCCGAGGGGGTGGAGGTCACCGCGGAGGTCACGCCGCATCACCTCTGCCTGACCGACGAATGCGTGCGCACGCTCGACGCCAGCGCGTTCAAGATGAACCCGCCGCTGCGCTCCGAGGACGACCGGCGGGCGCTCATCGAGGCGCTGCGCTCGGGCACGCTCGACTGCGTCGCCACCGACCACGCCCCGCACTCGCGCGAGGAGAAGGAGCAGCCGTTCGAGGTGGCGCCGATGGGCGTGACCGGCCTCGAGACCGCGTTCGCCTCGCTGCACACGCACCTCGTGCTGCCCGGGCTGATCGAGCTGGGCGTGCTGGTCGAGCGCATGACCGCGGGCGGCGTCCCGTTCGGCATCCCGGCGCCCAGCCTCACACCCGGCTCGACCGCCAACGTCGTGCTGGCCGACCTCGCGGCGGAGTGGGAGGTGGGCGAGCACGGCTACGAGAGCCGCTCGGCCAACTGCGCCTTCGCCGGGCAGCGGCTGACCGGCCGCGTGCGGATGACGGTGGCCGGCGGGCAGGTCGCCTACCGCGAGCGCTCGTTCGCTATCGGAGCGGTGGCGTGAGCGGCGGCGGCTACATCCTGCTCGAGGACGGCGTGCGCTTCGACGGCGATCTCGTGGGCGCCCCCGTCGTCGCCACCGGCGAGGTCGTCTTCAACACCTCGATGTCCGGCTACCAGGAGGCCGTCACCGACCCGAGCTACCGCGGCCAGGTCATCGTCTTCACCTACCCGCACATCGGCAACTACGGCGTGTACGAGGGCGCGATGGAGTCCGATGCGATCCACGCGCGCGCGGTGATCATGCGCGAGGGCGTGGACCGCGAGGACGCGCCCGGCGCCGAGCGCGGCTGGCTGAGCTGGCTCGCCGACTGCGGCATCCCGGCGCTCACCGGCGTCGACACGCGCGCGCTGGTGAGGCACATCCGCGACAAGGGCGCGATGCGCGGCGGCGTGTTCGCGGCCGAGACGCCCGAGTCCGAGGCGCGCGAGCGCGTGATGGCCGAGCCGCCGATGGCGGGCCGCGACCTGGCCTGCGAGGTCACGCCGGCCGAGCCGATCTTCCTCGACCCGGACAACCCCGGCCCGCGCGTGGTCGGGATCGACACGGGCATCAAGCACTCGATCGTGCGCAACCTGCGCGAGCGGGGCGTGCGGCTCGAGCTGCATCCGTGCACGACCAGCGCCGAGGAGCTGCTGGCGCGCGAGCCCGACGCGATCTTCCTCGCGAACGGCCCGGGCGATCCGGCCGCGCTCGGACACGTGGTGGAGAACGTGCGGGGCGTGGTGGGCAAGGTGCCGGTCTGGGGCATCTGCATGGGCCACCAGCTCCTCTGCCGGGCGGTCGGCCTCGAGACCTTCAAGCTCCCGTTCGGCCACCGCGGCGCCAACCACCCGGTCAAGGACCTCGCCACCGGCCGGATCGACATCACTTCGCAGAACCACGGCTTCGCGGTCCAGGGCCCGGGCGGCGAGGCCACGATCGACACCGACGAGCCGATCCGCTGGGAGACCGACTTCGGGGCCGCCGAGCTGGCCCAGCTCAACCTCTACGACCGCACGGTGGAGGGGCTGGTGCTCAAGGACGTGCCCGCCTCGACCGTCCAGTACCACCCTGAGGCCGGGCCCGGCCCGCACGACTCGCTCTACCTGTTCGACCGCTTCCTGGAGTCACTGATGGCCCGTGCCTAGGCGCGACGACATCCAGAAGATCCTCGTGCTCGGCAGCGGGCCGATCGTGATCGGGCAGGCCGCGGAGTTCGACTACTCCGGCGCCCAGGCGTGCAAGGTGCTGCTCGAGGAGGGCTACGACGTGGTCCTCGTCAACTCGAACCCGGCCACGATCATGACCGACCCGGAGTTCGCCACCTCCACCTACATCGAGCCGCTCACGCCCGAGTCGGTGGCCGCGGTGATCGAGCGCGAGCAGCCGGACGCGCTGCTGCCCACGCTGGGCGGCGGCACGGCGCTGAACCTCGCGCGGGCGCTGTGGGAGGACGGCACGCTGGGCCGCCACCGCGTGGAGCTGATCGGCGCGAACTACGAGGCGATCCGCCGCGCCGAGGACCGGCTGCTCTTCCGCGAGACGATGGAGAAGGCCGGGCTGCGCGTGGCCAAGTCGACGGTGATCACGAGCATGGCCGAGGGCGAGCGCGCGCTCGCGAAGGTCGGACTGCCGGCGATCCTGCGGCCGGGCTTCACGATGGGCGGCGAGGGCGGCGGCATCGCGCACGACGAGTCCGAGTACCGGGAGCTCGTGGCCGAGGGGCTGGCGGCGTCGCCGATCGGGCAGGTGCTCGTGGAGGAGTCGGTGATCGGCTGGGGCGAGTTCGAGCTCGAGCTGATGCGCGACCGCAACGACAACGTCGTGATCGTCTGCTCGATCGAGAACGTCGACCCGATGGGCGTGCACACCGGCGACTCCGTCACCGTCGCCCCGCAGCAGACGCTCACCGACGCCCAGTTCCAGACGCTGCGCGACCAGGCGATCCAGGTGATCCGCGCGGTCGGCGTCGAGACCGGCGGCTCGAACATCCAGTTCGCCGTCAACCCGGACACCGACGAGATCGTGGTGATCGAGATGAACCCGCGCGTGTCGCGCTCGTCGGCGCTCGCCTCGAAGGCCACCGGTTTCCCGATCGCGAAGATCGCCGCGCGGCTGGCGGTCGGCTACGCGCTCGAGGAGATCGACAACGACATCACCAAGCGCACGCCGGCGAGCTTCGAGCCGACCATCGACTACGTCGTGGTCAAGTGGCCGCGCTTCGCGTTCGAGAAGTTCCCGGGCGCGGACGGGAGGCTCTCCACGCACATGCAGTCCGTCGGCGAGGCGATGGCGATCGGGCGCACGTTCAAGCAGGCGTTCGCGAAGGCGATGCGCTCGCGCGAGCTGGACGTGACGCCCAAGGCGCCGGAGGACACGGACGAGCTGCTCGGCCGCCTCGAGCGGCCCGCGCACGATCGCTACGAGCTGCTGTTCGAGGCGTTCCGGCGCGGCGTAGACGCGGACGAGGTGCACGCGCGCACGCACATCGACCCGTGGTTCCTGGCCGAGCTGCAGGGGCTCGCGCGCGGGGAGGACCCGCAGGCCGGCCTGACGCGCACGTTCAAGTCGGTCGACACCTGCGCGGCCGAGTTCGAGGCCGAGACGCCGTACTACTACTCGGGCTGGGAGCGGCCGGGACCCGATGGCGCACGCCACGAGGTCCGCCGCGGCGACCGCCCCGCCGTGATGATCCTGGGCGCCGGCCCCAACCGGATCGGCCAGGGGATCGAGTTCGACTACTGCTGCGTGCACGCGGCGATGACCGTGCGCGCGTCCGGGCGCGACGCGGTGATGGTCAACTGCAATCCCGAGACGGTCTCGACGGACTACGACACGAGCGACCGGCTGTACTTCGAGCCGCTCACGCTGGAGGACGTGCTCGGGATAGTCGAGATCGAGCGGCCCGAGGGCGTGATCGTCCAGTTCGGGGGCCAGACCCCGCTCAAGCTCGCGCACGGTCTGCAGCAGGCGGGGGTGCAGATCGTCGGCACGCCGGTCGACTCGATCGACCTCGCCGAGGACCGCTCGCGCTTCATCTCGCTGCTCGACGAGCTCGGGCTGAAGGGGCCGGCGCCGGGAACCGCGCGCGGCCCGGAGGCCGCCCTCGAGATGGGCCGCGGGATCGGCTACCCGCTGATCGTGCGCCCGTCCTACGTGCTCGGCGGCCGGGCGATGGAGATCTGCTACTCCGACGCCGAGCTCGCGGACTACCTGGCCCGGACCGGCCAGGACGACGACGCCGTCATCTACCTCGACCGCTTCCTCGAGAACGCGATCGAGATCGACGTGGACGCGCTCTGCGACGGCGAGACGATGGCGATCGGCGGGATCATGCAGCACGTCGAGGAGGCGGGCGTGCACTCGGGCGACTCGGCCTGCGTGCTCCCGGCCATGTCGCTGGGCGACGACATGCTCCGCCAGGTCGAGGAGGCGACCGAGAAGCTGGCGCTGCGGCTCGGGGTCGTCGGCCTGATCAACATCCAGTTCGCCGTCCACGGGGACGACGAGCTGTACGTGATCGAGGCCAACCCGCGCGCCTCGCGGACGGTGCCGTTCGTGTCGAAGGCGGTCGGCGTGCCGCTCGCGAAGATCGCCACGCGGCTGATCCTGGGCGAGCGGCTGGCCGACCTCGACGACGAGCTCGAGCCCGCGCGCCGCTCGCGCCGCGGCCACGTCTCGGTGAAGGAGGCGGTGCTGCCGTTCAACCGCTTCGCGCGGGCGGACTCGCTGCTCGGTCCCGAGATGCGCTCGACCGGCGAGGTGATGGGCGTGGCGCGCGACTACCCGGCCGCCTTCGGCAAGGCTCAGGCGGCGGCGGGCGCCTCGCTGCCCACGTCGGGCGCGGTCTTCATCAGCGTCACGGACGGCGACAAGGCCGCGGCCACCCAGCTCGCCGCCGCGCTCCACGACCTCGGCTTCAGGATCCTCGCCACCGGCGGCACCGCGCAGGCGATCCGCCGCATGGGCGTGCCGGTCGAGCGGATCAACAAGGTCTACGAGGGCGGCCCCGGCCACGTGGTCGACCGGATCGAGTCGGGCGAGGTCGACCTCGTGATCAACACGCCCACCGGCTCCGGCGCTCGCGCCGACGGCTGGGAGATCCGCCGCGCCGCGGTCTCGCGCGGGATCCCGTGCATCACCACGATGACGGGGGCCAGCGCCGCCCAGCGGGCGATCCGGGCCGGCCGTGGCGAGCCGCCGGAGGTGCGCTCGCTGCAGGAGCTGCACTCGGCTCGCGGCGAGCCCGCTTCGGAAACGGCCACGGCGCGGGGGAGTGAGACCGGTTGACCCGCGAGAACGGCGGCAGCGGGGTCACTTACATGGCTCCTGGCCAAGAAAGTGACCGCGGTGGCCCCGAGCCGCGGGTGCTCGCGCCGTTCGGCCGCCGCTCCGCCGCCGTGGTGGAGAACCGGGCGCTCGGGGGCTACCGGCTCGTGTCGGCGCTCGACGCCGAGGGACCGCGCCCGCTGCCCGGCCAGTTCTACATGCTCGCGACCGAGGAGCGGTGGGACTCGGGCGGCGAGCGGCCGTACCTGCCGCGGGCGTTCTCGCACGCGCGCGTGCGCGAGGAGCAGGGCGCCGCGGCGCTGCGCCTCGACTTCCTCCTGGAGGCGGTGGGACCGGGGACCGAACGGCTCGCGGCCGCGGAGCCCGGCGAGAACCTGCTGCTGGTCGGGCCCCTCGGCATCGGCTTCCGCCAGACGGAGGGCCCCGCGCTGCTGGTGGGCGGCGGAATCGGGGCCGCCCCGATCCTCGCGTTGGCGGACGAGCTGCCCGAGCCGGCGCCGGTGATGCTGGGCTTCCGCAACGCGAGCTACGCCGAGGCCGGCGGGCTCTTTCCCCAGCCGCCGCTCCTGACGACCGACGACGGCAGCGCCGGGCGGCACGCGCTGGTCACGGAGCCGCTCCGGGAGGCGCTCGACGAAGCGGCGCGCGTCGATCCCGCCGCGCGGCCGGCGGTCTACGCCTGCGGCCCGCCGCCGATGCTCGAGGCGGTGCGAGCCCTGTGCGCCGAGCGCGAGGCGCCCGCCCAGCTCGCGATGGAGTCCGGCATGGCGTGCGGCTTCGGGGCGTGCTTCGGATGCGTCGTCCCCACGCGGAACGGCTACGTGCGCCTGTGCGTGGACGGCCCGGTGCTGGACGCGGCGGAGCTCGAGACCGCGCTGGTGGCGGGAGCCGGGCATTGACCGCGGAGCCGCCTCGGTGATGGAGCTCTGCGGCGTCAGGCTCCGCGGCCCGGTCCTCAACGGCTCCGGCACCTTCGACGCGATCGCCGCGCGCCGCGCGTTCGGCGACGCGCTGATCGCGGACTTCCCGTTCGACGCCTTCGTCTCGAAGACCATCACGCTCGCGCCGCGCCAGGGCAACCCGCCGCCGCGCCTGTGGGAGTCGCCGGCCGGCCTCGTCAACTCGATCGGGCTCCCCAACAAGGGCCTCAAGGGGTTTCTGGCCGAGGACCTGCCGAAGCTGGCCAAGCTGCCGGTGCCGCTGGTCGTGTCGGTGATGGGCTTCAGCCGCGACGAGCTGGCGATGCTGGTGAAGACGGTCGGGTCGCGCAGCGAGGTGGCGATGATCGAGCTGAACTTCTCGTGCCCGAACGTGGAGACCGGCACGGTGATGGGCGCCGATCCGGCCGAGACCGCGGCGGCCGTGGAGCGGCTGCGTCCGCTGACCGCCAAGCCGCTGATCGTGAAGCTCACGCCGAGCGCGACCGACCCGACGGCCGTGGCGGTCGCCGCGGAGGCGGCGGGCGCCGACTCGGTCTCGCTCATCAACACGCTGCGCGGGATGGCGCTCGACCCGCGCACGCGCAGGCCGTGGCTGGGCGGCACCACGGGCGGCCTGTCCGGGCCGGCCGTGCGGCCGGTGGCGCTGGCGCAGGTCGCGGCAGTGGCCCAGCGGGTGAGCATCCCGGTGATCGGGATGGGCGGCATCGCCACGGGGCGCGACGCGCGCGACTTCCTCGAGGTCGGTGCGGCGGCGGTCGCGGTGGGCACGGAGAGCTTCCGCGACCCGGCCGCGGGCGCGCGGATCCGCCGCGAGCTCGAGGCGCTGATGCCGGCGACGGAGCCGGCGGTCGCGCAGCTCGCCACGCCGCGGTAGCCACCGCCGCGACCGGCCCGCGACGCGCCTAGAATCGCTCTCCCCATGCGCCGCACCGTCCTCGCCCTCACCGCACTGGCCCTCCTCGGGCTCGCCCCGGGCGCGCACGCCGCCAAGCCCAAGTGCCTCGCCCCGCACTCGTGGGTCGCCGGCCAGTCGGCGCTCTGCGCCGGCGCGCTGGTGTACGGCGACTACGTCGGCGACGACTACGGGGCCGACGCCGGCCAGGTCCTCAACCAGCGCATCGGCAACCTCTCGCCCGGCGCGGGCGACCAGACCTACCCCGCCGGCCAGGAGGCCACCGCCGACCTGATCCGCCTGACGCTGCGCGTCTCGGGCAAGCGGCTCGTGGTGAGCGGGCTCCTCAACGCCCTGTACAAGGACGACCAGACCGTCCTCGCGCTCGCGATCGACACCGACGACGACGCGAAGACCGGCGGCGGCGAGTGGAAGGGCCTCGGGATCTCTAGCAAGGGCTGGGACAAGCTCGCCACCTTCAAGACCGGCAACGCCCGCAAGAACACCGTGGGCGGCTCGATCGCGCTCCCGAAGGGCAAGGTCTGGCGCGTGCAGGCCGCCGTGGCCAACGCCGAGACCGGGAAGGTCATGAACGTCGCGTTCCGCCCCGAGGAGCACGCCGGCTTCGGCGAGAGCCCGAACGCCAACCTCGCGAGCAGCGCCGCCGGCAGCTTCTTCGAGGACGAGCAGGCCAAGGCGCTCCAGGCCGGCGACGTCTCGCAGTTCGGCGTGAGGGTGCGCGTCTCCTACCTCAAGCGCAAGGTCACGCGCGCGGCGCGCCCGCGGACCGGCTTCATGGAGCGCGTCTACACCTCCGGCCACACGCTCCCGCCCGGCGAGGGCATGAGTTACGACGGCGTGCCCGGGCGCGGCAACGGCGGCGGGGGCGCACAGCTCGGCTTCGAGCAGTCCTTCAACTTCCTCGGCCGCTACCAGCCCTACGGGATCTACGTCCCGAAGAAGCCGGGGCCGCACGGGATCCAGACCGTCTTCCACGGGTCGGGCTCGAACCTCACCGGCATCATCGGCCAGCCCGGCATGCAGCAGCGCTTCGGCGAGGACCTGAACCGCATCCTGGTCACGCCCGAGGGCCGCGGCACCGAGGGCTGGGGCTCCGACGTCTCGGAGCGCGACATCCTCGACGTGCTCGCCGACGTGGAGGCCACCTACAGGATCGACAAGCACCGCGTGTACGCCGGCGGCTACTCGCAGGGCGGCTACGTGACCTACCGGATGGCCTCGCTCCATCCCGACCGCTTCGCCGCCGCGGTCGACTGGGTCGGCTTCACCGGCGACTCGAGCAACGGCAACCCGGCCCAGCCCAGCTACACGGCGGGGGCGGTCGGCAACGCGGTCGACTTCATCAAGAACCTGCAGAACGTCCCGACCGTGATGCTCTACGCGGGCGGCGACGAGCTCGTGCACGTCTGGCAGGGAGTGGCGATCAACCAGGCGTTCCAGGCCGCCGGCAACACATACCGCTTCTACGAGCACCCGGCGGCCGAGCACCTGACGTTCGTCGGTCTCGACGACTGGCGCAAGGAGGCCGCTTTCACAAAGGACCTGCGGCTCGTGGAGAACCCGGCGCGGGTCGTCTTCACCACGGCGCCGTTCCTCGACTCGCCCCAGTACGGCATCCGTCACGACCGCGCGTACTGGCTCTCGGAGCTGCGCGGCCGCGGCGGTCCGAACGACTACGCGACCGTGGACCTGACGACCGCGGGCTGCGGGGGGTCGCTGCCGGAGCTGGAGCGAGTCTCGGACGCGGGGGACGACCCGCTGCCGTGGACGAGCGACGAGCAGCGCCCCGCGGCCACCAAGCCGCTCGCGAGGGCGGCGAAGCTCTCCGGCACGCTCGCGAATGTGGCCTCGGCGACCCTCGACACGGTCCGCGCGTGCCTCCGCGGGCCGTTCGCGTACGACATCACGTCCGACGGTCCCGCGAAGCTGCGCCTGACCGACGGGCGGACGCTCGAGCTGTCCGGCGGCCGCTCTCAGGGCACAGTGGCGCGGCGCTAGCTACTCGGATTCGCGCTCGGAGCGGGGATTTTGCGAGCCGCTGGCGCGCATCCGCGCCTTCAGGACGGAAAAAGCCCTGCAAAGCACGCGAAAACCGTCAAGTAGCCCCAACTGCCTTCAAGCTCAGGTGGAGGTCTAGCCAAATTCGCGAAAAAACCGCCCCCGAGACCCTCACGAGCCGGTCGGCGTGTGTAATATCGCCGCCTCGTGCCGCCCGCCGCCCCGCCCACCTCCAAGCCGCAGATCGGGGCCCCGGAGCGTTCGCTGACCCAGCGCATGGAGGCCTTGCAGCGCGCGAACCAGATCCGCACGCGCCGCGCGGAGCTCAAGCGCGACCTCAAGGCGGGCCGCAAGCAGATCCACCCCCTTCTCCTCGATCCGCCCGAGTACCTCCAGACGGCCAAGGTCTTCGACCTGCTCCTGGCCGTTCCGAAGTACGGCCGCGTGAAGGTCAACAGGATCCTCACGCAGTGCCGCATCTCGCCGAGCAAGACGATCGGCGGGCTGTCGCAGCGCCAGCGGACCGAGCTCGTCTCATACCTGCGCCGCTAGACCGGGGCGCCGCCGAGGCGGAGCCGCACGACGCGCCGGCGCAGGCCCGCGTGCTCGTCGTGACCGGCCCGTCGGGCGTCGGCAAGGGCACGCTGATCAAGGCCCTTTGCAGGGAGATCCCGGATCTGAGGCTGTCGGTCTCGGCCACCACGCGCACGCCGCGCGCGAACGAGGAGGAGGGCCTCGACTACCACTTCCTGTCGCCCGAGGAGTTCGAGCGCCGGGTCGAGGCGGGCGAGTTCCTCGAGCACGCCACCTACGCGGGAAATCGCTACGGCACGCTGCGCTCGGAGACCGAGGACGACCCGGTCGTGCTCGAGATCGAGGTCCAGGGCGCGCGGCAGGTGCGCGAGGCCCTGCCGGGCGCGATCCAGGTGTTCATCGCGCCGCCGTCGACCGAGGCGCTGCGCGAGCGGCTGCTCCAGCGCGGCACCGACTCGCAGGAGGTGATCCGCAAGCGGCTCGCGGTGGCGGAGGAGGAGCTGCGCGCCAAGGGGGAGTTCCCGCACGTGATCGTGAACGACGACCTGAACGAGGCCGTGCGGGAGCTCGCCCGCCTCGTCGCTACCATGTGGAAGCTGTGATCAAGCCCCGCCTAGACACCCTGCTCGACCGGGTCGACTCGCACTACGCGTGCGTGCTCGTCGCCGCCAAGCGAGCCCGCCAGATCAACTCGTACTACCACAACCTCGGTGAGGGGACGTTCGACGAGTACCCGCCGCCGATGGTGGACACGGGCTCGAAGAACTACCTCAAGATCTCGCTCGAGGAACTGGCTGCGGGCAAGATCAACTACCGCTACCGCTCCTAGCCCGAGAGGCTCCACCTTGGCGCGGATCCTCGTCGGAGTAACGGGCGGGATCTCCGCCTACAAGGCCGTGGAGCTGGTGCGGCTCGCCGGAAAGGCGGGCCACTCCGTGCGCGTGGTGCAGACGGCCGCGGCCGAGCGGTTCGTCGGGCGTGCCACGTTCGAGGGGATCACCGGCGCGCCCGTGCTGGTCGACGAGTTCGAGCCGGACCCGGCGCGCGGCGCCTTCCCCGGCGACCCGGCGCCCGGCCACGCGGCGATCTCGCACCTCGAGCTGGTGCGGCGCGCCGACGTCTACGCCATCGCGCCCGCCTCCGCCAACACGATCGCCAAGCTGGCGACCGGGCTGGCCGACAACCTGCTCACGAGCGCGGCGCTCGCGTCCCCGGCGCCGCTCGTGGTCGCGCCCGCGATGAACGACCGGATGTGGGCCCACCCGGCCACGCGGGCGAACGTGGAGACGCTGCGCGAGCGCGGCGCGACCATCGTGGAGCCGGCGGTGGGCGCGCTCGCCTCGCGCGGGGAGTGGGGCGCGGGCCGGCTGGCCGAGCCGCCCGAGATCCTGGCCGCGATCGAGGCGGCGCTGGGCGGCGCGGCGTTCGCCCCTCGCTCGCTCGACGGGCTGCGGGTGCTGGTCACGGCGGGCGGCACGCGCGAGCCGATCGACTCGGTGCGCTTCGTGGGCAACCGCTCGTCGGGCCGGATGGGGTTCGCGGTGGCCGAGGAGGCCGCCCGGCGCGGCGCCGAGGTGACGGTGGTGGCGGCCAACGTGGCGCTGCCGCGGGCCGAGGGCATCCGCTACGCCGACGTGGAGACGGCCGCCCAGCTGCGCGACGCCACCCACGCCGCGTTCGGCTCCTGCGACGTCCTGATCATGGCGGCGGCCGTGGCCGACTTCCGGCCCGCCGACCCGGCGGACACCAAGCTCGGCAAGACCGGCCGCGACGGCCTGACGGTCGAGCTCGAGCCCACCGAGGACGTGCTCGCCGAGCTGTCCGCGGGGCGCGACGGCCAGCTCGTGGTCGGCTTCGCCGCCGAGCACGGGGAGGGCGCCGTCGAGCGCGCGCGCGGCAAGCTCGAGCGCAAGGGCCTCGACGCGATCGTCGTGAACGACGTCTCGCGCCCCGACATCGGCTTCGACACCGAGCAGAACGAGGTCACGATCGTCACGCCCGGCTCCGACCGGCACGTGGATCTCGCGTCGAAGCACGAGGTCGCGGGTGCCATCCTGGACCTCGTGGAAGAGCTGCGGACCGCCCCCGCCGCCGAGCCGGTCGCCCCGGAGGAGGCACCGTGAGCGGTGCGCGCGGCGAGACCCCCGAGGCCCGCGGCGAGCGCGTCTACGACCTCTTCACCCGCGGCAGCGCCCTGCTCGAGGCCGGCGACTTCTCCGCCGCCGCGATCCCGCTGGAGCAGGCCCGCGCGCTCGAGCCCGACAAGGGGTCGATCCGCGAGGCGCTGGGCCGCGCGTACTTCCGCGCCGGCCGCTACGCCGACGCCCGCGAGGAGTTCGCCGCGGTGGTCGAGCGCTACCCCGTGAACGACTTCGCGATCTTCTGTCTCGGCCGCTCGTGCGAGAAGACCGGCCGCCGCGACGAGGCGCGCCGCCACCTCGCGCTGGCAGCCCAGCTGCGGCCCGACCGGGCCGACTACCGCGTCTATCGCGACCGCCTGCGCGCCGCCTGAGGCGCGGCCTCGGCCGCGGCGCCTATGCTCCCGCCGGGGGG
>DASVVS010000187.1:0-2971 GCA_036386455.1 Thermoleophilaceae bacterium
GTTCACACAGAAGGAGAGTCATCAGGCCCATGGCCGACCAGGTCCACATCTTCGACACGACGTTGCGTGACGGCGAGCAGTCGCCGGGCATCTCGCTGAACAGGGCGGAGAAGCTCGAGATAGCCCACCAGCTCTCGCGGCTCGGCGTCGACGTGATCGAGGCCGGCTTCCCGATCGCCTCGCCGGGCGACTTCGAGTCCGTGAGGGCGATCGCCCAGGAGGTGCAGGGGCCCGTCATCTGCGGCCTCGCGCGCACCGGCTTCCAGGACATCGACGCCGCGTGGAACGCGATCAAGGACTCCGAGCGCCCGCGCATCCACACCTTCATCTCGACGAGCGACATCCACATCGAGCACCAGCTCCAGACGACCCGCGAGGACGTGAAGGGCCAGGCGCGGGCCGCGGTCGCGCACGCCAAGCAGTACACCGACGACGTGGAGTTCTCGCCGATGGACGCCACGCGCGCGGAGACCGAGTTCACCGCCGAGGTGCTCCAGATCGCGCTCGACGAGGGCGCCACCACGATCAACGTCCCGGACACGGTCGGCTACGCCACGCCGCAGGAGTACGCGGCCTTCCTCACCCGCCTGTACGAGCTGGTCCCCGGTCTGCGCGACGTCGTGCTCTCCGTCCACTGCCACGACGACCTCGGACTGGCCGTCGCGAACTCGCTGGCCGGCGTGCAGGCCGGAGCGCGTCAGGTCGAATGCGCCATCAACGGGATCGGCGAGCGGGCCGGCAACGCCTCGCTCGAGGAGATCGTGATGCTGCTGCACACGCGCGAGTCGAGCGTGGGGCTGTGGACCGGCGTCGACACGCGGGAGATCGCGCGCACGAGCCGGATGGTCTCGCGGCTGACGGGCTACGCCGTGCAGCCGAACAAGGCGATCGTGGGGCGCAACGCGTTCGCGCACGAGGCCGGCATCCACCAGGACGGTGTGCTCAAGGAGCGCACGACCTACGAGATCATGGACGCGGAGACGATCGGGCTGGAGCAGAACTCGATCGTGCTGGGCAAGCACTCCGGCCGCCACGCGCTGCGGAAGGCCTTGGAGGAGCTCGGCTTCCAGGTGGAGGGCGCGGCGTTGAACACGGCGTTCCGCCGCTTCAAGGACATCGCCGACAAGAAGAAGAAGGTCACGGCGCTCGACCTGGAGGCGATCGTCTCCGACGAGATGCGCCAGTCCCCGGCCGCGTTCGGGCTCGAGTCGTTCGAGGTGGAGGCGTCGTCCACGCGGGCGCCGCTGGCCACGGTCATCGTGCGGCTGCCGAGCGGCCAGCTCGCGGAGGGCAGCTTCACGGGCGACGGGCCGGTCGACGCGTTCTTCTCGGCCATCAACGCGGCCACCAACCACGAGGCGCGGTTGCGCGAGTTCCACGTGAGCGCGGTGACCGGCGGGCGCGACGCCCTCGGCGAGGTCAACGTGCTGATCGAGCTGAACGGCGAGCTGGCATCCGGAACCGGGGTCTCCACGGACATCCTCGAGGCCTCGGGCAAGGCGTACCTGCGCGCGCTCTCGACCGCGCTGTCCCGCGAGACCGAGCCGTCCGCGGATCGCGCCGAGCCGATACCCACGCCGTAGTGGAGTTCACCTTCCGCGACGGCGAGCGGACGGTGCGGTTCGGACCCCGTTCGCTCGACCCGATCCCGTTCGACTCGTTCGTGCTCCTGACCACCGCGCGGGCGGAGGCCCAGTGGCCGGAGCTCTCCGAGGTGGCCGCCGCTTCGTTGCACGTGCCGGCGGGGCCGGTTCCGGAGGCGGCCGCCGCCGTACGGCAGCACATAGGGGGGAGGCCGATGGTCGCTCTGGGCGGCGGCCGGGTCATCGACGCGGCCAAGGCGGTCGCGGGCGCCGATTCCCTTGCCATTGCCGCCGTTCCCACGACCCTGAGCGGCGCGCCGATGACGGCGATCCACCGGATGCCAGCGGGCGTGGAGACGTGGAACCTCGTGCGCCCGTCGCTCGTGCTCGCCGACCCGGAGCTGATGGCCTCGCAGGAGCCGCAGGCGCGCGCGGCGAGCGCGATGAACGCGCTCGCGCATGCGGCGGAGGCTCTGTACGGCCCGATGGCGAACCCGATCGCCGAGCTGGTCGCGATGCGGGCGGCCGAGCACCTCGCGCGCGGGTTGGATCTCGGCGCCGACGGCGACGGCAACGGCGGCGATGAGGACAAGATCCGGAAGGAGCTGGCGCTCGGCTCGATCCTCGCCGGCTTCGCGGTCGGCTCCGCCGGGTTCGCGCTGCACCACCTGCTGGGGCAGACGCTCGTGCGCGTGACGGGCGTCTCGCACGCCGGCGCGTACGCCGTGCTGCTGCCCTTCACGCTCGAGGCGATGCTGGAGCGCGCCACGCCCGCGATCACGAAGCTGGGAGAGGCGCTGGGGCTCGGCACCCGCAACCCCGCCGCCGTGCCCGCCCGCGTGGCGGAGCTGGGCGCCCTCGCCGGCCCGCGGCGCCTGGGCGAGCTCGGCATGCGCGAGGACCAGATCGACGCGGTCGTGGCCGCGGCGCTGGAGCGCCCCGACCTCGCCAACACGCCCCACCCACCGGACGCCGAGGAGCTGCGGGCGCTGCTGAAGGACGCGCTGTGAGGGCCTGTGAAGGGTTACGGACCCTATAGGGGCAGTAATCCTTCACACCCTCGGCGCTTAGCGGCAATAGCGTACGATCGTACGTGATAACGTACAGACCATGACGACCGCCACAGCCCCGACGAGTGCCGCCGTGGACCCCCTTCAGGTCGGTCCGCGGATCCGCGGCCTGCGCGAGACCATGGGGCTCAGCCTGCGCGAGCTGGGCGAGCGGTCGGGCGTCAGCGCCCCGATGCTGAGCCAGGTGGAGCGGGGCGAGACCAGTCCCACGCTCGCCACCGCCCAGCGCATAGCCAGCGGGCTGGACCTGAGTCTGAGCCAGCTCCTGCGCCTCGACGAGGCCGAGGGCGTCACCGTGATCCGCCGCTCCGAGCGCCG
>DASVVS010000188.1:0-12429 GCA_036386455.1 Thermoleophilaceae bacterium
GTCCACCCCCAGCCGCAGCTGCCTCCCGGCCTCGGGCTCGACCTCGCGCAGCTGGGCGCGGAAGTTGCCGAGCGCGTCGACCTGCACGCGGTTGGCTCCGTCGCGGCCGCGCAGGTAGCGGTCGTAGTACCACTCGATGCCCGACTGGCCCACGCGCGCGCCCTGGTTCACGCCGCGGTAGCGCTTCTCCTCGAGCTGCTCCTCGGTCACCTCGCCGACCGTCCCGAACAGGTGCGCGCCGATCGTCTCGAACGGGTACTTGCGCAGCGCCACCTTCTCGACCTGCACGCCGGGGAAGCGGTCCTGGTTCTCGAGCAGGTAGGCGTACTCGGCCGGCTCGACGTCGGACTTCACGGTGGCCGGCGAGAACGGCAGCTGCTTGAGCTGGTCGGTGACCTCGCGGTCGATCTCGCGGCGCTTCATGTTCAGCACCTCGGCGAGCCGCGAGTAGAGCTTCTTCTTGCCGTGGCGGTCGTCCGGGATCTTGTCCGGGCTGAGCGTGACCGCGAATGCGATCCGGTTGTCCACCAGCACGCGCCCGTTGCGGTCCACGATCCGCCCGCGCGGCGCCTGCACGGTGATCTCGCGCACGCGGTTGTTGTTGGCCTCCGCGCGGTACTGGTCGCCGCTGAGCACCTGCAGGTACCAGAGCCGGAAGAAGACGATGGCGAACAGCACCAGCGCGGCGCCGCCGATGATCGCCACCCGCACCGCGAGCTGCGGGCTGAGCGGAGTGCGTGGTTCGCGGTCTAGATACACGTCTGGGACCGGGCTTCGGGTGCCACTCTAAACCTCGAGCCCGCGGAGCCCGAGCGGGCCGGTCGGGCGGGTCTCGGCTCCGCGGCTGCGGCGCCCGGGCTGGGTGGCGAGGACGGGCCGCAGAAGGCGCTTGACGATCCCGAAGACCGGCAGCGCGAGCCAGGAGTTGAGCAGCACGGTGATGAGCGCGTCGCGCAGCACCAGGGCGCTCACGGTGGCGTCGATCTCGAGCATGAAGTTGATCACGCCGAAGGCGGTGACGTAGCCGAGCGTGGTCACGAAGCCGACCGGGATCGCGATCAGCCCGTGAGCGGGGTCGCGGATCTCGCCGAACCGGCCGGTGCCGTAGCCGACCGCCGTCAGCACGAGCGACGACGCCCCGAGCGTGTGGCCGAGCGCGAGGTCGATCAGCATCCCGCAGCAGAAGCCCACGACCGAGCCCGTGACGCTCCCGCCGTAGAGCGCGATGGCGGCCACGACGAGCGGCATCAGGTCGAACACGCCGCCGAAGACGCGCATGCCGGCGAAGCCGGAGATCTGCGTGACGACCGCGACCAGCAGCAGCAGGCCCACGCGCACGACGGTTCCGGGCGTGACGATCACGAGCCCTCCGGATCCCCGGTCAGGACCTGCACGAGGTCGATCCGGCGGAAGTCCGCGAACGGCTGCACGTGCACGCGCTGGTAGGTCTCGAGCTCGTCGCGGTCGACCTCGCGGATCGAGCCGATCGGGATCCCGCGCGGGAACAGCGACTCGAGGCGCCCGCGCCTGAACCCGGACGTGACGACGGTCTGCCCCTTGCGGATCGAGTCCACCTCGCGGACGAAGTCGAGCTGGAGGTCGTCGGGGTCGCCCACCGGCGTGCGGATCACGCCGGAGGTGCCGTCGGGCACGACCGCCGCGTCCACGGCGGCCTCGCCGTCGGTGATGAGCTGCACGGTGGAGGTGCCGCCGGCCGCCTGCTCGATCTTGCCGACCAGCCCGTCGCCGGTGATCACGGGATCGTCGATGGTCACGCCGTCGTCCGTGCCCTTGTTGATCTGGATCGTCGAGGACCAGTCGGTCGGCGAGCGCGCGATCACCCGGCCGGTCACGGGATTCATCCCGTCCGGGAAGGCCGGCTCGCGCTGGAGGTCGACCATCCGCCGCAGCTGGTCGGCGTCGCGCGCGGCGGTCCGTGCCTGGGCGAGCTCGGTGCGCGCCTGCGCGAGGTCCTTCTTCAGCTTCTTGTTCTCGCTGTTGGCATCGAAGGCGTCGCCGACCCAGCTGAAGAGGTCGCGGAACGGCTTGAAGACCTTGCTGGCGCCGGACTCGATCGGCGACAGGACCTCCTGCGCGCCGCGCTGGATGCCGTGGAGCAGGCCGCCGGGACCCTCGCCGAAGTAGGCGCTGAGGGCGAGGATCGAGGTCGCGACGCAGGCGGCCAAGACCGCCCGCCGTCTGCGGATCACCTTCCTGTCGTACACCTCTGACTCCCCTCCCTCGCGCTCATCGTCTCAGCGCGGTGAGTCATGGTTCAGTACCTGCGTCGGGTCCGAGAGTTGTTCCGGTTCGCGCGGTGTATCGCCTCGAATTCCTCGAGTGAGCGGCCGGAACCGACGGCCACGCACGTTAGTGGCGATTCCGCGAGATGTGCGGGCATCTGTGTCTCATCGCGCAGGCGCTCGTCGAGCCCCTGCAGCAGCGAGCCGCCGCCGGCCATCATGATCCCGCGGTCCATGATGTCGGCCGCCAGCTCGGGCGGGGTGCGGTCGAGGGTCTCCTTGACGGCGTCCACGATCGCCTGGAGCGGCTCCTCGAGCGCGTGGCGGACCTCCTCGCTCGTGAGCACGACGGTCTTCGGCAGGCCGGACACGAGGTCGCGCCCCCGGATCTCGGCCTGGACCTCCTCGCCGAGCGGGAACGCCGACCCGATCTCGAGCTTGACCTCCTCGGCCGTCTGCTGCCCGATCATCAGCTTGTACTCGCGCTTGACGTAGTTGATGATCGCCTCGTCCAGCTCGTCGCCGCCGATGCGGATCGACTGCGAGACGACGATGCCGCCGAGGCTGATCACGGCCACCTCGCTGGTGCCGCCGCCGATGTCCACGACCATGTTGCCGGTCGGCTCGCCGACCGGGAGCCCGGCGCCGATCGCGGCCGCCATCGGCTCCTCGATCAGGTAGGCCTGGCGGGCGCCGGCGCTGAGGCACGCCTCCTCGACCGCGCGCTTCTCCACGCCGGTCACGCCCGACGGCACGCAGACGACCACGCGCGGGTGGGCCCAGCGGTTCTGGTGAACCTTCTGGATGAAGTGGCGGAGCATCTGCTCGGTGACGTCGAAGTCGGCGATCACGCCGTCCTTCAGGGGCCGGATGGCCTGGATCGTGCCGGGCGTGCGGCCGAGCATCCGCTTGGCCTCGATGCCCACCGCGTGCACCTCGCCGCTGCGGCTGTCGATCGCCACCACGGACGGCTCGCTGAGCACGATCCCGCGCCCGCGGACGTATACGAGCGTGTTCGCCGTGCCGAGATCGACCGCCATGTCGCGGCCGTTCATTCCGGTGATGTACGAGAAGAGGCCCATGTAGAAGAGAGCGTGCGCGCCGCCAGCCGAGAAGCGCACAGGTTCGGGCCCCTCGCCGGGGCCGCGAATGACGAGTGTAACGAACGAAAAGGGCCCGTTTGCGGGGCCGCACGAGGGCTTGCGGGCGGTCTACGGGCGCCCCGGGGGGGCGAACTTTCGTCGCTGGAGCTTTAACCGTGTGATGGCACGGTTAACCCTCCAGCGATCGCTCGTCGAGCGGCAGTTCGGCGTGCTCGACCACGACCAGCTCGCCCAGCGCGGTTACTCGAACGAGGCCATCGACCACCGGGTCGAGACCGGTCGGCTGCACCGGATCTTCCGCGGGGTCTACGCCGTGGGCCGGCCCGAGCTGACCCGGGAGGGATGGTGGATGGCGGCGATCAGGGCATGCGGGCCGGAGGCTTGGCTCAGCCACGGGGACGGCGCGGCGCTGTACGGCATCCGAAGTCGGCCGCGCGGTGACATCCACCTGTCCGTTCCCCTCAACGCTCGCCGTTCATATGACGGCATCGTCACCCACCGTCGCCACCTGGCCGACCACGAGAAGACCGAGCGCCAGGGCATTCCCGTGGTCGCGATCGAGGTGGTTCTGGCCGATCTGGCCGCCGTCCTCCGGCGCGGACCGCTCGAGGCCGCCATCAACGAGGCGGACGTCAGGGGCCTGATCGCCGTCCCGGAGCTGCGTGAGCGAGTCGACGGGATGACGCGACGCCCCGGGCGGAAGCCGCTCCGCGAGACGATCGACCGCCGCACGTTCCGGTACACGCGCTCCGGCCTCGAGCGCGCTTTCATCCCGATCGCGCTCCGGGCGGGCCTGCCCCGGCCCGAGACCCTGGTGGAAGTCAACGGATGAGAGGTCGACTTCTACTGGCCAGCGCTGGGCCTGGTCGTGGAGACCGACAGCCTCACCTACCACCGCACGCCCCAGGCGCAAACGAAGGACCGGCTGCGGGATCAGGCGCACATCGCCGCGGGACTCACGCCGCTGCGCTTCACCCACTCGCAGATCCGCTACGAGCCCGGATACGTGGAGGCGATGCTCGCCACGGTCGCGCGGCGCCTAAGCCGGGCGGCGGCGGAACAGGTCGGGCGCCAGCTCGAGCAGGTCCGGCACCGGTAGTCCCACCACGTTCCAGAAGTCGCCCTCGATCGCCTCCACCAGGGCGGCGCCGCGACCCTGGATGGCGTAGCCGCCCGCGCGTCCCTCCCACTCGCCGGAGTCCACGTACCAGTCGAGCAGCGGCGGCTCGAGCCGGCCGAAGCGGACCTTCGTGCGGGCGACGGAGGTGCGCTCGGTGCCGCCCTCCCTCAGCGCGATGCCGCTCCAGACCTCGTGCGTGCGGCCCGCCAGCGCCAGCAGCATGGCGCGGGCGTCGCCGGCGTCGCGCGGCTTGCCGAACACGCGGTCGTCGAGGAAGACGTCCGTGTCCACGCCCAGCACGCGCGGCGCGTCGACCGAGCGCGCCTTCCGCAGCGCGTTCTCGACCACCACGTGCCGGGGCTCCCCCTCGTCCAGCTCCTCCACGTCGCCGGGGGGCTCCGCGACCACGAAGTCGACTCCGAGCTGCGTCAGGATCGCCCGCCGCTGCGGCGACCGGGAGGCCAGCGTGAGCCGCGCGGGCAAGACCGCGGCCCGGCTAGGACAGCTCGGGGAAGAAGATCCCGATCTCGCGCTGCGCCGACTCGGCCGAGTCGGATCCGTGCACGAGGTTGGTCTGGACCTCGAGGCCGAAGTCGCCGCGGATCGAGCCGGGCGCCGCCTCGACCGGGTTGGTCGCGCCGATCACCTGGCGGGCGGCCTTCACGGCCTCGTGCCCCTCGAGGACCATCGCCACGAGCGGGCCGCCGGTGATGAAGTCGACGAGGTCGCCGAAGAACGGCTTCTCGCGGTGCTCCTCGTAATGGCTCTCGGCCTGCTCGCGCTCGACCGTCATGTGCTTGAGCGCGGCGATGCGCAGGCCCTTGCGCTCGAAGCGCGCGATGACCTCGCCGGTCAGGGCGCGCTCGAAGGCGTCGGGCTTGACGAGGATCAGCGTCCGGTCCATGCGGGCGGGAAGCCTATGAGGGGCGTCAAGCGGCGGTGCGCAGAGCCGGAGAGGCCGGCTTGCCTACGCCGGGCCCGTGCTCGGGCGGGGCTGGCGCGGCTGCTCCGCCGTGGCGTCGGTGGCGCGGGCGCTCGGGTCCGGGGCGGAGGCGCGGGTTCCGGGGTCGGGCAGGACGCGGGCGGGACGCTCGTCGGGCGCGGACACGCGGGTCTCGCGCGTGGGCTGAGTCGCCGCCGATCGCGGCTCACGCGGGGCCTGCGCGCGCGGATCCGGGTCGCGGCGCGGGCGCTCGCGGGCGGGCTCGCGGGCGGCTGCGGTCTGGCGCGCCGGCGCGGAGCGCTCGGCCTCGGCCGCGGGGCTCCGGCGCCCGCGGCGGCGCTGCTGAGCCTGGCCCGCGGCGGCCGCGGCGGCGGGCGGCGCCACCTCGGCCTCGCAGTACGGGCAGATCTGCCAGCGCGGGTCGAGCGGTCGCGCGCAGTTCACGCACGGCTCCTTCAGCCGGCGGGTGCAGTGCGGGCAGCGCAGGAAGGTCTTCTCGATGTCGTGTCCGCAGTGCGGGCAGGTGGACTCCTGCACCTGGAGCAGCCGCGCCTCGGTGGCGGCTATCTCGAGCTCGCGCTCGCGCGCGTCCTCCAGGTACTCGGGCGGGCGCACGATCGCGTAGACGATCGATCCGACGAACGGGAAGAACGCCGCGGCGAACGTCGCGCACGTGACGAGCATCGCGTCGCCGACGCGCCGGCGGGCGTCCGCGTAGGTCCACCAGACCAGGGCGAACCAGATCGCGACAAGGAACAGCAGCAGCAGCTTGACCGCGAGGTTGAGCCCGTCGTTAGTGATGCCGAAGATGGCGAGGGCGCCCACTGAGCCGGGGAGTGTAGCCACGCGGGAGGCGGCAGAAGCACCTCAGGTGACGCCCGCGTCAGAGAAGCAAACGACCCAGCAGGTAGCCGATCCCGAAGAAGACGAGGATCACCGTGGCGACCAGGACGGCCACCAGCCCGACCATCGCGAGGATGCTCGGCCCGTCCTCGCTCACAGCGCCGACACCCTCGCGGCCGGGGCGTCCTCGCGGACCAGGTCGGCGATCAGGTAGATCGAGCCCGTGGCGAGCACCGCTCCCCCCTTCCCCGCGATCTCGCGCCCGTGCGCGAGGCCGGCGCGGGGATCCGCGACCGCCTCGGCCGGCGCGGCGTCCAACCGCTCCCAGAGCGACATCAGGGTGGCGGGCGAGAGCGAGCGCGGGTTCGCCGAGCGTGTGAAGACCACGCGGTCGAGGCCGGCCGCCGCGAGCTCGGTCAGCATTGCGCCGGCGTCCTTGTCGTCGAGCACCGCGACGACGGCCACGCGCGGGCGCCGCTCGCCGAAGACCTCCGGCAGCGTCTCCACCAGCGCGCGCACCCCGGACGGGTTGTGCGCGCCGTCGAGGACGGTGAGCGGGCGCTCGGCCACGACCTGGAGCCGCCCCGGCACCACGACCTCGGCGGCCGCGCGCGCGACCGCGCTCTCGTCGATCCGGCCGAGGAAGGCCTCGGCGGCGGCGCGGGCGAGCGCGAAGTTGCCGCGCTGGAAGCCGGGGAGCGGAGCGGGCGCGCCCGGCGGAGCCGCGGCGCCCGGCGCGGCCCGCACCACGCGCGCGTGCCGCTCCTCCACCACGCGCGCGAGCACCTCCTCCACGTCCGGGTCGAGCGCGGCCGGCGCCACCAGCACGCCGTGGTCGCGCACGACCGCGAGCTTCTCGCCGGCGATGTCGGCCACCGTCGGGCCGAGCCAGCGCGTGTGCTCGAGCCCGACCGCGGTGAGCACCTGGACCTTCGACGGGATCACGTTGGTCGCGTCGTAGCGCCCGCCGAGGCCGGCCTCGATCACCGCCACCTCCACGCCGCGGCGCGCGAGCTCGTGGTAGGCCGCCGCGGTGAGCGCCTCGAACTGGGTCACGCGGTCGTCCTCGTCGAGCGTCCGGTCGACCATCCGCGCCGCACGCGCCACCGCCGACACCGCAGCGCCGAAGTCCTCGCCGCGCAGCGGCCGCTCCCCCACCTCGATCCGCTCCGCGAAGGAGCGCAGGTGCGGCGACGTGTAGGTGCCGGTGAGCACCCCGTGGCGCTCCAGGATCGCCGCGATCATCCGCGTGGTCGACGACTTGCCGTTCGTCCCGACCACGTGGATCGACGCGAATCGCCGCTGCGGCATCCCGAGCGCGGTCATCAGCTTGTGCATGCGGTCGAGCCCGAACCGCATGCCGAACAGCTCGAGGTCGAGGAGGTAGTCCTCGGCCTCGCGCAGTGTCATGGGCCGCTCCGCGGTCACGCCGCGCAGCGTACCGGCGCCCCTACGTCTGGTAGTCGAGGCTCGAGCCCGCGAAGAAGAGGAACCAGACGAAGAAGAGGATCCCCGCCACCACGACGCAGACGACCATGATCACCTCGAGCGCGTTGACCGGCGTGCGGCCCTCCTGCGACGCCGACTGCGGCCGGTGCCAGGCGAGCCGGGAGTGCGCGAGCGTCGCCTCCGTCAGGCGGCCGGTGATCGCGCCGTGGATCCGGTTCATCCGCCCGAGCAGCACGCCGAGGACCGCCATCGTGGAGAACATCCCGACCGCGACGAGCACGTAGAGGGTCCCGTCCGGCCGCCGGGACTCGGTGAGCTGCGAGCCGATCCACAGCCACGCCACGGGCGTGACGATCCACATCGCGAAGCCGCCGATCGACATCAGCACGACGAGGCCGGTGGTGCCCAGCCGGCTCAGCGCGCCACGCGACGCGGCCTCCGGGCCCGCGGAGCCGCGCCGCTCGCCCCCGTTGCCGGCGGCGCCTCCGCCCCCCTGCTCGGCGGTCATCGCGGCCATACCTGGAGTGTGCCCGGGCCCCCTAGCCGCCCGGCAGCGACGCCACGAACTCGACGAACTTGCGCGTGTCGCGCACCGGCGGCCCGTGGCCGAAGCAGACGAGCGCCGGCTCGAGCGCCGCGAGCTTGCGCGCCGAGTCGCGGTTCCGAGCGGGGTCCGGCGTCCAGAAGTCCGGCGGGGTGCGCAGCCCCGGGATGCCGAGCAGCGGATGCTGGCTGTTGAGCACGTCGCCGAGGATCAGGGTGCGGTCGGACTCGCGCCAGAAGGCCACGTGCCCCGGCGAGTGGCCCGGAACGTCGAGCACCCTGAAGCCGGGTCCCACCTCGTCGCCCTCGTGCAGCGCACGGTCGACCGGATGCCCCGGGCCCGCGAAGAGCGCGCGGCTGATCTTGGGCATGAAGTGGTCCGGCATCTCCTCGAGCATCACCTCGCTGCCGCCCTCGGCGACTCGGACGTCGCGCTCGCCCACCCAGTACTGGATGCCCAGCTTCTGGCAGACGTAGCGGCTCGATCCCTGGTGGTCCGCGTGCGCGTGCGTGAGCGCGTGCGCGTTCACGGTGCGGCCCTCGATCTGCTTCAGGATCCGCTTGCCGTCGCGGCGCGTGGCCGCGTCGACGAGGACGTCCCCGATCAGGTACACGTTGATCGCGTTCGGCGGAAAGTACTTGAGCTGGTAGACCTCGTCGGCGAGCTGTTTCATGACGCGCCAGACTAAAGCCATCGCCGCCGCTGCGGCGGGTGCCGCGGGAGCGGCGCTGCTCGGCGCGCTCCACTGGCGCCGCAACCCGTCCGCGTGCCCGTACGGCCAGCGCTGGTCGCTCGAACTGCCGAAGCCGGGCGTGAGCGCCCGGCGCCTCGTCGACCTGCTCGACCCGCGGCCCGGCGAGAGGCTGCTCGAGATCGGGCCGGGCACCGGCTACTACACGCTGCCGGTGGCGGAGCGGCTGGACGGCGGGCGGCTCGAGGTCTTCGACCTGCAGCGGGAGTTCCTCGACCTGGTGACCGAGCGCGCTCGCGGGCGCGGGCTCGGCAACGTGGTCGGCTGGCAGGGCGACGCGCGCGAGCTCCTCTTCGAGGCCGACCGCTTCGACGGCGCGTTCCTCGCGCTCGTGCTCGGCGAGATCCCGGACCAAGACGCCGCCCTGCGCGAGCTCGCGCGCGTGGTGAAGCCGGGCGGGCGTGTGGTCTTCGGCGAGACCGCCTTCGATCCACACCACGTCACGCCGCGCACGCTGAAGCGCCGCGCCGAGGCGGCCGGCCTACGTTTCGAGCGGATGGCGGGAACGCCGGCCGGCTACGTGGCGAGGTTCGCCGTGCCGGCGGCGGCCTGAGCGCCGTCGACCGCGCGCAGCGCCGGGGCCTCGACGGCCGACAGCGCGTCCGCGAGCGGCCGCGGGCGGCCGACCTTGTGGCCCTGCGCGTAGCCCACGCCCAGCTCCTTGAGCATCCGCAGAGCCTCGTCGTCGGAGGCGAACACGGCGATCGTCTGCGCGCCCGTGCCCTTGGCGAGATCGACCAGCGCCTTGACCACGAGCTGTGCCGTGCGGCTCTCGGTGAGCGTGACGATCAGGTCGCCGTCGATCTTCAGGTAGTCCACCGGCAGGTCCTTGAGGAAGCGGAACGAGCCGAAGCTCGTGCCGAAGTCGTCGAGGGCGAAGCTGCATCCCATCGCACGCAGCCGCTTGGCCACGCGGCTCGCGGCGTCGGGGTCGTCGATCGCCACGCGCTCGGGCACCTCGAGGACCAGCCGCGCCGGGTCGATCCCGGTGGACATCAGCTCGCGCTCGATCGTGGGCAGCAGCGCGGCGTCGTGGAGCGACTCGGCGCTGAGGTTCACCTCGAGCGTGATGTCGCGGCCGACCTGCGCCTGCTCGGCGATCGTGCGGACCGCCCGGCGCACGACCCACTGGTCGATCGCACCGGTCAGCCCGGCGCGGCGCGCGACGCCGAAGAACGCCTGCGGCAGGATCAGCCCGCCGTCCGCGGCGGTCATCCTCAGCAGCAGCTCGTGCTGGGCGATCGCGTCGGTCGCCAGGTCGAGCACGGGCTGGCCGTGCAGCGAGAAGCCGTCGTCGCGCAGCGCACTCTCGATGTCCGCGGGCCCGATCGTGGGATCGTCGAGGTCGGGCTGCACGCCGGGGCCCTCGGGCACGACGGCGCGAAGCCGGCCGGCCTCGGCCTGTGCGGCCTGCAGCTCGCTGCGCAGCCGCTCGTTCTCCGAGCGCAGCCACAGCACCTCGGACTCCGACTGGCCCCCGGCGGGGCGGCTGGACCCCGCGGCGCCCCCGGGGAGCGCCGCGCCGCCGGCGGCGTCCTCTCCCGGCACCGGCTCCTCGCCCGCGACCGGGGTGGCGTCGAAGATCACGAGGGCGCCGCGCGGGTGCCAGCGCTCCTCCACGCGCTCGCCCATGCCGTCGTCGCCGAGCGGCTTGGGCAGCTCGCCGCCGTCGAGCGCGGTCACGATCAGCCGCAGCACGTCGGCGTGGCGCTTCTTCATCCGGTGCATCTCCACCGGGTTGCCCTTGTGGGTGATGATGTCCTGGAGCGCGAGGTTCAGGTGGTAGCCATCCCCCATCCGGATGGGAACGAACGCGACCTCGGTCGTGAGCCGCGAGCCGTCGCGGCGGTGCGTCTCGAGCTGGAGCGTGGCGCCGGCCGGGTCGCTCTTCTCGCCGCGGACGATCGGGTCGATCAGCTCGCGGGCCGCGTCGTGCCCGTCGGGGGGCACGAGCGAGGTGGACAGCTCCTCGCCGGTCATCTCGCCGGCGGCCCAGCCGAAGCGCTTCTCGGCGGCGCGCGTCCAGGCGATGACCTTGCCGTCCGGGCCCACCGAGAGGTAGTCCCCGCTGAGGAAGTGCGTGATCTGCGCCTCGTAGCGCTGGAGCTGCTCCTGCGTGACGCCTAGAGCGACCTCGGCGAGGTCGGCGGGTTCTTGGGTCTGGACGTCTTGTTCGTCGGCCATTGGAGGGGCGAGGCGCCTGGGAGGGTCACGCCTCACTCAGCTCTTCGGCACCCCTCGCGCGTATGGGCGCGCGCAGTGAAGGCGCGTAGAACAAGCGTCCAGGTGGCGGGCTGCAAGCGATCTTGCAGACCCCGTAACGGCCTGGAATGCCGCGCGGCGCCTAGGCGGACTCGGCCGCCGCGTCGCCCGTGTCCTCCTCGGGCGCCGCCTCGGTGACCAGGGTGGGGTTGAGCCCCTTCTCGATCGTCTCCTTGGTCACCACGCACTTCTTCACGTCGCGCCGCGACGGCAGCTCGAACTGCACGTCCAGCAGCGTCTCCTCGAGGATCGATCGCAGGCCGCGCGCGCCGGTCTCGCGCTCGAGCGCCTTGTTGGCGATCGCGCCGAGCGACTCGTCGGCGAACACGAGGTCGATCCCGTCGAACTCGAAGAAGCGCTGGAACTGCTTGACGAGCGCGTTGCGCGGCTCGGTGAGGATCGAGACGAGGTCCTCGCGCGAGAGCTGGTGGATCACCGAGATCACGGGCAGGCGGCCGATGAACTCCGGGATCAGGCCGTACTCGACGAGGTCCTCGGGCAGGACCTGCTCGAACAGCTCACCCGTGTCCTTGTTGCTCTTGGACCGCACCGCCGCGCCGAAGCCGACGCCCTTGTGGCCGATCCGGCGCTCGACCACCTTGTCGAGGTCCGCGAACGCCCCGCCGCAGATGAACAGGATGTTCGTGGTGTCGATCGTGAGGAACTCCTGGTGCGGGTGCTTGCGCCCGCCCTGGGGCGGCACCGACGCGACGGTTCCCTCGAGGATCTTGAGCAGCGCCTGCTGGACGCCCTCGCCCGACACGTCGCGCGTGATCGACGGGTTGTCCGCCTTGCGCGCGATCTTGTCCACCTCGTCGATGTAGATGATCCCGGTCTCGGCCTTCTTCACGTCGAAGTCGGCGGCCTGGATCAGCTTGAGGAGGATGTTCTCGACGTCCTCGCCGACGTAGCCGGCCTCGGTCAGGGCCGTGGCGTCTGCTATGGCGAAGGGCACGTTTAGTATCCTGGCCAGCGTCTGCGCCAGCAGCGTCTTGCCCGAGCCCGTCGGCCCGACCAGCAAAATGTTCGACTTCTGGAGCTCGGTGCCGTCGGTGGCTTCCGCGCCCATCTGGATGCGCTTGTAGTGGTTGTAGACGGCGACGGCGAGAACCCTCTTGGCGTCCTCCTGGCCTATGACGTACTCGTTGAGGATGCGGTTGATCTCCCTCGG
>DASVVS010000189.1:0-8767 GCA_036386455.1 Thermoleophilaceae bacterium
TCGTCGGCCCCGAGCAGGTGATCGGCGAGATCCTGAAGCGGGCCACGAACACCTACATCTCGCCGAGCATGGTGTCCCAGTCGATCGTCGCGGAGTTCTGCACCTCTGGCGCGATCGACCGCTCGATCGAGACCGTCAAGAACGCGCTCCGCGAGCGCCGCGACGCCGTCTGCTCGGCCCTTACGAGCAAGATCCCCGACGCGAAGTTCACGCCCCCCGAGGGTGGCTACTTCCTGTGGGTCGAGCTGCCCGAGGGCGCCGACGTGGACGCCCTCGCCGCCGCCGCCAAGGACCGCGGCGTGGTCTTCGTGAAGGGCACCGACTTCGTGCTCGAGGGCGGCCTCAACACGCTGCGCCTCGCGTACTCGGGCGTCACGCCCGACCAGATCGAGGAGGGCATCGGCCGCCTGGCCGACGCCTACCGCGGTCTCAGCGTCGCCGCCTGAGCGGAGCGGTGCCGCTCCATCCCGCAGCGGCGCGCTAGCGCCCGAGCGGTCCGAGCCAGGTCGGCACGCGCGCGTCCGACCAGGTGGGCACCCGCGGCCCGCCCGGCTGGTCGTCGCCGCCGTCGCCGAGGCCCTCCGGCGGGCGCGGCAGCTTGATCCGCGAGCGGACCGGCTTGCCGTCGAGCGTGCCCGTGATCAGGCCCTTGCGGCCGATGCGCAGGCTGCCGCGCGAGGCCTTCGAGCCGGAGACGCGCAGCACGCCCTGGTAGGTGAACGCGTCCACGCGCCCGCTGACCTTCACGCCCGGCACGTAGACGAGCCCCCTGAGCACGATGCTCGTGTCGTCGAGGTTGAACGAGCCGCCGCGCAGCCCGCCGCGGTCGGAGTAGAGGAGCTCGAGCTCGTCGATGACGTCGTGCACGGTGAGATCGACCGCCTTGACGGTGCGGCCGCGCTTGCCCGACGTGTTCGTGGAGGCCTTCAGCTCGTTCACGTCCGTGGGCGCGAGCGGGCGGTTGCGCAGCCGGTCCGCGCCCGTGTTCCTGCACGGCGGCAGCGCGCGCCCCGCCAGGAATTCGTCCGCCGCGGCCTGCGAGCAGCCGCTCACGTCGGTGCCGACCACCGAGTGACCCACGTCCTTGACCGGCAGCACGGTGGCGGTGGGCAGGCGCTCGGCCATCCGCTGCGCGTTCTCGAGCGGCGTGCGCAGGTCGGTGCGGCCGTTCACGAGCAGCGTCGGCGCCGTGACCTTCGTGAGGTCGCCCGTGGCCGGGCGGCGCGCGACCGGCCAGTTCTCGCACATCTCGATCATGTCCCAGCCGAGCGGTGTGAACGTGGCGAACGGGGTGAACTGGTTCGGATCGAGCGTGCCGGCGTACGCGGCCGCCTGGGCGCGGCGCTCCGACTCGGGCGCGTTCGGGTCCCACGGGAACGGAAGCTCGGCGCACACGGTGGCGAGCCACAGCCCGGTGCTGAACTCGGTCAGCTCCGGCGCCTGCGGGTTCGGAGGCGGCTCGATCAGCTTGACGATGCGCAGCAGCGGCGCCGGGTCGCCGTTCGCGGCTGAGCGGATCGCGGCCGGCATGACCGTCCGCAGGCCGGTCTCGAAGTCGCCGATCAGGAGCATCGAGAAGAGCAGCGAGCTGTCGATCTCGGTCCTGCTCTTCTTGCCGTTCACGTCGTAGGCCGACCCCTTCAGCGGACCGTTCGCCATCCGGCCGACGGCGGCGGCCAGGTCGGCGACCGGGTCGCTCGTGATCCCGCGGCAGAAGCCGCTGCGGCACAGCTCGCGCAGGACGCGCGGAACGGCGCGGAAGCTGTCGCGCAGCAGCGGGTCCGGGCCCTCGAGCTGCACCACCGAGTCGAGCACCATCCGCGAGACGCGCTGCGGGAACGCCGCGGCGTACGCCATCTCGACCTTGGTCCCGTACGAGACGCCGAACAGGCCGATCTGCTCGTAGCCGAGCTCCGCGCGGACCGACTCGATGTCGGCCACGGTGTCCTGGGTCGTGTAGAAGGGCGCGGTCGCGCCCAGCTTCTGGGCGCAGGCACGGATCTGGGGGTCAGCGTTGCGGACGTCGCGCACGCGGTCCACGTCGGTGCAGTCGATCGGGCTCGAGGAGCCGGTCCCGCGCTGGTCGAAGACGATGACGTCGTGCGTGCGCGCTGTGCGCTCGAGCTCCGCCGAGAAGCTGCTGGCGAACGGGGTGGCGCCCTGGCCGGGGCCGCCGGCGAAGGCGAAGACCGCCCTGCCGCTCGGCTTGGCGGCGGGGACCTTCACGACCCGCAGCGCGATCGTGCCGGGCACCGCTCCGCTGCGGTCGATCGGCACCGTCACCTCGCCGCACTGGAGCAGCTCGTCCTCGGTGCAGGGCTTGAACGCCACGGCGGCGTGGCTCTGCGGCGCGAGCACGCACGCGAGCAGCAGCGAGAGGACGACAGCGCGGGCCAGGCGAGTCACGGGGACAAACTAGCGGCCGTAGCGCTCGCGCGCGAGCACGAGCTGCTCCGGCAGCGCCACGCGCGGCGGCGGGGAGGGGTCGGCCGTGACGGTGACGGTCTCGGCCACGCTGCGCGTGAGCGCGTGGCGCGCGCCGCCGGCCTCCACGATCACCTCGTCGGCCCCCGACTGGGAGACGGTCCCCTCGAGCCCCGGGTGCAGCCCGGTGCCCTTCAGGTAGTGCAGCAGGTCCTCGGCCTCGTTCTCGAAGCGCAGGATGCGGACCGTCGCGCCCTCCTCCACGTCGGCGAGCGGCACGCCCGGCAGGCGGGCGCCCACGTCGATCGGGTGCCCGTGGGGGCAGGTACGCGCATCGCCGATCGCGGCGAGCATGCGCTCCTCCAGCACCGGCGACATGGCGTGCTCGAGCCGCTCGGCCTCCTCGTGGACCTCGTCCCAAGGGATGCCGAGCACGTCCGTGAGGAAGCGCTCGATCAGCCGGTGGCGGCGGACCGCCGCGGCGGCATGCTCGTGGCCGTTGTCGGTGAACTCGAGCGAGCGGTCGTCGGCGCGGACGATGTAGCCGTCGCGCTCGAGGCGCCCGACCATCTCGTGCACGGTCGGCGCCGAGACCTGCATCGCGCGGACCACGTTGGCCGCGGTCATGGGCAGCCCGGCCTCGTAGAGCCAGTAGATCGTCTGGAGGTACTCCTCCTCGGCGGGGGTGGCCTGCTGCGAGGTCATCGGCGAGCCATGCTACCCGGCACCGAAGCCGCGTCTGCGATCCTCAGGGACAGTGGCTCTCCCCCTCAAGCCGCCCGTCAAGCCCCAGCTCGCCCGCGCCGCCAAGGACCTCCCGGCGGACGGCGGCTGGTGCTTCGAGCCCAAGTGGGACGGGTTCCGCACGGTCGTCTTCCGCGACGGCGACGACGTGCACCTCCAGAGTCGCAACGGCAAGCCGATGAACCGCTACTTCCCGGAGATCCTGCCCCAGGTGCAGACCCTCGCCGGCGACCGGATCGTGCTGGACGGCGAGCTCATCGTGGTGGTCGACGGCATCCAGGAGTTCGACCTGCTCGGACAGCGCATCCACCCGGCCAAGTCGCGGGTCGAGATGCTGGCGGAGCAGACGCCCGCGGCGTTCGTGGCGTTCGACCTGCTGGCCGAGGGCGACGAGGTGCTGCTCGAGCTGCCCTACACCGAGCGGCGCAAGCGCCTGGCGGCCGCGATCGAGGGGAGCGAGGTGCAGCTCACGCCGGCGACGGACGACGCCGAGGCCGCGCGCGTCTGGCTCACCGGGCAGTCCGAGGGCGTGATGGCGAAGCGGTCCGATGCGTCCTACCAACCGGGTGAGCGCACCGGCATGCTGAAGATCAAGCGGATCCGCACGGCGGACGTGGTGGTGCAGGCGTTCCGCTTCGGCAAGGAGCCGAACACGGTCGGCTCGCTGATCCTGGGCCTCTACGACGAGGACGGGAAGCTCTGCACCGTCGGGCACACCTCGGGCTTCAAGGCGAAGGAGAAGCGCGAGCTGATCGGTCTGCTGGAGCCCTACCGGACCCACGAGCAGGGCATCGGCGAGCCGAGCCGCTGGAAGTCGGACGAGGAGCTGGTCTGGGAGGGGCTGCGGCCGGAGCTCGTGTGCGAGATCGGGTTCGACCACATAACCGGCCACCGCATCCGCCACGGGGCGAAGTTCCGCGGCTGGCGCGACGACAAGGATCCGCGCGAGTGCACGATCGACCAGCTCAGGGCATGACCGCGCGCGTGCTCCTCGTGGGGCTGCTGCTGGCGCTCGCGGCGGCCACGCCCGCGACGGCGGCGCCGCGGCTCACGCCGGTCGGGACCTTCGACGCACCGGTCCACGTGGCCGCGCCGCCCGGCGACGGGAGCCGTCTGTTCGTGGTCGAGCGCGCGGGCCGCGTGATGGTGGTCGGCGGCGGCGGCGCGCCGAAGACGTTCCTCGACCTCACCGGGCAGGTGGACCTGGAGGGCGAGGAGGGCCTGCTGTCGATCGCGTTCGCGCCCGACTACGCCACGAGCCGGCGCCTCTACGTCTTCGTGGCGGTGCCCGACCCGGCGCTCGAGCCGGGCTCGCGGCTCGAGGTGGTCGAGTTCCTGCGCTCCGCGGCCGATCCGGACGCGGCCGACCCGGCCACCCGGCGCACGGTCATCGCGATCCCGCACCCGATGGCGTCCAACCACAACGGCGGCCAGCTCCAGTTCGGCCCCGACGGCCTGCTGTACGTGTCGGTCGGCGACGGCGGCGGGGGGAACGATCCGGAGAACAACGGGCAGAGCACGCGCTCGATGCTCGGCAAGCTGCTGCGCATCGACCCGCGGCCCGGGCCCGCCGGCGAGGCGTACACGGTTCCCGCCGGCAACCCGTTCGCGTCCGGCGTCGCCGGCGCGCGCGAGGTCTGGTCCTACGGCCTGCGCAACCCGTGGCGCTTCTCGTTCGACCGCGAGACCGGCGACCTGACGGTGGGCGACGTGGGTCAGGGCGCGCGCGAGGAGGTCGACTTCGTGCCCAGCGGCGCGGGGGGCGGAGCGGGCGCGAACTTCGGCTGGCGCTGCTACGAGGGCAGGATCAGCACCCCGAACGTCGCGGACTGCGAGCCGCCCGGCCACGTGCCGCCGGTGCACGACTACGACAGCAACAACGGCTTCTGCGGCGTGACCGGCGGCTACGTCGTGCGCGACCCGGCGCTGCCGACCCTGCGCGGGCGCTACCTCTACGCCGACCTGTGCAGCCCCAACCTGCGCTCGATCGCGCTCGCGACCCCGAACGCCACGGACGACCGCCAGGAGGCGCTCGCCCCGCAGGCGCCGACGGTCAGCTTCGGCGAGGACTCGTGCGGGCACGTCTACACGGCGTCGAACGCGGGGGCGGTGAACCGCATCGACGACGCGCCGTTCACGCCGTGCCAGGTCAGCGCGCCGCCGGTGACCGACAACCCGAACCCGCCGCCTCCGCCACCCCCGGCCGGTACCGACAAGAAGCCCCCGAAGCTCTCCGTGGGGCGCGCGCGGCGCCAGAAGCTGCTGAGCAAGAGGGCGGTCTACGTGGGGGTGCGCTGCGACGAGCTCTGCGGCGTGACGACCGAGGCCAACACGCGGCTGGCGGTCTCCGGCAAGACGAGGAAGTGGGCGTTCAGGGCGGTGAGCCGCTCCGTGCCGCCGGGCGAGCGGCCGCGGCTCGAGCTGCGGCTCTCGAAGGCGATGAAGAGCGCGCTGGCGCGGCGGGTGGCGAGGGGAGCCAGGCCGCTCGTGAAGGTCGTGGTGATCGCGCGCGACGCGGCCGGGAACGAGACGCGCAGGACGGTCTACGTGCGGGTGGTGGGCTAGGCCCTGCGGCTCGAGGTCGTCCAGGCGGACGTGACGGCGCTGGAGGTCGACGCCGTCGCCAACGCCGCCAACACGCGGCTCCTGCACGGCGGCGGGGTCGCGGCCGCGATCGCGCGGGCGGCCGGGCCGGAGCTCGAGCGCGAGTCGCGCGAGCGGGCGCCGATCGGACTGGGCGAGGCGGTGGAGACGACGGCCGGCGACATGCCCGCGCGCTGGGTGATCCACGCGGCCACGATGGAGCTGGGCGGCCCGACCTCGGCGGAGGTCATCGCGCGCGCCACGACATCCACGCTCGAGCGCGCGGATGCGCTGGGCTGCGGCTCGCTCGCGCTGGTGGCGTTCGGCACGGGCGTGGGCGGCTTTCCGCTCGACGAGGCGGCGCGCGCGATGGTCGGCGCGGTGCGAGAGCATGAGGCGCGCTCGCTGGAGCGGATCGTCTTCGCGGTGCACGGCGACGAGGCGGAGCGGGCGTTCGGCGAAGCGGTCGCCGCCGGGTGAAGCGGCGCGGCTCGGTGGAGCGCGGCGGCTCGGTGGAGCGCGGCGGCTCGGCGGAGCGCGGCTCGGCGGAGCGCGGCGGCTCGGCGTCCGCCCTCGTCGCCCCCGACTCCTTCAAGGGGACCCTCTCCGCCGCCGAGGTGGCCGAGGTGGTCGCGGCCGGGCTCCGCGACGGCGGGGTCGAGGCCGTCGAGCTGCCGGTCGGCGACGGGGGCGAGGGGACGATGGACGCGCTGCTGGCGGCGCTCGGCGGCGAGCGGCGTGCGGCGACGGCCGGCGACCCGCTCGGACGGCCGGTCGATGCCGAGTTCGCGCTGATCGACGGCGGCCGCCGCGCGGTCGTCGAGATGGCGCGGGCCAGCGGGCTGGGCCTGGTGGCCGAGGACGAGCGCGACGCCTTCGCAGCGAGCACGCGCGGCACCGGCGAGCTGATCGCCGCCGCGGCGGCGGCGGGCGCCGAGGAGGTGGTCGTGACCGTCGGCGGCTCGGGCACCACGGACGGCGGCGCGGGTGCGCTCGCCGCGCTCGACGAGGCCGGCGTGCGGCCCAAGCTCACCGTGGTCTGCGACGTGCGCACGCCGTGGGAGCAGGCGCCGCGGGTGTTCGGCCCGCAGAAGGGCGCCGACCCGGACACGGTGCGCCGGCTGGAGCGCCGCCTCGCGCGGCTGGCGAAGGCGGCGCCGCGCGACCCGCGCGGGGTCCCGATGACCGGCGCGGCTGGTGGTCTCGCCGGCGGGCTGTGGGCGCACCGCGGGGCGACGCTCGTCCCGGGCGCCGCGTACGTGCTCGACGCGATCGGCTTCGACGACCACATGCGGGCGGCGCGCTTCGTCGTGACCGGCGAGGGCAGGCTCGACCGCCAGACGCTCGCGGGCAAGGTCGTGTTCGAGGTCGCCACGCGCTGCCGCCAGTCCGGCGTGGCCTGCCACGCGGTCGTGGGCCGCAACGAGCTCGAGCCCTTCGAGGCGCGGCTGATCGACCTCTCGACGGTCACCGAGGCGGGTACGGAGCGGCGGCTGCGCGGCGCGGGACGGCGCCTGGCCGAGCTCTAGCCGCACGCCGCTCGCCTGGCGCACCGGCACCCGCACCGATGTAGGCTCGTCGACGTGAGAGGGGGGCGCCGGAGCCGCTTGATCGCAGCGGGCGCCGCGTCGCTCACGCTGCTTGCCACGACCGCCGCCTCGGGCCAGCTGCCGCTGCCGCCTCCCGACGGACCGCAGCCCGAGAAGGCACGGATCGCGTTCGTCGCGGACGGCAAGGTCCACACGATCGCGGCCGACGGCTCCGATCGCCGCCGCGTCACGGCGCCGCCCCGGTCGACGTTCGACGAGAACCCCGCCTGGTCGCCGGACGGCGCCACGCTCGCCTTCACCCGCTTCTACATCGACGACGAGGAGGAGAACGCGGAAGCCGGGATCTGGCTGGCGGGCGCGGACGGGAGCAACCAGCGGCCCCTCACGCAGGGCGGTGGCAACGACCAGTCCGAGCCGACCTGGTCCCCCGACGGGCAGCGCATCGCCTTCGCGAGGATCCGCGAGTCGAGGGGCCGCGTGATCGCCTCGATCGTGTCGGTCCGCAGCGACGGCGGCGACGCGCGCGTCGTCTACACGGAGACGAACCGGCTCGACGACGAGATCGCGTACTTCACCCACCCGGCGTGGTCCCCGGCCGGCGACCGCATCCTCTTCACCCGCACCGTGATCGGAAACACCGAGGAGTTCGAGGAGTCGCTGCACGCGGTCCCGGCCGCGGGCGGGAAGACGGCGCCCCGGATCGTGCGCGGCGGCGACGAGGGCGCCTGGGCGCCGGGCGGCGACCGGATCGCCTACACCCTCCAGCACGACCGCTCGAGCCGGCGGCCGTGTCTCGTCCTCTGCGACGGCGCGGGCGAGATCTACGCCGCCAACGCCGACGGCGGCGGCCGGACGCGCCTCACGAAGAGCCGCGCGAACGACGCGTCCCCGTCCTGGTCGGCCGACGGGCAGCGCATCGCGTTCCAGAGCGACCGCAACTCGCCCGAAGTCAGCGACGAGGAAGGCCCGCCCGAGCTGTACTCGATGCGCGCCGACGGCTCGTGCGTCACCTGGCTCACCAACGGCACCGCACACAGCGAGTGGCCCGCGTTCGGGCCGGGCGCCGGGCGGGCGACCGACCCCGGCGGCTGCGGCGCCGTGCCGCGCGAGCCGCTGGTGGAGACCGACACCCGCAAAGCCGAGGCGTTCACGCGCTACGGGCTCTGGTGGCTCGGCCGCGTGGCCCCGAACGGGCTGCTGCTGGACGCGGCCGAGGTCGGCAACCGCGCGACGCTGTTCGTCTACGACGACTGCGGTCGCTTCGACCCGGCCGAGTGCGGCGAGCCCTTGCTGGTCATGAACCGCGACCTCTGCGCGGGCGGGCGCCCGCTCCCGCGAGCCGGAGGCAAGGGCAACCCGCTCTCGATCTTCCGCGGGGCGCTGTTCGCGCGCAGCGGCGACCGGGAGGTCGGCTACGCCGACCTGTACACGGGCCGGACCCGGATCGTGGTCGACACGGCGTCCGC
>DASVVS010000190.1:0-10807 GCA_036386455.1 Thermoleophilaceae bacterium
GTAAGGGCAGCCTTGCAAAGCCACACGACTCCCACGGAGTAGGGCTGCTCTCCCCTACGAGAGGATCCCATGCTGAGCAGGACCCCCCACCCGAGGCGCGCGCTCCGTGGTGCCGTGACGCTTGGCCTTTGCCTCGCGTTCGCCGCCGTACCGGCTAGCTCGCACGCGGCGAGTGTCGATCTCGGCACCGTGAAGCCCTTCGTCGTGCTTGGGAGCTCCGCCGTCACCAACACCGGCCCCTCGGTCCTGAACGGCGACCTCGGGGTCTCCCCCGGGACATCGCTCGTCGGCTTCGGGTCCCCCGCCGTCGTGAACGGCGCGACACACAACAATGACGCGGTCGCTGCCCAGGCGCAGCTCGATCTCACGAACGCTCGCAACGTCGCGGCGGGCCAGGCGGTTCCACCCGGGAACGTGCTGACGGGCACCGACCTCGGGAACAGGACCCTCTCCCCCGGCGCCTACCGCTACAGCTCGTCTGCGCAGCTCACGGGGGCGCTCACCCTCGACGCCCATGGTGACCCCGCCGCCGAGTTCATCTTCCAGATCGGCTCCACGCTGACGACCGCCTCGGCCAGCTCGGTCGTATTGGTCAACGGAGCCTCTCCGTGCAACGTCTACTGGCAGGTCGGCAGCTCGGCGACGCTCGGTTCGACCACGGCCTTCTCGGGCAACCTGATGGCACTCGAGGACATCTCGCTGAACAGCGGCGCCACGGTGGCCGGACGCGTCCTGGCCGGACGCGCGATCACGCTGATCAACAACGTCCTCGACAACGCCGACTGCGACGCCCAGTCGTCGACCACGCCGGGCACGCCGACCACGCCGACCACGCCGGGCACCACGCCAGGCACCACGCCGGGCACCACGCCAGGCACGCCAGGCACGCCAGGCACCACCCTCGAGACGCCCGGCTACCCAGCAACCCAGGACGGGACCGCGATCATCCGCCGCACCCCGAACCAGCCATGCACGGACGGATACCGCGCCGAGGTCCGGGGCAACCTGATCAAGCGCGTCGTCTTCACACTGGACGGCAGGCGCGTGACTATCCGCAGGAAGTCCCCGTTCGGCGTGTTCGTGCACGCGCGGCCCGGCGCGCACCTCGTGCGGGCACGAGTCACCTTCCATGACGCCACCGCGCCGAGGACTCTCACAGCGCGCTACCGCGCCTGTGCGGCGGTGCTGCTCAAGCCGCGTCGCGGACCCTCGCGGCTCACCGGCTGATGCCAGCCGTCCGCGAGGTCGCGGCGGCCGCGCTCGCTACGGCATGTGCCGCCGGCGCGCTCGCCGCTCCGGCTCGCTCTGCGGTCGAGGTGCCCCCGGCCCAGGCGCTGGTAACGCTGCTCGATGACCGCGCCGTCCGGACCGGCCCCCACGCCGACGCTCGGCGGATCGAGACCGTTCGCGCCCGGCGACCGCTCACACGCGTGCTGACGGTCCTGCCCGTGCTCGATCGCGCGACGAGCGAGACGGGCACGGCGTGGTTGCGCGTCCGGCTGCCGGGTCGCCCCAACGGCCATGAGGGCTGGATCCTCGCGGCTCGCACCCGGCCCGCCGCGACCCCGTGGCACCTGGCGCTCAGCCTCTCCACACGCCGGCTGGCCGTCTACCGCCACGGCCGTGTGGTGCGCCGGTTCAGCGCGGTGATCGGACGCCCCTCGACCCCCACGCCAACGGGCGACTTCTTCGTCGAGGAGGCCCTCGCGTTCGCTCCCGGTACGCCGGGCGGCCCGTTCGCCCTCGCCACCAGTGCGCGATCGAACGTACTCCAGCAGTACGCCGGCGGCCCGGGACAGATCGCGCTGCACGGCACCCAGGGGCTCTCGGCCGAGCTCGGAACCTCGGCCTCGCACGGCTGCATCCGCCTCAGCACGGCTGCGATCACGTGGCTCGCCGGACGGGTCGGAGGCGGAGTCCCGCTTACCGTCAGGCGCTAAGGGCGGCGGCGCCCGCGAGTGCGACCTTTAGGTCGGTACTACGGGCTAGCTTGGAATCGTGCCCCGCAAACCCTGCCTCGCCATCGCCGCCGGAGCCTTGGCGTTCTCGATGAGTCCGGCTGTCGCCAGCGAGGCCGCCGAGCACCCGCAGGACGCACCGATCTCGAGCGCGAGGCAGCGCATCGGATCCGGTGCCTGGTCGTACTTCGGCGACCCGCGCGGTGCACGCGGGTCGGCTCGTCCCGGAACGGCGGAGTCAGCATGGCAAGCGCCGATCGTCGGGTTCCCCTGGGCGATCGCATCGCTTGAGCCTCATGCACGGGGAACCTTGCGAGGTCACGAACGCTAGCTAGCTTCACCCTCCGGCTCGAGGTAGAAGATCTCGACCGAAACGTCCTCGCAGACATCGATCCCGCTGATGAATGCCCAGACCTTGCGGCCGGTGATCTGCTCCACGGTCCCGCGGAACTCGTCCTCGCTGGCGTACTGAAAGAACATGCGCACGTCGCGCAGGCGCTGGTTCTCGCCCATCTTTACCAAGTTGCGCTCAGCTGGCGTGAGCGAGTCCTGCAGCGTGCAGAGCAGCGTGTCCGGCCCCGCAAAGGCGGTCCGCGTCTTCGTTGGCCCGCGTCCGAACTGCTCCTTGTAGAGCTTGACCATCGCGTTCGAGACGGCGGCGGTAACCGGCTGTCCCTCAGGCGCGTCCGCCACATGAGCGTCCGTCGTCATGAAGTCCCCTGACTGGTTCCTCTCGAGAGGCCGCGCCGGTGGAGGAGGAACGTGAGAACCAGGGGGCGACTGCTGCACCGCTGAGTGTAGACGTAGGAGGCCCCGGAACGATTCAGCGAAGCCGAAGACGAGACCGAGAGCGTCCGCCTGAGCGTCCGAGCCAAGCCTCTATCCGCGGGTTCGACCAGGCGAGCACACCGTAGTGGCGACCATCAGCGTCTCTCCCTTAATCCACGCCTACCCGTAGTGGTCGCGCCGAACCAACCTGAGCAAGGCGCGGGGCCGAAGTCGCACGCTCCACCCCGTCGCGACCTCGCTCGCTCCACATCGTCGCAGTCGACCCACAGCGCCCAAAGCGCGCTCGATCGCTCGCCGTCCGCCCCGCGGCGGCAACCGACATAGACGTCGTGGCGCCGTGAGAGCAGCAAAATGATCTCGGCCGCGAGCTCGGGGCGGCTGGCTCGGCTCCGCGGGCTGCGCCTGTGGGAGCTGCTCCTCCGAGCTCGGCTGCGACCCGTTCGGCCGCGAACCGACGAACTCGACCCGGCCGATCGCCGAGTGCTTCGACCGGCGCGAGCCGTCGTCTGCAGGGTGGGGCCTAGGCGGCCGGCTGCGCGACGGCGCGTACGGGCGGCGGCACCGCGCGCGCCGTTTCGTGGAACGCTGCCACCCGGTCGGCGATGTACTCCGCGTCGTCTTTGACCCAGCCGAGGAGCGCGGATCCGCGCGTGTGCTGCCACGGGAGGCCGAGGAAGTACAGACCGGGCGACTTCGCAACACCGCGCGTGTGCTCGACGTGCCCGCTATAAGCGAAGACCGGAGCGTCGATCCAGGCGTGGTCGAGCCGGAAGCCGGTCGCCCAGACAACCGCCTCGAACGCGAGCTCCGCGCCGCCGTCGAATGTGACGCGGGCGTCGGCCGCGCTGGTCGCGCGACCGTGAAGCTTCACGCCATGCCGCCTGCGTAGCGTGCGCGGGCGCGATCCGATCAGCGTGTCGCGATCCTTCATCCGCCGGCCGAGGCGCGACTCGACGGTCTTGTGCATCAGGCCCGTCGCCTCGAGCCAGCGGAACAGGTCCCGTCCCAACGGGCGCTGGGGTAGGGGCATCTGCCGCGACCCGACCGAGAGATGCACCTCGCGCGATGCGGCCAGCTCGGCGGCGATCTGGTAGCCGGTGTTTCCGCCGCCGACGATCAGGATGCGCCCGTGCGGGAGCTGTCGTGGGTTGCGGTATTCGGTGCTGTGCATCTGCACGATGTCCGGCGCGAGGTCGTTCGCGAGCGAGGGCACGAATGGGGTCTGGAACGGCCCCGTGGCGATCACGACCTGAGCGGTACGCAGCGTGCGGTCGGCGAGCTCGACGGCGTAACCGCCTTCGTCACGGCGAACTCTCTCGACACGGCTGTTCAGCTCGACGGGCAGATCGAAGTGCTCCGCGTAGTTCGCGAGGTAGTCGACGACCTCGTCGCGGCCCGGGTACCGGTTGGGATCGCCGGGGAAGGGGCGGCCGGGAAGAGCGTCGTACCGGGCTGGCGTGAACAGCGTGAGCGAGTCCCATCGCTGACGCCAGGACGCGGCCGGCTCGCTCGCCGCCTCGAGGATGGTGAACCGTCGCCCCTGGGCGGCGAGGTAGTGGCCGACGGCGAGACCAGCTTGACCTCCGCCCACCACGACAACGTCGCGCCTCGTTGCTGTCATCAGACCGGTGCCGGAACGGGTGTGGGTGGTTTGACCGGCTTGTCCTGTTGCGGCGGGTCCGCAGGGGGCTCTTCGTCGCGAGGGCCCACCCGTGGCAACCACTCGAGCCATGCCGGCAGGTACCAGTTCCACTTGCCAAGGATCTTCATCAGCGCCGGCAGCAAGATGCCGCGGATGATCGTGGCGTCGATCAGGATCGCGGCCGAGAGCCCAACCCCGAGCTGCTTCAGGTCTACGAAGCTCAGCGTGGCGAAGACGGAGAACACCCCCACCATCACCAGGGCTGCGCTGGTGATCGTTCCCGCCGTCGATGAGATCGCCTGGCGAACCGCTTCGCCCGTCTCCACCCCGCGCTCGTGGAGCTCGCGGATCCGCGACAGGATGAAGACGTGGTAGTCCATCGAGAGCCCGAACAGGATCACGAACAGGAAGAGCGGCAGCCATGAGCCGATGCCCCCGTTCGACGTGAAGCCGAGTATCGACTCGCCGTGACCGTTCTGAAAGACCAGGACCAGCACTCCGTAGGCCGCCCCGACCGAGAGCAGATTGAGCAGGATCGCGGTGAGCGGGATCACGACCGAGCGGAACGTGACCAGCAGCAAGATGAACGCCAGCCCGAAGACGAACGCGAAGATGTAGGGCAGCCTGCTGTTTGATTGGCTCCTCGAGTCCTCGGTGGCCGCCGCGTCGCCGCTCACGTTGACGGTCGCCCCTTCGACCCGACCGACCGTGGCCGGGATGATCTCGCCACGCATCTCGTTGAGCGCGTCCACGGACGCAGCATCTGTGCCGCCCCCGGGGGTGGGGACTGCGATCTCGGCGACCGTGTTGTCCTCGCTGTAGTTGACAGAGGTCCCGGGGAGGAAGCTGTCCGTTGCCTGAACCTCGCCTCGGAGCGCGGCGATCTGGTCGGCGACCTCGCCGGAGCGCACATCGGCGGCCTTGACGACTACCGTGGTTGTCACTCCCTCGCCAGGGAAGGCGGCCTTCACTCGCTCGTAGGTCTGGATCACGGCGATGTCTTGCGGCAGGTCCTCGACCCCGTTCCTCACGGTCTTCAACCCGAGAGCCGGAATCGCCAGCGCGACGAGGAACCCACCCGCGAGAACGATCGATACGAGCGGCCGCCGGGTGACGCGATCGGTCAGCGCCGCCCAGAAGCGTGAGGGTCCGACGGGCCCGCGCCTGCGCCCGACGAGCGGGATCCTTCCCTTCTCGACCCGATCCCCCAGCCAGGCGAGCATCGCCGGGAGAACGGTCAACGACGCAAACATCGCGATCGCGACCACGATCATCGTCCCGTAAGCGAACGAGATGAACGCCTTGTCGCCACTGATGAACATCCCCGACATCGCGACCAGGACAGTGAGTCCAGATATCAGCACCGCCCGGCCTGAGGTCGCGGCGGCAGCCTCCAGCGCTGAGCGCGGATCGCGCCCGGCCGCACGCTCCTCCCGTTCGCGGCGCAGGTAGAAGAGCGAGTAGTCGACACCGACCGCGAGCCCGATCATCAGGATCACCGCGGAGATGTTCGGATCGATCGGCAGCAGCTGGCTCGGAATCGTCACGAGGCCCATCGCCGCGATCACGGATGTCAGTCCGATCAGCAGCGGAAGGCCCGCTGCGACGAGCGTGCCGAACGTGAACACGAGGATGATCAGCGTGATCGGCAGGGACAGCTGCCCCGCCTTCGCGACGTCGTCGCTGCCCACTTTGTTGATGGCCTTGGTCGCGCTCGCACTGCCGAATTGCTCGACGCGCAGCTCCGGGTGCGCAGCTTGGACGGCGGCTGTAGCCGCGAGGCTGGGGTCGATCCGATCCTGGGCCTCGATCGAGTCGCCGGCGATCTCGAAGTTGACGAGCGCGGCATGTCCGTCGCGGCTCACATCACCGGCACCGCCGGTCGGTGGGACCACGTTGTCGACGTGCTCGAGCTTCGAGAGCCGAGCGGTCGCGTCCTTGATAGCTGCCTGAAACTCGGCGTCGCCGACGACGAGCTTCTCGCTCTGGAGCATGACCACCTCGCTGTTCGGCCTCAGCCCGGCATCGTCAAGCGTTTGCTCAGCGCGCTGGGACTCACCGGTGAACTGGTCGATGTCGGTGAGCTCGTTGGTGCCCACCATCCCGCCCGCGACGACGGCAGCAATGACGAACGCCAGGAAACCGAAGATCGCCGTCTTGCGATGAGTGGCGCTCCAGTGCGCCGCGCGCGGCGCGATTCCTTCGGGCATGCCGCCCGCAGGTCCTCCATCCGTATTCAGCATCTGAGCCTTTCCCCTCGGTGGTTAGGGGCCAGGCGGAGCTAAGAAGATGGCGAGGGGAAGGAGATCCTTCCGAAGGTCAGCCAGTCAGCGTCCGTCCAACTCTGCACCAAACCGTAACACCGAACCAGCGGCTGCATACGAGAAGACTGAGACCTCGTCGTTGCCGTCGCCGCTTTCAGGCGACTTTGTTCGGCCTAGTGCGGTGGCGCTCGAACCAGACTTGACTGCTGCCCTCGTGGACACCCCAGCGGTGGGCGAGCGACGCCACAAGCAACAGGCCGCGTCCTCCGGTGTCGTCCGGGCCACGCTCTGGAATCTCGCGCTCGAAACCGGGGCCGTCGTCGATGACCTCGCCTCGAACCAAATCGTCCTGAACTGTGAGCCGCAGCTTGATCGCGCCCTCGCCGTGCACCATGGCGTTGGTCACCAGTTCCGACATGATGAGGCAGACGTCCGAGAGCTCATCCTCCGCGACGTCGCCTCTGAGATATCGCTGAATGACCGCGCGCGCCATTTCGAACCCCGTACGGTCGCGCGGTACGTCGAGGGAAAGCTGGGGCGGCAACAGCGCGGACGAAACGACCCGGCCCGTGCGAACGTCGCCTCCGCTGCGGTAGACCCCGACCCGCCTCAGGATCGACTCCGCGGGTGGTGACAGCTGGCTCGACTCAGCCAGCATCTCGAACGGCCCGGCGCCGATCCCCCGGTAGCTCTCGTCGTCGACCCAGTGAACCCAAGCCTCGCGCGCTGCGACGTGATCGCCGGCGGCCCGGAGTTGCATATAAGCGCCGAACTCGGTTGACGTGCCGATTGCGCCGTTGTACCGGTCGCGAAGCCGATCCTGCTCGGCCACCCCCACGCGCAACCGCTCGACCGCGCTGTCGTGTGCGCTGCTCGTCATTCCGCCTGCCTTCCAGTCCCTCTCGGAGGGTCGCGCGGAAGGAAGAGAGAGTGGACCTAACGAGCGATACGTCCCGAGGGACGGTACCAGCGCGTCCGACCCGCGGCGACGGCGCCGCGGCGTCGTCACGTGCCCGGGAAAGTGCAGCGCACCTTTCTCGTTCGGGACCGCCCGCGGCCACTACAGTGGAACGCACACACTGCCATTGGGCCTCCAAGCTTCCTCTCCCTGTCGTGGTGCAACACCCGCCGAGGAAGGAAAGCGATCGAGAGGTGTCTTATGGCCCACCAGCACACGACCCACGCCCCATCGGCGGTGATCTCAACCGCGATGGTTCAGCTAATGCATGAGTACACCGGTCGCGGACCGACGCAGGCGAAGACGACCATTACCGACGATCTCGTGACGGTCGTGCTCGCTGACACGCTTACGAAGGGCGAGCTTGCGCTCGTCGACGCCGGCCGCTCTGAACGGGTGCTCGGCCTCCGCCACGACTATCAGCTCCTGATGCGCGACGGCCTCATTGAGATCGTCGAGCGCGAGCTCGAGCGCAAAGTGATCGCGTTCACCAGCCAAAACCACATCGACCCCGACCTCGCCATCGAGACGTTCGTGTTGGAGCCCGTGACGTAGCTCTCGTCGTCGACCCTGCGGAAGGCCCCGCGGCTACTTCGTGTGCTTGGCCTCGTACAGGTTCTTGTCACCACGCGCGGCGAGGTGCGCCAGCGTCTCGTCGGGGCGCATGGCGGCAAACCCCACGCTGATCGCGGCGGTCGGGCGGAGCTTTTCGATCGTTGCGCTGATCCCCTCGAAACGGCGCCGGGCCTCCTCGATGGACGCGTCGGCGAGCGCGCAGACGAACTCGTCCCCGCCGACTCGCACGATCGGGTCGTACGAGCGCAGATGCTTCTGGATTGCATGGACCACGTCTCGCAGCAGCGCATCGCCCGCGGCGTGTCCCTCCGTGTCATTCAACTCCTTGAGCCCGTCGACGTCGACGAAGGCCAGCACCAGCCGTCCGCTTCCGTGGCTCGCTCGGTTGAGCTCGCGGTCGAGCGCGATCATGCCGAGCTCACGCCCGAAGGCGCCGGTGAGGTGGTCGAACTGCGATCGCCTCAGCTCGGCCTTTGCCTGCTCGCGGTCGCGCGCGGCGGCCGCTCGATCGGCGGCGGCTTCGTCACGGTCGGCCGCGGCGCGGGCGCGGTCGGCCGCGGCGCGGGCGCGCACCGCCGCCGCGTGCACGCGCGCGACTTCGGCGGACGCAGCCGGGGGCGCGAGCTGCTGCTCCAGTCGCCGCGCGATCGCGTCGCGCACCTGAGCGCTCTCGTCCCGCCGGCGCGCATTGTCATCCCGCCGCACTGCCTTGTTGAGTCGCTCGGTAGCCGTGCTCGCCCGCCCATGAGACGCTTCGTCGCGGTCGAGCGTGCCCTCTAGACGCTCTGCGCGTGAGAACCGGTACGCCCGGGCCCTTCCATCCTCGGACCGGCCGCTCTCCTGGTCACGGTCGGCGGCGGCCTGGTCGCGATCGGCGACGGTCTGCGCATCGACGAGGGCCTCACTGGCGGCCTCGGCTCGACCGTTGGCGCTTCTCCGGCCGTTACCGGGAGGCTTACTCGGACGATGATCTTCTGAGGCCACGGCCGCTAGTCGCGTAATCCGTCCGCAGCCCGAGCTGCCCGGACGGAGGAGTTCATCCCAGCGCTTGGTCCGTACAGAGGAACCAGCTCCTCTGGCCGAGGCTCGCGCGGCAACGGGTACGACACTGTCGCGACCCCAGCCTCATCGAGGTCGGTCCCGCATGCCGGACACCCGCTGGCGCTGAGATCGCTCGCCGCGCTATAAGCAACTGCCGCGCAAGCGGGACACCGATACTTGAACATTTGGACCTACTCCTCCTGCACTTCCCGCCCAATGGCCTCTTAGACCAAGGTCGTAGTGCGTCGGATGGTCCGGCAGCTAGGTGGCGCCTGCTCGCGGGCTATTGACTCGCGTGCCCGCGCAACGAAGTGTCGGTTAAGGGACAGCGTAGACGGCGATGGACCTGATGTCTTGGCGATTGGTCCGGTCATCGGCTTGAGCGTCGAGGATCAGTTCACTGTGTTCGGCGCCGCCGGCGCCATCACGTTCACATTGCTCAGCGGCTTCGTGATCGCGCGCTTCGCTCGCCCCGCTGTTCAGCCTGCCATCGATGCGCCGTAGAGGGTCGGCTCCGCGACGAAGACGTGGCGCGTCAGCGTTATTGCCCCAATTTGCTCCAAAACTCGCGCTCAGGGGCCGCTGAGGGGTGTTGCGGGATCGATCGTTCGAGCGCACAGTGACGCCATGGCTCGCGCGCTGGTGATCGCTTTCCTGCTCGCTCTAGCAGTCCCGGCCGCGGCGCAGGCCGCAGCCGACGGTGGCTGGCGCGAGACGAACACCGACCTGGCGATCCGGCCTGAAGGCACGCCCTACGAGATGGCGATCGGCACCGGCACGGCCGTGATGCTCGTCCACATGCCGGTCACCAAGCGGATCAACCGCGTCGAGCTCGGCAGCTTCCGCCACGTCTGCACCACGTCGCCGAGCGTGAGGCTGAGGATCGAATACCACGCCGACGGCGACCCTTGGGGCCAGACGACTTCGTACGTCGACTCGCCGCAGGGCTCGTTCCTGCCGAGCACCACCGACGTCGTCTCGTGGGACATGCCCACCACGACGCTGAAGAAGGGTCACGCGTACGTCTTCAGGCTGCTCGCGAACAGCGGCTGCACCGGCTACAACTGGCGGGTGACGAGCTGGCCCAACGCCAAGCCTGTCTACGGCGGGACCTCGGCCTGCGCGCAGTCGGCCGGCGACATCTCCTGGCGCCGTGCTGCACACGGCATGGGCGTCACACCCGACAACGGCTGCGGCGCCTGGAACTTCCAGAGCTCGATGCCCCCGGGCTGGCTGGTCGTGAAGCCGTGCAACGTCGGGACGTGCCAGGAGGTCGTCACCCGCGACGCGGTCACGACGCCCACGACGCCGTGCGTCGGCACCACCTGGCTGAACGGGGGCAAGTGGCGCTACTGGCGGCCGAGCCCGGTCACCGCCGGCCGCAACGACTACGTCTGCGTCTACGACCAGTACGCGGACGTCGGCGCCGACCCGCAGCCACCGTTCTCGAAGGGGTGGCACTACGGACTCAAGTGGGCCGGCAGCGAGACGGCCACCGGCGCGAACGGGCAGCCACGCGACATGTACCTGACGCTCAAGACGATCGACTACGGCGCCCTGCTCCAGAAGCACCGCCCGC